>NZ_JBDXXH010000002.1:338777-677554 GCF_040373385.1 Nitratidesulfovibrio sp. | reverse complement strand
AAAACTTTTCCAAAAGTTTTCTCCCCTCTCCCCGAGGTCCATCCCAGCCTCTGTCATTCCGGAGAACATCAATGAACATCGCGTTGTTGCAGTTGAACATGGTGGTGGGCGACGTGGCGGGCAATGCGGCGCGCATCGAGGCGGCGGCGCACGAAGCGGCCGCGCGGGGTGCGGGGCTGTGCGTCACGCCGGAGCTGGCCATCTGCGGGTACCCCCCGCGCGACCTGCTGCTGCGGCGCGACTTTGTGCCTGGCTGCCGCAAGGCGCTGGAGGCGCTGGCCCTGCGGCTGAAGGATGCGCCGCCGGTGCTGGTGGGCGCGCCGGTGCCCAACCCCACGCCGGTGGGCAACCGGCTGCACAACGCGGCGGTGCTGCTGCACGAGGGCACGGTAACGGTGGCCACGCGCAAGGTGCTGTTGCCCACGTACGACGTGTTCGACGAGCGCAGGTACTTCGAGCCGGGGGTGAACTGCGGCGCGGTGACGGTGGCGGGCTGGCGGCTGGGCGTCACGGTGTGCGAGGACATCTGGAACGACAAGACGTTCTGGCAGGAACACCGCCAGTACGAGACCGACCCGGTGGCGGACCTCGGATTGGCGGGAGTCGACGTCATCATCAACCTCTCGGCCTCGCCGTTCACGCTGGGCAAGCAGGCGGTGCGCGAGCGCATGTTGTCGCGCGTGGCCTCGCGCTACCGGGTGCCGGTGCTGTACGCCAACCAGGTGGGCGGCAACGATGACCTGCTGTTCGCGGGCAAGAGCGTGGCGTTCGACGCGGTGGGACACCTTATTGCACGCGGGCGCCCGTTCGAGGAAGACACGGTGCTGGTGGACGTTGCGGCGGGCACGGGCACCATCTGCCCGGACCCGGCGGAGCCGGAGGCGCAGGTGTGGCATGCGTTGGTCATGGGCACCCGCGACTATGCCCGCAAGTGCGGGTTCACCGGCGCGGTGCTGGGCCTTTCCGGCGGGGTGGATTCGGCACTGGTGGCGGCTGTCGGGGCAGAGGCGCTGGGGCCGGAGAACGTGCGGGCGTTGCTGATGCCCTCGCCCCATTCCAGCGAAGGCAGCGTGACCGATGCGCTGGCCGTGGCCCGTAATCTGGGCCTGCCTGCTGACACGGTACATACGGTGCCCATCGGCCCGCTGATGGCGGGCTTCGACGCGGCGCTGGCGCCGGTGTTCGGCGCGCTGGGCCGCACCGAGCGCAACGTGACCGAGGAAAACATCCAGTCGCGCATCCGGGGCAACCTGCTGATGGCCGTTTCCAACAAGTCGGGCGCGGTGCTGCTGACCACTGGCAACAAGTCGGAGCTGGCCGTGGGCTACTGCACCATCTACGGCGACATGGCCGGGGGACTTGCGGTCATCGCCGACGTGCCCAAGACGCTGGTGTACCGGGTGTGCCGCTGGCGCAATGCGCAGGCCGGGTACGACCTGATCCCCGCGGCCATTCTGGACAAGGCCCCCTCGGCGGAGTTGCGGCCCGACCAGAAGGATACCGACAGCCTGCCCCCGTACGAGGTGCTGGACGCCATCCTGGAGCGTAGCGTGGTGCACCACATGGACCGCAACGCCGTGGTGGCCGAAGGCTTCGACCCCGCCGTGGTGGACAACGTGCTGCGGCTGGTGCGCATTTCCGAATTCAAGCGGCGGCAGGCCGCGCCCGGCCTGAAGGTGACCGACCGCGCCTTCGGTACCGGCTGGCGCATGCCCGTGGCAAGCCGGTTGGTGTTGGAGTGACAGGTGGTTGAATAAAACAGGTTTATTCGCAGCGTGTAGGGTCAGCTATAGCTTTTTTATATTTCGAGACCCAAAACGAACTTTTGTTTTCATCCCAAGCTGTGATTGATGTGCTATTCGCTGATGTTTCGTTGAATTCTATTATTAATATAACGTTTCCTGCCGACCATCCAGGGACTTCAATTTTGGCGTTACCATATTTTTTGTTTTTTGAATCTAGTGTTACAGCTACAATGTTTCCGCATTTTGCGCTAAACATGTATATGTTGTGAGCAATGTCTATTAAGTTTTTTTCTTCGCGCCATGTTTCAACAAAATATTTCTCTGTTCGCAGCTCGTCCGCAGAACGGTTGGAGTAGCGTACAGCCATGCAACCAGAAAGCATCACTGTAAACAATAAATAGACGATTGCCTTCATTGCGCGACATCCAGTTTTTGTGTGTTTATGTGGTCGTCCTGATATTTATTTCGTGCTACGCCGCGAAAGATGCGCATGTCAATGACTGCCATATGGATAGCTATATAAACACATGAATCTCCAGCGTGCTACGAGCCCGGATTCCACAAGCAACATAACGTTTTCTTTTTCAATTCTCCAATCGCACCCGCTGATCATAATAGGCGGTGCTGTCGCCCATGTCGGTGGCCAGCGGGGCGATAATGGCATTGGGCGAACGGCCATGGGCCAGCCAGCCGCCGCGCGGCATGATGACCGTGCGGGGGTGGATGCCGGGCAGGGTTTGCACCTGCACGGGCATGCGGCCATGCGGCGAGGCGATGAACACGGGGCGGGCCATGTCCAGCGCGGCCAGGGCCGGGCATTCCGGCGCCACCTGTACGGTGAGCGGGGCCGCATCATCGGTCGGCTGGCGTTCGGGTAGGCCCACCTGCGAGTTGAGATGGTCCGGGGCCAGCAGGGTCAGCAGGTGCAGGGGGTAGTCGTCCTGTGCAGCGCCGTTCGGCGTGGGCGGGGCGGCACCGTTCAGGTGCAGGGCCTCGGGCAGGTGGTACCGCCCGTCCGGATGCGCGAAACGCAGGCCTTCCCAGGCCACGGCGGGACGCTTGGCTTTGGTCCAGCCCGTGGCTTTCAGTTCTTCAAGTGATACTTTAAGTTGGGGCGAACGCAGGGCCTGCCGCAGCACGTCCTCCCGGTTCGGGAAGGGAGTGGGCCGGGCCAGCCGCTCGGCCACGCCGCGCGCGATGTCGAAGTCGTGGCGTACCTCGCCGGGCATGGGACAGGCGGGCGCGGCATAGGCGATGTAGTTGTGGTAGGCGGAACCGAAGATTTCCTCGCGTTCCAGCACCAGCGCGCAGGGCAGCACCACATCGGCCCGGCTGGCGGTGTCGGTGAGAAAGGCCTCCACCACCACAGTGAAGTCGATGCCCTCCACGGCGCGGGCCAGGGCCGGGGCGTCGGGCGACTGGTTTACCGGGTTGAAGGCGTCCACCCACAGGAAGCGCACTGGCGGGGCTGCCTGCGCCAGCTCCTGCGCAAGGTGCGACAGCAGGAAGGTGCGGGCGGGCGTGCCCGCCTTCTTGCCCCACGAAAGGTCCAGGCTGCGGCCGGAGGAAATGCCGTAGTACGCCCCCCCGCCGGAAACGCCCATGTTGCCGGACAGCATGACCAGCGCGTTGATGCAACGCACGCTCTCGCCGCCGCGCAAGTAGCGTTGCAGCCCCCAGCCCAGCAGGCTGGCCGTGGGGCCGCCAGTGCCCGCCTGACCGCGCATCCACCGGCACAGGGTATCCAGGTCCGCCGGGGTGGCGTCGCAGGCGGACAGCAGATCGGATTCGCTGTGTGCCAGCAGCATGTCCCGGAAGTGCGCAAAGCCGCGCGTGTGCCCGCTGATGGCCGGGGGCACGGCATCATCGACCAGCAGGCGGCGAATGGCGGCGGCGGCCAGAAAACGGTCGCTGCCGGGGCGGATGCGGATGCGCGCATCGGTGAAGGCGTCGTTGTCGTCACCGCCGGGTGAGATGGTCAGCACCGGCACGCCGCGCTTGCGGGCATCGCGCACCATCAGCCCCAGATGCAGCGATGACCGGGCCAGATCCTTGCCCCAGTTGACGATGGCGGCGGCGTTGGCCAGGTCGTCGCTGTCGTTGTGGTCCGGCGCGCCGAAGTCGGCCTCGCAGGCGGCATCACCGGCGCCGTCGCACAGCGAGCCGCGCTTGCTGGCCGCGCCCAGGCTGTTGAAGAGATAGTTGCTGGCCTCCGCCAGTGCCCCCCGATACCCGAACCCGCGCAAGTGCAGGATGGACTGCGGCGTATCACGCAGGACGTCCAGCTTCGACGCGCACAGGGCCAGGGCCTCGTCCCAGGTGGCCGGGTGCAGCGCGCCGTCCGCGCCGCGCACCAGCGGCGTGGTGATGCGGTCGGGGCTCAGGCGGCGGGCGGCCAGCCCGCGCCCCTTGACGCAGACCACCCCGCGCGTGAACGGGTGGTCCGGGTTGCCGGAAACGCGCACGCCCCCGGTGGGGTCGTCATGCACGGACATTTCTTCGTCCGGCAGGTGCACCACCAGCGAACAGGCTCCGTGACAGTCGAGGGAACAGGCGGAAAGGCGTTGCATGCGAAACTCCGTGGGGAGCGGGTTGACGAAAGGAAAGGGCGATCTGCGGCAGTGGCTGCCCACCATCGGTGTGACGGAGCGCCGCCCGGTCATGGCCCTGCTGTGGCGCGGTCTGGGCTTGACGGGCATCGCGCCCCCCCGCACGGCCACCGTGCACCGCATGGTCAGTGGGTTCCGTGACCCCGGTCACGGAAGCGCGGCGCGGGGCGTGTCATTGACTGAGCAGCGCCCGAGTGGCCCCCGTTACCATGGAAAAAGGGCCGGATCCGGCAGCAACCGGACCCGGCCCCATCCGGTCAGGGAAAGGGCGCTGCTGGCAGCCCCTAGTTCTGGTACAGCTTGTCGCCGGAAATGACGGGGATGCCCGCCTCGTTCAGCACTTCGATGGCCTGGTCGGTGCGGTCGAAGCGGAAGATGAGCACCGCGTTGGTGCCGTTCTGCTGCACGAAGGCGTACATGTATTCCACGTTGACGCCGCGCGTGCTCAGCAGTTGCAGAATGCTGTCCAGACCGCCGGGATGGTCGGGCACTTCCACGGCCACCACCGAGGTGCGGCCCACGGTGAAGCCCTTGTCCTTCAGGGCGGCCTTGGCCTTTTCGTGGTCGTGCACGATCAGGCGCAGGATGCCGAAGTCCGAGGTGTCGGCCAGCGACAGGGCGCGGATGTTGATGCCCGCCTCGGCCAGGGTGTGGGTTACCTCGGCCAGGCGTCCGGCCTTGTTCTCGAGAAATACGGAAATCTGTTCCACTTTCATGGCGACAATCCTTTTGCGGGGTGAAGCAGGCCGGTTCGCCCTGCCGTTGCAGTCATTGAAGGTGGATACCATCCCCGGCGGGCTGTTGACAAGCCGGGGCAGCCTGACCGGTGCCGGATGCGTCATCGCCCATTGTGCTCGGCCCGGCGTACTCGGTTCTGCTTTGCTCGTCGTTGCCGAGCACGCCCAAGACCGGTTCGTCGCGAATGTGCCCCCCCCAGATGTGTCACCCGGATGTGTCACCCAGATGTGTCATCTTGATGTGTCACCCAGATGCGGCAGCCCCATCGCGAGGCTTGCGGAAGCAGGCCCCGTGGCTATATTGAACACGCACGTTGCGCGCGCCGCACTTCGCGGCCCGGCGCACGGCAAGCACCGTGGAGCATCGATGTCCAACGCCATGAATTTCGCCTTCATGCGGGAAGAACCCGCACCGCCCAACGGGCGGCGTGTCGCCATCATCGGCGCCGGGCCTTCGGGCCTTGCCGCCGCCGGGTACCTGGGGTGCCTGGGCTATCAGGTAGAGGTCTACGACAAGCTGCCCAAGCCCGGCGGCCTGATGCTGTTCGGCATTCCGGGCCACCGCATCCCGGCGGACCGCATTCAGCGCGGGGTATTCACCCTGTCGCGCAAGTTCGGGGTCAACTTCCACAACAAGACCAAGATCTGTTGCAGCGCCCCCCTGCACGAGGAAGAGGGCGACCATTTCTCCTGCGACATCCGGGGCCTTGGCGAACTGGTGGAAGAGCATGACGCCGTGATCATCTGCAGCGGCGCGTGGAAGTCGCGCAAGCTGGGCATACCCGGCGAGCAGTTGAAGGGCGTCTATTCCGGCCTGGAATTCCTGTTCCCCATCCGCGCGGTGAAGTACGCCACAAGCAATGTTTCCGTACCGCCGGTGGAAGGGCGCACCGTGGTGGTCATCGGGGCCGGACATTCGGCCATGGACGTGGCCCACAGCGCGAAAGCCCTGGGGGCGTCACGCGTGGTCATGGTGTACCGGCGCACCAAGAAGGAAGCCCCGGCGGGCAGCTACGAGGTGGACCGGCTCATCGACGCGGGCTGCGAATGGCTGGAACGGCGCACCCCGCTGCGCATCGTGGCCGATGAAACCGGCCAGCACGTGGCCGCCATCGAAATGGCCGATGCCAACACCGGCGAGACCGAAGTGCTGCCCGCCGACGTCATCGTCACCTCCATCGGCGAAATTCCCACCCCGCCGTTCCAGAAGGAACTGGGGCTGGAAAACGTGCGCAAGGGCGAGGTGCGCTGGCTGCACATGACCAGCATAGAGAACGTCTTCGTGGCGGGCGACGTGCTGACCGGCCCCAGCAAGATCGGCAAGGCGGTGTACAGCGGGCTGCGTGCCGCGCGCTCGCTGACCAACTGGCTGGACCTGAAGGCCCAGCACCGCGAAAACGAATACAATTACGACGCCGACGTCATAACGCGCCCCGGCGCCCCCAGCGAGCAGAGGTAGCGCGCCATGTCGGAATGCCACGGCAGGGGCAAGACCCTGCATATCGACTACAGCAAATGCATCGGCTGCGAAACGTGCGAGGCCGTGTGCGGCTTTCTGTACGACACGCCGCGCATCGCCATGGCCCGTACCAATGACGGCCAGATGATTCCCATCTACTGTCAGCACTGCGAACACGCCCACTGCATGAAGGTGTGCAACCGGGGTGCGCTGCTACGCGACCGTGACGGGGCAGTGGTGCTGCAACCCATGCTCTGCCGGGGCTGCGAGACGCGCAACTGCGTCATCGCCTGCCCCTATGCGGCCTTTTTCGCCACCGACCGGGGCGTGGCCGTGCGCAAGTGCGACCTGTGCGTGGGGCGGCGCGCCGTGGGCCTTGGCCCCGCCTGCGCGGAAATGTGCCCCTGCGGAGCCATCCGCTTTGCCGACCGCGACGAACTGGACGAACTGGAAACGGAAGCCTCGCGGCAGGCCCGCGACCGTGTGCTAGCGCACATCCGGCCCAAGAAGTAGCTGGCACGAAAAAACGCGAAAATCCAACGGCGGGGCGACCTTGAAGCAAGGTTGCCCCGCCGTTGCCGTTTTTGCTTGCGTTGTCCTTCTATATCCAGCAGAGCGTTGACATGAGGCTTTTGCCATACGGGTGATGTGGTGGGCGCGGTGGCGTTGGGCGTAGCCCGCAGGTATTGCAGGCGACAGTTCGACGGGACAGGATGCAAGCGGAGGTTGGCGCATGTTGTTCAAGTGGATGACGCTGGTGGCGCTGGTCGTCGGGATCCCCTGCTTCCTCGTCGGTGGGTACCTCAACGGACCCGCCGAACTGAAAATTCTGGATTTCCTGCCTCAGGACTTCAAGGATAGCGTCAACCAGAAGGCCTACGTCGCTGCATTCGCCTACGATCTGTACATTCCTTCGGAAGTGCGCCGTCAGTATTTCATCTCCACCATGCTGATGGGGATTGCACTGGTCTGTCTGGCCGTTCTGATGTTTCAGATCAACGACATTGCGGCGAAGGTGTTGGCCCCCGTGATGGGGATTGGCGTTCTCGGGGGGATGTTCTGGGAAACCCGGCGATACCTGAAAAGCACGCGGCCACGCTGACAGGGGGGGAGTCCGGGGAAAGGCAACACGCGCCTGTCCACAGAAATACACCTGTTGGAAGCACGAGTCCGGGCAGTACATGCCGGGCGCAGCAATTGACGCGCAAAAAAGAAGGGGGCCGAAGCCCCCTTTTCGCATTCGTAATCCTGCGTGCCGCGTCTACGACTTCTCGCGCAGATCGATGACGCGCTTGGCCTTGCCCTCGGAACGCTGGATGGAGCGCGGCTCCACCAGGCGCACCTTGGCGGTAACGCCCAGGAATTCCTTGATGGTCTTTTGCAACCGGGCTTCTCGGCGTTGCAGGTTCTTGATCTCGTCCGAGAAGAATTCCTCGGAAACTTCCACCTGCACCTCGATGTTGTCGAGGTTCCCCTCGCGGGTGACCAGCAACTGGTAGTGCGGGGCCAGCCCCTCGGTTTCCATCAGGATGGATTCGATCTGCGAGGGGAACACGTTCACCCCGCGGATGATCAGCATGTCGTCGCTGCGGCCCGTCACGCGGCGCATGCGCACGTGGGTGCGCCCGCAGGCGCAGGGGGTGTAGTCCAGCGAGGTGATGTCGCGGGTGCGGTAGCGCACCAGCGGAATGCCTTCCTTGGTCAGCGTGGTGATGACCAGCTCGCCGGTGGCGCCGGGGGGCAGGGCCTCGCCGCTGACCGGGTCGATGATTTCCGGCAGGAAGTGGTCTTCGTAGATGTGCATGCCGCACTTGGCTTCCACGCATTCCATGGAAACGCCGGGGCCCATGATTTCGGACAGGCCGTAGATGTTCAGGGCGTCGATGCCGAGCTTGGTCTCGATTTCCGCGCGCATTTCCTCGGTCCACGGCTCCGCGCCGAACACGCCGATGCGCAGGGGCAGTTCGCGCAGATCGATGCCCGCTTCTTCTGCCGCCTCGTGCAGGTACAGGCTGTACGAGGGGGTACAGCAGATGACCGTGGCGCCAAAGTCGCGCAGCAGCAGCACCTGGCGCTTGGTGGCCCCGCCGGACACGGGAATGACCGTGGCGCCCAGGCGTTCCGCGCCGTAGTGCGCGCCAAGGCCGCCGGTGAACAGGCCGTACCCGTAGGCGTTGTGGATGAGATCGCGGCGGGTAACCCCGGCGGCGGCCAGGCTGCGGGCCATCAGTTCGGCCCAGTTGTCCAGGTCGCGCTTGGTGTAGCCCACCACGGTGGCCTTGCCGGTGGTGCCGCTGGAGGCATGCAGCCGCACGATGGTGTCCTTGGGCACGGCGAACAGCCCGAAGGGATAGTTGTTGCGCAGGTCCTGCTTTTCGGTGAAGGGCAGCAGGGTGACGTCGGATAGCCGCTTGATGTCCGCCGGGGTCACCCCCGCCTCTTCGAACCGGCGGCGGTAGTGGGGCACGTTGGCGTAGACGCGCTCGCAGAGGTTCTTCAACCTGCGCAGTTGCAGCGCTTCCAGCTCCTCGCGCGGGAGCGTCTCGCGGTCGACGTCGAAAATCATGGGGCTCTCCTCTCTGGTTCACCGCAGGCGGTGCCGCGCGGCGCGCTGGCGCGGGCGGCCCGTGCGACACATGTCGGGCAAGGCCAACTTGTGCCCCAACTGCGGCATGTGGTCAAGGATGCCGGGCCGGTACGGGGCCTGCGCGATGCGGGCCGAGGGCAGCGGGAATGCGTGCGCAAGATGGCAAATGCAGGGGGGGGAATGACCGGGCGGACGGGGCACCCGGGGGAGCCGCGCGAACCGTTGCAAGGCCGGGCTGTTCGCTTGCGTTTGTCGGTCCGGTTTTCCCGTCATTGCTGGCCTGAGCCCTGCCGGCCCGATTCACCGAAAAGCCCAGCACACAGGCATTTGCGGAGCGGTGGGGAATGCGGTATATGAAATGTTTGGACAGTGAACCGGCAGGCCGTCCGGCCCATAGCCGTTATGCCGCCAGCCACGCTATTCCGCAGGAAACCCGCACCATGACCGTGCCGCATTCTGTCGTGCAATCACCGGATTTCGCCGCATTCACCAAATGCGTGCGCGATGCGCGCACCTGCCGCCGCTTCAGGGAAGACGCCGCCGTGCCCCTGTCCGCGCTACACGCGCTGGTGGATACGGCGCGGGTGTGCCCCAGCGGGGCCAACCGCCAGCCGTTGCGCTACGCCGTGAGCGCCGACGCCGCGCGCAATGGTGCACTGTTTCCGCACCTGCGCTGGGCCGCCTATCTCAAGGATTGGGACGGACCGGTTCCTGGCGAGCGCCCGGCGGCATACATTGCCGTGCTCTGCGACAGGAAGGGGGCGCCCACGCCGGAAATCGACCTTGGCATCGCGGCCCAGACCATTCAGTTGGGCGCGCAGGCGATGGGCCTTGGCTGCTGCATGATCGGCGCGTTCGACCGTGACGGCGTGCGAGCGGCTCTGGGGCTGGATGCGGCCCCCCATGCCGAACTGGACCTTGTGCTGGTGCTGGCGCTGGGCGTGCCCGCAGAAAGCCGCGTGCTGGACACCGTGGGCGCGGATGGCGACATCCGCTACCATCGCGACGCGGACGGCACCCACCACGTGCCCAAGCGGCCATTGGAATCCGTGCTGCTGCTGAGCCACGGCGGCAACGCACAGGACAGGAAGTAGCAGCGGCGGCCATGCGCCCCCCAGCCCCCGGACCATGCGGGGCGGGGCAAGCCGAGCGGCCCATGCAACCGCACGCCGCATTCACATGACGCCATCGGCGGACCTTCCGCCGCATGCATATGAACATACGGGCCGCGCCACGCGCGGGCCGGACCACAGGACACCGCATGAAACCCATTGAAAAGAAGTTCAAGGACATCCCCACCGCCGAGAAGGTGGCCACCTTCGTCGGCTGGCTGGAAGAAAAGAAGGGCCGCGACGTGCTGGCCCTGGACCTTGCGGGCATGAACGCCTTTGCCGAGTCCATCATCATCGTCACCGCCGGTTCCGTGCGTCACGCGCAGGGCCTGGCCGACCACGTGCTGGGCATGTGCGACGACGAAAAGATCGAATTCCTGCGCATGGAAGGCTACCAGGCCGGACAGTGGATTCTGCTCGACTGCAACGACGTGATCATCAACGTCTTCCAGCCTCCGGTACGCGAAATGTTCCGGCTGGAAAGCCTGTGGTCGGACGCGCCGGTGCTGCATGACGGGCGTGAACTGGCCCCGCCGGTGGAGGCCGCCACCACCTCGGCGGGCACCCACAGCGGCGTGCGCCGCATGGCGGGCAAGGTGGCTGGCGCTCGCGCCGCCGCCGTGACCACCAAGCGCGCGGCCACCTCGTCCGCCGATGCGGACGCGGAGGACCCCAAGCCCCGCGCGCGCAGCCGCAAACCCGCCGCGCCCAAGGGCGACGGAGAAGCCCAGTGAGCACGCCGGGTGCCGGACCGGGGCAGGGGCAGGGTCCGACCCCCACGGTACTGCTGATCCTGGACGGCTGGGGCATTGCCCCGGCCGGGCCGGGCAACGCGGTGTCGCTGGCGCGCACCCCCAACCTTGATCGGCTCACGGCGCTGCCCTCGCGCACCACGCTGGCCTGCTCCGGGCGTGACGTGGGCCTGCCCGACGGGTTCATGGGCAACTCCGAAGTTGGCCACATGAACATCGGCGCGGGGCGGGTGGTCTATCAGGACCTGACCCGCATCGACATCGCCGCAGAAAACGGCGAACTGGCGGGCAACCCCGCCCTGTGCGGCCTGCTGCAATCCATAGCCGCAAAGGGCGGGCGGCTGCACCTGATGGGCCTGCTCTCCGATGGCGGGGTGCACAGCCATATCCGCCACCTGCGCCCCCTGGTCGAAGCGGCCAGGGCCCGCAACATTCCCGTACTGATACATGCCTTTCTGGACGGGCGCGACACCTCGCCCACCAGCGGCGCGGGCTACGTGGCCGACCTGGAAGCCATTTTGCGTGACGCGGGCTGGGGGCGCATCGCCACCCTGACCGGGCGCTACTACGCCATGGACCGCGACAAGCGCTACGAGCGCAACGCGCTGGCGTGGACGGCCCTTACTGGTGTGACCGGCGGCAAGGGCACCCTGGTGGAGGCTGGCGCAGGCTCGCTGGCCGAGGCCGTACGCGCGGCCTATGCGGCGGGCGAGACCGACGAGTTCATCACCCCCCGCGTGGTCGCGCAAGACGGCGTGCCCGTGGGCCGGGTGTCCGATGGCGACGGCGTGTTCTTCTTCAATTTTCGGGCGGACCGCGCCCGCCAGCTGACCCGCGCCTTCATCGACCCCGGCTTCGACGGCTTCGACCGCGATGCCGACGGCGGCAGGCGGCCCGTGCTGTCCGGCTTCGTGACCATGACCGGCTACGACGCCAGCTTCGACGTGCCCGTGGCTTTCGGCAAGGACAACCTGGCCATGACCATCGGCGAGGTGGTCTCGTCCATGGGGCTGCGCCAACTGCGCATCGCAGAGACGGAAAAGTACGCCCACGTCACCTACTTCCTGAACTGCGGCCGCGAGGAACCCTTCCCCGGCGAGGAACGCCGCATGGTGGCATCCCCGCGCGACGTGGCCACCTACGACCTGAAGCCCGCCATGAGCGCGGTGGAGGTCACCGACCTGCTGCTGGAAGAATGGCGGCAGGGCGGCTACCACCTTGTGGTCTGCAACCTGGCCAATTGCGACATGGTGGGCCACACCGGCATCATTCCGGCGGCCATTGCCGCCGTGGAAACGGTGGATGCCTGCGTGGGCCGCATCGCAGAGGCGGTGCTGGGCGCGGGCGGGCGGCTCATCGTCACCGCCGACCACGGCAACGCGGAAGAACTGCTGGACGGTGCAGGCAACCCGCAGACCGCGCACACCACCAACCGGGTGCACTGCGTGGTGGCCGAGCGCGAGGCAGCGAACCCCGACGGCATGCGCATGCTGCGCCTGCGCGGCGACGGCAGGCTGGGGGACATCGCCCCCACCATTCTCGAACTGTGGGGCGTGGACAAGCCGGACCTGATGACCGGCACATCCCTGATTGTGCCTGACCCTGAAATGCGTGAAGACGGCGACACGGAGGCGGCATAGATGGCCGGTGACAACAGAAACGGGAACAACGGGCAGGACGGCAAGAGCCGCAAGCCCCTGAACCCCGTACGCCCCGACGGGCTGGAAGTGATCTTCTTCTACCCCTGCCCGCACTGCCGCCGCCAGGTGCCGCTGATCAGCCCCACCCAGCCCTCCATGGCCCAGTGCGATTCGTGCATGCAGCACTTTCCCATCGTGCCGGTGGACGAGCGCACCGTGCGCTTCCTGAAGGTGATGCTGGACAACGGCCGCGCCGCCATCGACCCCGACTTCGCCTAGCACGTACCGCGGGTGGACCTGCACGTCCTTCCGCCCCTCCCGTTTGCAATCGCCCGGCATGGGCATGGCGCTCAAGACGCCATGCCCATGCCGGGCGTTGTCATGACCGAAGGACTTTCGTCGGAATATGACCGCATGCCCGGCAATGCGACAGCATGACCGCGTCAAATCCAGCGTTTGCGCTGGAGCAGCATTTTCACGCCCTGCGTAAGCAGCACGTAGCCCAGCGACATGCCCGCCAGAAGAGGCCAGTAGAGCGGCGGCAGCGCCACCATGCCCAATGCGTCGGCCATGGGCGAATAGGGCAGCCACATGCCGAAGGCCATGATGCCCGTTGTGGTCAGGATCAGCGGCCAACTGGCCCGGCTCTGCACGAAGGGGATACGGCTGGTACGGATGACATGGATGATCAGCGCCTGCGTGAGGATGGATTCGACGAACCAGCCCGTCTGGAACAGCGCGGCCTTGTCCGGTGCCCAACAGTCGAAGACATGCAGCATGACGCCGAAGGTCGCGTAGTCGAACAGGGAACTGCACGGCCCGAAGAACAGGATGAACCGGGTGATGCGGTCCAGCGCCCACGGACGCGGGGCAGCCAGTTGTTCCGCATCCACCTCGTCCGTGGGAATGGGCACCTGCGAAACGTCGTAGAGCAGGTTGTTCAGCAGCACCTGAATGGGTAGCATGGGCACGTAGGGCAGGAAGGCGCTGGCCCCGAGCACGCTGAACATGTTGCCGAAATTGGAACTGGCGCTCATGCGCACGTATTTGAGGATATTGGCGAAAACCTTGCGCCCCTCGATGATGCCCTGCTCCAGCACCATCAGGCTCTTTTCCAGCAGCACGACGTCGGCGGCCTCTTTGGCGATGTCCACGGCGGTGTCCACGGAAACGCCCACGTCCGCCGCGCGCAGCGCCGGGGCATCGTTGATGCCGTCCCCCATGAAGCCCACCACGTGGCCGCGCCCCCGCAACGCGCTGATGATGCGCTGCTTGTGCGCAGGCGAAAGGCGGGCGAACAGCGTCACCTGCTCCACCTGGGACGCCAGCGCGGCATCGTCCATGGCCTCGATCTCCGCCCCCGTCAGCACGTGTTCCGTGGGCACGCCCACGTCACGGCATATCTTGCGGCTGACCATGTCGTTGTCGCCGGTGAGCACCTTGAGGGATACCCCCAACGCTTCGATGGCCCGGATGGCTGGCGCCGTGGTTTCCTTGGGTGGGTCCAGAAAGGCGATGAACCCGCGCAGTGTCAGGTCCGCCTCGTCCTTTTTCGAAAACGCGGGCCCCGACCCAGGGGCCTCAACGGTGATATCGCGATAGGCCAGCGCCAGCACCCGAAAGCCGTCGGCGCTCAATTTTTCGTAAGCAGCGTGCACGGTTGCCCGCAGCGCCTGGTCCAACTGCACCGTGGTTCCCCCGAATTCACAGAGGGTGCAGCGCTGGAAGATTTCCTCGCATGCGCCCTTGGCGATCAGGCGCACCACGTGGTCGGGCGTTTCCACCACCACGGACATGATCTTGCGCTGGAAATCGAACGGAATCTCATCGAGCTTGCGAAACTTCGGAATGCCCTGTTCCTGATGCAGCTCATGATGCGACAGCACGGCCCGGTCAAGGCCGTTCTTCAGGCCGGTCTGGAAGTGGCTGTTGGTGTAGGCCAGTGCCAGCACCGCTTCGTCTTCGTCCAGGCGCACATCAAGGTGCAGCTTCAGCACCACCTGGTCCATGGTCAGGGTGCCCGTCTTGTCGGTGCACAGGATGTCCATGGCGCCAAGGTTCTGGATGGCGTTGAGACGTTTGACGATGACGCGCTTGCGCGACATGGCCAGCGCGCCCTTTGAAAGACACACCGTCGCGATCATGGGCAGCATTTCCGGGGTAAGCCCCACGGCCACGGCCATGGCGAAAAAGAAGGCCTGATGCCAGTCGTGCTTGGTCAGCCCGTTGATGACGAACACCAAGGGCACCATGATCGCGATGAAGCGGATCATCAACCAAGTGAATCGGGTCACGCCCTTGTCGAAGCTGGTGGGCGGTGGGGCGTCCGTGATGGCGCTGGCCATGTTGCCGAGATATGTGGCGCCCCCGGTGGACACCACCACCGCCGTGGCCGTGCCGCTGCCGACGCTGGTTCCCAGAAAGCAGATGTTGCGCAGTTCAAGCGGGCTGCGGCCAGCGCCGTCCTCCACGTGATCAGATTTTTCGGCGGGCAGCGATTCACCGGTCAGGCTCGCCTGGATGACGTAGAGGTCCTTGCACGATATCAGGCGCACGTCGGCAGGAATCATGTCGCCTGCGGCCAGGTGCACGATGTCACCGGGCACCACGTGCGAAAGGGGGATTTCGCGGGGGGTGCCTTCGCGCTCCACGGTCGCCGTTACCGAAATCATGGTGCGCAACCGGGCTGCGGCGGTATCGGCCCTTGCCTCCTGCACGAAGCGAAGGCCCACGCCCAGCACGACCATGAGGCCCATGACGGTGGAGGCCCGCATGTCACCCGTGAGCGCCGACAACGCCGCCAGCACCAGCAGCAGGATAACGAGCGGATTGAGTAGTGCCTTGCCCAGCATGCGCAGGCGGGGGTGACTCCGCTCGGTGACGACGGCGTTGGCGCCGTGCAGGCGCAGGCGACGTTCGGCCTGCCCCTGCGCAAGGCCATGCGGAGTCGTCTTCAGCCGGGCCAGAAGCGCGGGGATTTCGGAACCGGAGGCGGCAACCAGTTCCGACGGCACCTGAATGCCCGTGGCAGAGGTGCGCAGACGCGCCATGTCACGCGGGATGACGGAAGCATGGCCCCTTCGCATGTACACTCCGGGAGGGAGTTGCAGGACTGTACGGACTGTCCGTCATGTACCGTATATGGTGGGGCTGGTCGACAGGCATGTTGCATCCGTCGCGGGGCATGAACGCGGATGCAGGACATGGGTGGGGGAGGAACCGGCTGCGCCGACGGATCGTTACAGCGTGCGGGGTACGTACGGGACCGGGGCATGTTCTGGCGAACATGCCCCGGAAATGTTTCCTGTGCGATGGATCCACAGGAGAATTTGGGATAATTGATGGTTACGCGTTGGCGCGGCAGTGGGCGAAGGCTTCGGAAATGCGATCCTTCACGTAGAGCATGAACTCTTCGTCGCCGTCTTCCAGATTGAAGCAGCGGGCGTCGTTGCCGTTGAGGCCGGTGGGAATCCAGTCGCCGCGCTCTTCCGGGTCGGTCAGGGAATCGTCGTGAAAGCACACCGACAGCCAGCGCGCGGCAGGGTCGTCGTCAATCACGTCCACCAGCACGGCCAGCGGGCGCGCGGCCCAACCGGGAAAGGTGCCGCGCAGCGAATGGCTGACGCCGGGGCGGCTGACGAATTCCGCCACCGCGCCATCGTGGGTGTGCAGGTGGTCGCACAGGGCAGTGAATACGGGCAGCACGCCCGCGCCGTCTTCCCCGGCGGTCCATTGGGCAATGAAGGCATTCACGGCGGCTTCGGTGGCGGCGTCGGCGTACATGGGCGTCTCCGTGGTTGTCGGTTGCGGTGGCCGCGCGGGCCAGGCGTTTGCAAGCGCTTGCATATGCATCCACCGGCCATGGCTGTCAACTCGGGCAGGGGACTGGCAGGGGGGGCAGGAAAGAGCCACCGGAACTACCGTGGAAAGGGCGGTATGGGCGGGGGAAGCGGCCCGGAGGGGTGAATCGATACGGAAGGCGAGGATGGACCGGATGCCCGCGCCCGGCGTCTACGCCTTGTCCACCGTCGGGGCGGGCACGGGGCGCAGGTCGTAGCGGCGAATCTGGGGCAGGGGGTAGAAGCGCAGGGTGCCGTCTGGCAGCAGCACTTGCAGGGTACCCTGCGGAGTGGTGGTGCATTCCAGGCAGTCCTGGGTCACCGTGCCCCCGTCGATGAACGCGATATCCAGCCGCCAGCGCTGCACCGCGCCTGCCTTGTGGCCGGAAAGCTCGTTCATGGCGCGGATTTCGCGTTCCATCAGGGCGCGCCATGCCGTCTTGACCAGCTTGCGGTTGTCCGGGGTGTCGTGCGCGCGGCACAGGCCCATCTTCAGGTTGTCGGGCGAGGGCACGAAGCCGAGCACCCAGCCGGTGGAGGCATCCGCGCCGCAGGCATGGCAGCGAATCATGGCGTGCGTCCTCCTGAATGGGATGGGGGAAATGCCGGGCCAGTTCGGTACGCGCCGGGCCGGATTGCACCGGGGACACCCTTGCCCCGCTTCACCCGCCTATACCGCCCCGGCCCCGGCTTGAAAAGGTGCTGGCACCGCACAACGAAGCGCGGGAAGGGGATGCGTGCATTCCCTTCCCGCGTTGCGTGCGGATATGTGACGGTACCGGTGCGGGGGCCGGGCAGCTGCGGCCTACTGGCCGCGCAGATGGCGTACCGCGTTCTCGAACAGCACCGTACCGAGGGTCGCAGGTTCCCCGCGCGACGGCTTCGGACTACTGGCCGCGCAGGTGGCGTACCGCGTTTTCGAACAGCACGGTGCCCAACGTTGCAGGTTCCCCGCGCGACTGCTTCGGACTATTGGCCGCGCAGGTGGCGTACCGCGTTTTCGAACAGCACGGTGCCCAACGTCGCAGGTTCCCCGCGCGTCCAGCCCGGATGGTTGGTGGGGTGGTTGAAGGCTTCGGGGTGGGGCATCAGGCCCAGGATGCGCCCGGACGGGTCGGTCAGCCCGGCGATGCCAAGCGGAGAGCCGTTGGGGTTCCACGGGTATTCCATGGTCACCGCGCCGGTTTCCGGGTGGGCGTATTGCAGGGTGACCAGGTTTTCGGCCACCAGGCGGCGCATCACCTCGTCGTCCAGCGGCACCAATTTGCCCTCGCCGTGGCGCACGGGCACGTACAGGGTTTCGATGCCCTTGGTGAACACGCAGGGGCTCTGGGGGTTCACCTTCAGGGTCACCCAGCGGTCTTCGTAGCGGGCCGAATCGTTGTGGCCCAGCGACACCTGCCGCTCGAAGTACTTGCCGTCCAGCGCGGGCAAAAGACCCAGCTTCACCAGCAGCTGAAAGCCGTTGCAGATGCCGATGGCCAAGCCGCCCCGGGCCACGAATTCCTTCAGGCGGTCCAGCAGGGCCTGCCCGTCGGCATCGGAAAGGTGCAGCCAGCGCTGGGCTGCGGCATGGGCCGCGCCAAGGTCGTCCCCGTCCAGGAAGCCGCCGGGAAAGACAATGAAGTTGTAGTCCTCGATCCTGATCCTGCGGGCCACGATGTCGGCGAAATGCGCCACATCCGCCCGGTCGGCGCCGGCAAGGCGGGCCGCGTGGGCCGATTCCTCGTGCGAGTTCGTGCCGTAGCCGGTGATGACCAGCGTGTTCACCTGCGCCATGCGCTGCTCCTCGATGGGTTTCTTGTCTGTCCTGACTGTCTTGACAGGGGGATGTGCCTCGACTAGCTACTCGTCAGCGCTGCGCCGTTCGGCTGTACCCGGACATGCCCCCAGGCATGTCCGCAGGCCTGTGGGGACGCATGCCCGGATGGGGCCTGCCCGTCAAGGACGTTTCCGCGAAAGTTTCCGGAAAAGTTTTCGGGGGCCTGAACGACGCGGCGGAAACGGGGGCCGTGCCCGAACCGTTTCCGCTGTCCTGCGCCCGCTGTTTCAGACGCCATGGCAATGCTGCCGTACGCTGGGGATAGCCGGGACCGTCGATATTACGTTCCAGTGGTACATCACGTCAACGGCTGACCTTCATGCCGAAAATGTGGCATAAGGTCCTGATGGCGTTTTTTTGCGTATCGCGTCAACCGAAGGGCGAGCGCTGTAACGCGCGTGCGGCACGATCCGCGCGCCGCGAGCGAGAGCAACCAGTCACTCAGGCAGGAGTTTCATGAAGACCAAGTTCATATTCATCACCGGGGGCGTGCTGTCCTCGCTCGGCAAGGGGCTGGCCGCCGCGTCCATCGGAGCGCTGTTGAAGGCCCGTGGGCTCAAGGTAACCATCCAGAAGCTCGACCCCTACATCAACGTCGACCCCGGCACGATGAACCCGTTCCAGCACGGCGAAGTGTACGTCACCGATGACGGCGCGGAAACCGACCTCGACCTCGGACACTACGAGCGCTACCTTGGCGAGTCACTGACGCAGAAGAACAACTACACCTCGGGGTCCATCTACAACCGCGTCATCACCAAGGAACGCCGGGGCGACTACCTGGGCGGCACCGTGCAGGTCATCCCGCACGTGACCGACGAGATCAAGAACGCCATCCTCGGCCTGGCCGAGGACGAACCCGACGTGGCGCTGATCGAAATCGGCGGCACCGTGGGCGACATCGAGGGACTGCCCTTCCTCGAAGCCATCCGCCAGTTGCGCGGCGACCTCGGCAAGGACCACTGCCTGTACGTCCACCTGACGCTGGTGCCCTACCTGAAGGCCGCGGGCGAGCACAAGACCAAGCCCACCCAGCACAGCGTCAAGGAACTGCGCTCCATCGGCATCCAGCCGGACATCATCCTGTGCCGTTGCGAAAAGGCCATCAGCGTCGACCTCAAGCGCAAGATCGCCCTGTTCTGCGACGTGGACCAGGACGCCGTGTTCTCGTCGGTGGACGTGGACAACATTTACGAGGTGCCGCTGCGCTTCTACGAAGAAGGCTTCGACCAGAAGATCGCCATCATGCTGCGCCTGCCCGCCAAGAACGCCAACCTCGAGTCGTGGGAGACGCTGATCCACACCTGCTCGCACCCGGAAGGGCAGGTGACCATCGGCATCGTGGGCAAGTACGTGGACCTCAAGGAAGCGTACAAGAGCCTGCACGAGGCGCTGATCCACGGCGGCGTGGCCAACAAGGTAAAGGTGAACCTGCGCTACGTGAACTCGGAAGAGATCACCGAGGCCAACGTGGCCGAAAAGCTGGCCGGGTGCGACGGCATTCTGGTGCCGGGCGGCTTCGGGCATCGTGGCGTGGAAGGCAAGATCCGCTCCATCCGCCACGCGCGCGAGCACAAGATTCCCTTCTTCGGCATCTGCCTTGGCATGCAGTGCGCGGTCATCGAATACGCCCGCAACGTGCTGGGGCTGGCTGACGCCAACTCCGAAGAATTCAACGAGCTTACCGACAATAAGGTCATCTACCTGATGACCGAGTGGTACGACTTCCGCAAGGGCGCGGTGGAGCGCCGCGACGCCTCCAGCGACAAGGGCGGCACCCTGCGCCTTGGCGCGTACCCCTGCGTGGTGGTGCCCGGCACCAAGGCGTGGGACGCCTACGGCGCCGAACGCGTGGACGAACGCCACCGTCACCGCTTCGAATTCAACAAGGCCTACTTCGAGGCCATGGCCGAAAAGGGCCTGGTGTTCAGCGGCCTTTCGCCCGACGGCGAACTGGTGGAAATCGTGGAACTGCCCGACCATCCGTGGTTCCTGGGCTGCCAGTTCCACCCCGAGTTCAAGTCCAACCCCATGCGCCCGCACCCCTTGTTCCGCGAGTTCATCAAGGCGGCCAAGAAGGAAGCCCAGGGCGGCAAGAAGGGCAAGTAGCCCGCCGCTGGCACGCACATCACGGATATGACGCAACGCGCCTTCCCCGCGGAAGGCGCGTTGCCGTCCGTGGGGCGTCGGCGGGGGACGGCGTGGATAGGGCGGGACGCACGCGGTGTCGTGCCCCGTGCGCCTGTTTTTTCCGTATCCCTTTTTTCCGGTATCCCTTGACGAGGCGGCATTGCGTCGCAATGTTACGTGTCTGCGTGGCAAGCGTTTGCCTCTTGCGTGGTCATCGCCGGTCTTTCCCTGAAAGCGTCCGCCTTTCGCCGGACCATCGGCAAACCGATGTGGCGAAAGCCGCCGACTGATGGTAAAAGCGTCCGGCGGGGCAGGGGGGGGGACGCGCCCTTTTCGTCCCGCACCGCCCGCAGCCACACTGCATATTTTCGAAGCGCACCGCCCGCGCGCGCCATATGCGACCACACGTGCCGCATGCGGCCGGGGCACCGCGCCCTCATCCGCCACGGAGAACCATGCATCCCGAATCACCCAGCACCACCCCGGCCCCCGAATCACCGGTCGCCCCGGCCACATCCGGCGGCATGACGCCGGACGCCCTGTACGAGCGCCTGAAGGCGCGCCGGTTCATTTTCGCCGGGCCATGCGCCCTGGAAAGCCTGGAACTGGCCCTGGACACCGCCCATGCCGTGCGCGAGGCGGCCGAGGCCGCCGGGCTGTTCGTCGTGTTCAAAAGCTCGTGGGACAAGGCCAACCGCACGTCGCTGGACGGCTTTCGCGGCCCCGGACTTGCGCGCGGCATGGAATGGCTGGCCCGCATCAAGCAGGAAACCGGCCTGCCCGTGGTCACCGACATCCACGAGCCGGAACAGGCCCGGCCCGTGGCCGAAGTGGCCGACGTGCTCCAGATTCCCGCCTTCCTGTGCCGCCAGACCACCCTGTTGCTGGCCGCCGCCCAGACGGGCCGGGTGGTCAACGTCAAGAAGGGGCAGTTCGTGGCCCCGTGGGACATGGCCCCGGCGCTCGACAAGCTGCGCTCCACCGGCAACAACCGCATCCTTCTGACGGAACGCGGGGCCAGCTTCGGGTACAACAATCTGGTGGTTGACTTCCGTTCGTTGCCCATCATGCAGGGCTTCGGCGTGCCGGTGGTGTTCGACGCCACCCACTCGGTGCAGTTGCCCGGCGGCAAGGGCACCTCGTCCGACGGCGACCGCCGCTTCGTGCCCATGCTGTCCCGGGCAGCCGTGGCCGCCGGGGTCGACGGGGTGTTCCTGGAAACCCACCCCGACCCCGACCACGCCCTGTGCGACGGCCCCAATAGCTGGCCGCTGGACAGGTTGGCCCCGCTGCTGCGCGATTTTGCCGCCCTCTGGAGTCTGCCCCATGCGAGCTGAAGACCTGGCCCGGTCCATCTCGCTGCTGGTGCTGGACGTGGACGGCGTGATGACCGACGGCGGCCTGTACTATGACGACGAAGGCCGGGTGACCAAGCGCTTCAACGTGCAGGACGGGCTGGGCATCAAGCTGGCGCAGGCCGCTGGCATCACCGTTGCGGTGATTACCGGGCTTGCCTCCGGCGCGGTCGAGGCGCGCATCCGCAGCCTTGGCATAGAGGACTACCACGCGGGCTTCCTGCACAAGTCGGAATGCATCGACTCCATTCGCCGCAAGTATGACCTTGAATGGTCGCAGGTGGCCTACCTTGGCGACGACTGGGTGGACTTCGGTCCGCTGAAGCTGGTGGGCCTGCCCATGGCCGTGGCCAACGCCCAGCCAGAGGTCAAGGCCCTGGCCCGCTACGTGACCACCACCAACGGCGGTCACGGTGCCGTGCGCGAAGCCATCCGCTTTCTGCTGGTGGAGCAGGGGGTGCTGGACCGCATGCTGGAAAGCTGGCCGGAGCAGGCATGAGACGCCGTACGCTGTTGATCCTGCTGCTGGTGGCACTGCTTGTCGGCGGGGCCGCCGCGTGGCGCTGGCAGGGCGGAATGCGCCAGGCGCTGGAATCGGCCATTTCCGGCGGCGTTACCGATGCCACCACGCTGGAAGAGGCGGTGGGTGTGGCCATGAAGGGTATCGAGCTGGTGCAGGGCGAAAAGGGCATTGAACTGTGGCGGCTGAAGGCCACTTGGGCCCAGTTGCGCCAGAGCAACAACGCCATCGACGTGGACAGGCCCGACCTTGTCTACCAGATGGACGGCGGCAGGCAGCTGCGCATCGTGGCCAGGAAGGGCGAAGTGCAGCAGCAGATACAGATGATGCGCATGTGGGACGATGTGCATGCCACCCACGACCGCCATGAACTGTTTGCCAGGCTTATGGTGTACAACGGCACCAGCCGGACCATGTATTTTCCCGAAGGCGCCCGCATAGAGGGGCAGAGCCTTTCGGGCAACGCCACTAGGCTGGAATGGGACATGGCCAGCGACGTGCTGCGCGGCAGCGACGGCGTGTCCATGCTGCTTGTTCCTCGTTCGGGCGGCGTGAACGGCGAGCCCGCTACGGACAAGGCCGCGACCACCAGGGCGACTTCGGTCAGGACCGGACAGGCGCAGGACGCCCGCAAGGCAGCCGCCCCCACTCCCCCGCAGAAAAAGGCCGCCGCGCAAAAGAAGACCGCGCAGAAGGTGCCGGACAAGAAGTCGTCGGGCAAGAAGTCGCCGGACAAGAAGTCATCCGACCAAACGTCACCGGACAAGAAGTCAGCGGCCCCCAAGGCCGCGCGGCGGGACGCGGGCGCATCCAAGCCAACCAAGCAGGAGAACAGGCAATGAGACATACCGGCATCCGCTCCGCGCTGTGCGTGGCGCTGCTGTTGACCTTTTCGGCCCCCGCCGTGGCGGCTGACGCCAAATCGGCCACCGAGGTGCGTCGTGACGTGCCCACCGCCGTCAAGTCCGACCGCATGCAGTACGACGCCAAGGGCCAGGTAGTGGTCTTCGAGGGTGATGTGTACGTCCAGCGGCCCGACTTCGAGATGTGGGCCGAAAAGATTACCCTGCACCTTCGCAAGAAGGCGGCCAAGTCCGGCAAGGCAGGGGCAGGGCAGGGTGCGGAAGCGTCTGGCACTTCGGGCACTTCGGGCGCTTCTGGCGGGACGGGGGCGGGTGGCCCAGGTGGGATGGACGCGGGCGAGATCGACCGCATGGTGGCCGAGCGCAACGTGCGCATGAAGCGCGATACCCGTACCGGCGAATGCGAGAAGGCCACCTACACCGTGGACAACGCCGTGCTGGTCATGGAAGGCAACCCCGTGCTGCACGAGGGCGAGAACAGCATCAAGGGCGACATCATCACCTTCTACACCCGCGAGAACCGCAGCGAAGTGCGCGGCACCTCCACCAAGCGGGTGCAGGCGGTGTTCACCTCGTCCGGCGACGTGAACCCCCTTGGCGAATCCAGGGATAACGGCAAGGACGCCAAGCCCGCTTCCAAGGACCCCAAGGACGTCAACGACACCAGGGACGCCTCCACGGGCGATGCCACCTCCAAGGGGGCTGCCCAGTGAGCTCGATGCTGCGCGGCGAGGACCTGCACAAACAGTTCGGCCAGCGCGAGGTGGTGCGCGGCGTATCGCTGACGGTGACCCAGGGCGAGACCGTGGGGCTGCTTGGCCCCAACGGCGCGGGCAAGACCACCACGTTCTACATGCTCATCGGCATCATCAAGCCGACATCGGGACGGGTCGAGCTTGATGGCCGCGACATCGCCGACTGGCCCCTGCACGAACGGGCACGGGTGGGACTGAGCTACCTGCCGCAGGAAAGCTCCATCTTCCGTCGGCTCACCGTGCGCCAGAACCTTCAGATGATTCTCGAACACACCGGGCTTTCCAGGGCGCAGCAGAAGGAACGCAGCGACATGCTGCTGGAGGACTTCGGCATCACCCACCTGGCCGATTCCGTGGCCCTGCATCTTTCCGGCGGCGAACGACGACGGCTGGAGATCGCCCGGTCCATGATCCGCGAGCCCAAGTTCATCCTGCTGGACGAACCGTTCGCGGGCATCGACCCGCTGGCCGTGGACGACATCCAGCAGCTCATCACCGGCCTGCGCAACCGGGGCATCGGGGTGCTCATTTCCGACCACAACGTGCGGGAAACCCTGCACATTTGCGACAGGGCCTATCTGGTGCACCAGGGCGAGGTGATACTGGAAGGCACCCCAGCTCATATCGTGGACAATCCGCGCGCGCGGGATGTGTATCTGGGCGAAGGCTTTTCGCTGTAACGACTGCCGGTTTCACGTCCTGCCAGGCAAATGCGCAAGGGGCCACCCCTTCCATGTTCACGGCGCCTTCCGCATTTGCGGGGGCGCCGTGTCCGTTGGAGGCAGCGCCTTCGACAGGCGATTGCGGACAGGGGGCGCAAGGGGCCGCCGATGGTTTGCGACGTGTTGGCGACAGCGGTTGCATACTTCTTGCTTCTATGGCATGGTTTCCCTAACCTCTTGGGGAAGGGAACACATTTCCACAGTGGGCCGTTTCTTGCTTGCCGTCGCGCACCTCGTCGCGTCGTCATCTCGTTCGGCCTCAACGCAAGGTTACAGGATCCCGGCGCAGGGCCATACGGTCTCGACGCAGGGTCATAGGGGTTGCCCACGCATGGCATTGGAACTCAGGCAACAGCTCAAGCTCACCCAGCAGCTGGTGATGACGCCGCAACTGCAACAGGCCATCCGGCTGTTGCAGCTTTCGCGACTGGAGCTTGTCGAGACGGTGCAGCAGGAGATGCTGGAAAACCCGTTTCTGGAGGAAGCCCAGGACGAGGCGCCCCAGGTCGAGGTGCCCGACCCGCGCGAAGCCGCCACCGCAGCTGCCGACGTTGCCTACGACCGCGAAATCGCACGCGATGCCGACTGGGAAGATTACCTGGGCGACTTTGCCAGCACCAGCCGCCAGTCCACGGTGCGCGAATCGGAAATGCCCGAGGAGATGACCTCGTTCGAGGCCCGCTACGCCGCCAAGCCCTCGCTTGAAGGGCACCTGATGTGGCAGTTGCGCCTGTCCTCGCTTACCGAGCGCCAGAAGGACATCGGCGAGGTGATCATCGGCAACATCGCTTCCTCGGGCTACCTGCATGCCACGGTGGACGACATCGCCGAAATGGCGGGCGTGGCCCCAGCCGAGGTGGAGCCCGTGCTGCATGCCGTGCAGCGCTTCGACCCCGTGGGAGTGTCCGCGCGCACGGCGCAGGAATGCCTGCTGGTGCAGATCGAGATGCTGGGCTACACGCGCGACAGGGTGCTTGTGGAACTGGTGCGCGACCACCTGGAAGATCTGGAAAAGCGCCGCTACAAGCCGCTCTTGCGCAAGTTCCGCCTGACCATGGAGGACCTGAAGGAGTACCTGGACCTCATCCAGACCCTGGACCCCATGCCCGGCGCCAGCTACGGCGGCGGCGACCCCCAGTTCGTCAGCCCCGACGTGTACGTCTACAAGTACGACGACGATTTCATCATCATGCTCAACGAGGACGGCCTGCCGCACCTGCAACTGAGCACCATGTACGAGCGGTCCGCCGCAGCGGCCGCATCCGCGGGCGAACGCGAATATTTCCAGGAAAAGATGCGCTCTGCCTCGTGGCTCATCAAGAGCCTGTACCAGCGCCAACGCACGCTGTACAAGGTTGTGGAATCCATCGTGAAGTATCAGCGCGGCTTTTTCGAGGACGGGGTTTCGCGCCTGAAACCGCTCATCCTCAAGGATATCGCCGACGACATCGGCATGCACGAATCCACCGTCAGCCGCATCACCACCAGCAAGTACGTGGCCACACCGCACGGCATCATGGAGTTGAAGTTTTTCTTCAACAGCGCGCTGGATCTGGACGACGGCAGCCAGGTGGGTTCCGAAAGCGTCAAGGCCCTGATCAAGAAGCTGATCAGCGGCGAAGACCCGCACGACCCCCTGAGCGACGAGCGCATCGGCGAAATTTTGAAGGAACAGCTCAAAGTCAATATTGCCCGCCGGACCGTTGCGAAGTATCGTACTGCCATGGACATTCCCTCCTCTTCCAAGCGGAAGGAGCTGTTCTGACGGTCCGAGGCCCGCGCCAGACCATGCGCGTGGCGGCATCCGTCTTCTGCGGCGCACCCGGCAACCGCACCCAGCGTGCGTGCCGCGCGCCGCTTTCCCCCTCTCACCACAGGAGGAGCGTATGAACATCGCCTTCACCTTCAAGAATTTCGAACCCTCCGACCACCTGAAGAAGTACGCCCGCCGTCGTCTTGAAAAGCTTGGCCGGTTCGTCGGCAAATCCGCCCTGGAAATGCAGGTGAACCTTTCCGTCGACAAGTTCCGTCACAAGGCGGAAGTGCAGATGGCTGGCGACGGCTTTACCTTCTCCGCCGTCGAACAGTCCGAAGACATGTACGCCACCATCGACCTGGTGCTGGAAAAGCTGGAATCCCAGCTGCGCAAGCAGATGGAAAAGCTGAAGGACCGCCGCCGTTCCGTCCAGTCCGACAAGTTGGGCAAGCTGGGCAAGGGCATTGACGTGTTCACCTTCGGCACCGTGGGCGAAGGCGAGGAGCGAACCATCACCGGTACCGACCACTTCGCCCCCAAGCCCATGCACGTGGACGAGGCAGCCATGCAGCTTGACCAGGGCGACAACGAGTTCCTGGTGTTCCTGAACGCCGAAGTGGAACGCGTCAACATCATCTACCGGCGTCGCAACGGCGATTTCGGCCTTATCGATCCGGTCGTCTAGGCACCATACATGAGGCTTTCGGAGTATCTTCAAGATGATCTGATCCTGTCCGAGCTCTCCGCCAGCACCAAGAAAGAGGTGCTGGCGGAACTCGTGCAGGCCGTGGTGCGGCGGCATCCCGAAGTGGATGCCGCCGTTGCGCTGGGCGTGTTGCAGGACCGCGAGTCGCTGGGCACCACCGGCATCGGCGACGGGGTGGCCATACCCCACGGCAAGCTGGTGAACATCAACGACATCGTGGTGGCCGTGGGGCGCAGCGTGCCGGGCATCGACTTCGACGCGCTGGACATGAAACCCTGTCACCTCTTTTTCCTGGTACTGGCACCGGAACAGGTGGCGGGCATGCATTTGCGCATCCTGGCCCACATCTCCCGCCTGCTGAAGGATCCGCAGTTCCGCCGCGCCATGATCGACGCGCAGGACGGCGAGGCCTTCACGGCCCTCATGCGTACGACGTGACGCGCACCACCTGACGCGCGGCAGGTCCGGAGCGACGGAGCAGGGCGGGGCCACCGCCCCACTGCCTGACCGTACCGCGCACCTCCCACTCGCAGTTGTCGCGCACCCATCGCGCCCCTGAAACGGCACCCGGCACGGGCCGTCCGAGGAGTCCGCCATGCCCACAAAGGCCACGCCGTCCGATACGCCCCCCGCTCCGGCGGCGTCTGTCGCCGTACCTGGTACAGCCTCCGGCGCCGCGTCCGGCACCCCCGTCAAGGCTGCGGATGCGGGAAGCCCCGTGGTCACCGCCAACTTTCCCGTCATCATCGTCACCGGGTTGTCCGGCGCGGGCAAGAGCACGGTACTCAACGTGCTGGAAGACCTGCGCTACTTCACGGTGGACGGCCTGCCCGCATCCCTTGCCCCGCAGATGGTCACCATCCTGAACCGGGAGGCGCTGGCCCACTATCAGGGGTTGGTGCTGGGCATGGACCTGCGCGAAAGCAACTTCGTCCGCAATCTGGAAAAAACCCTGGAACGCTTGCAGGGCATGGGCGTGCGCCCGGCCGTGGTGTTCATAGAGGCCAACCCCGCAGTACTAAACCGGCGCTATGCCACCACCCGCCGCCCGCACCCGCTGGAAAGCGAAGGCATGGGGCTGGAACAGGCCCTTGATCAGGAGCGGCTGCGCCTTGCCCCGGTGCGCGAAACCGCCGACTTCGTGGTGGACACCTCCAGCTATTCCATCCACGACCTGCGCCGGGTCATCCAGAAGAAGTGGAGTTCCATCCAGGGACGCATCCGCTCGCTGCGCATCAACGTCGTCACCTTCGGGTTCAAGTACGGCGTGCCCGCCGACGCGGACCTGGTGTTCGACCTGCGCTTTCTGCCCAACCCCTATTTCGTGCCCGATTTGCGCCCCTTGTCCGGCCTGGACGAGCCGGTGGCCAAATACGTGCTGGAAGCGGGCCACGGCGATGTCTTTCTGGCGAAACTTCTGGACTTTTTGCACTTTCTGCTGCCCCAGTACGAGGCGGAAGGGCGATACCGCCTGACCATCGCCATCGGGTGCACCGGGGGGCGGCACCGCTCTGTCTCGGTGGCAGAGGCCCTGCTTCGTGCCTTGAAAAAATCTGATTATGCCGTATCCATGGAGCACCGCCACATGGAACTGGGCTGACCGACCGGACCGGAGGGCATCAGCCGCGTTCAGGCTCAGCGGGGCTCATCGGGTCGAGTAGGGTCGCATCGGTTCGCATAAGGTCAGTCTGCCTGGTATCCGGTGCCGGTGTGGTCATCGAAGTGGCACCGCCACCGGTTTTTCGTGGCGGGTTCGCCCGATTCTGACGATTCTGACGGTTCTGCCGTGGCTGCCCGTGATGGCCTATGGTCGCCCGTGGGAGCCATATCCGCCCGTATCCGGCCCGCGTCATGTTGACAGGGCGCTGCCACGGGCTTCGCCGGACGGCATGCCGTCCTCACCTTGCCCCAACCACATCAGGCACGGCCTGAACGCAACAGCATGTCCACCACCGAACAGCATCAAGCAGGGCAGCCCCGCAAGGGCCAAGGCCAGGGCGGCCCGAGCAAGGTCGGCCAACCCGGAGACGGGCAGGCCGCCGCAGAACCGCGCATCGGCGTGATTCTGGTGACCCACGCCGACTACGGCGCGGCGCTGCTGCGCGCCGCCGAATTCATCCTTGGCCCGGTGCAGGATTGCGCCTCCATCAGCGTGGACGTCTCGCTGGAAGTGGATGAGACGGTGAAACGCCTGAACGAGGCGGTGAAGCGTCTGGATACCGGGCGCGGGGTGATGATCCTTACCGACATGTTCGGCGGCACCCCCACCAACCTCAGCCTGGCCCTGCTGGGCAAGGGCAACGTGGAAGTGCTGACCGGCGTCAACCTGCCCATGCTGCTCAAGGTGTTCGCCGGGCGGGATGGCGACCTGGCCGCTCTCTCGCGCGATGCGCGTGACGCCGGCACCAAGGGTATCGTGGCGGCAGGCGAACTGCTGCGCAGCCGGGTCAAGAACGGGTAGGGCCATGCTCTGGTTCCGCATCGACAACCGCCTGGTGCACGGCCAGATCATCGAGGCGTGGCTGCCCTACACCGGGGCACGACGCCTTCTGGTGGCCAACGACGCGCTGGCCGCCGACGACCTGCAACAGCAGATCGTTTCACTGGCCATCCCCGGTCGGGTAGAGGTGCACTTCGTCCGGGTGGACGCCCTGGCCCAGTACTGTACCGGGCGCACCGACGACGGGCACGACACGCTCGTGCTCTTCGCCACGTGCGCAGACGCCCGCCGCGCCTTCGATACCGGAGTGGGCATGGGCACCCTGAACGTCGGCAACCTGCACTACACCCCCGGCAAAAAGCAGCTGTGCGCCCATGTTTCCGTTTCCGACGACGACGAGGCCTGCCTGCGTTTCTTCAGCCGCCACTCCGTGTCCCTGGATTTTCGCTGCGTACCCAACGACCCGGTGCAGATAAAGGGGTGGTCATGACGGAATTCCTGCCCGTGCTCACCCTGGCGCTGCCCATCGCTTTTTTTTTGCCGTTTTTTCGCTGCTGCGTTTCGCGCTGAATCTGGGCTTTCTGGAACGCCCGCTCGCCATCGGCTTCTTGTGGGCCGTCATGACCGGCGAGTGGGGGCTTTCCATGCACATCGCCATCTTTCTCGAGCTGTTCTGGCTCGACCTGTTTCCCGCCGGTACCTACATCCCCCCCAACTCCATCATTTCGCTGCTGCTGGCCCTGAGCGTGGCCGGGCACTTCGGCCTTGAATCCGCCGGTCAGCTTGCCATTCCCATGCTGCTCGCGCTGCCCGCCGCCCTTGCCGGTGCGCACGTGGAATACCTGCACCGCCGCTGGCGCAACCAGCAGTACACCGACCTTCTGCACTGGGGCAGGGTGGCCGAGCACCCCGGCAAGGGCGATTCGCCCCTGTGGCGCATCATGGTGCGTTCGCTGGGCGAGCTGTTCGCGCTGAACCTTGGCCTGTTTTGCGTGTGCCTGCTTGTGCTTGTGGGAACTATCGAACTCATGTCCAACTATATCGGGCACCTTCCGGCTGTTCCCGGCATAGCCTGGGGCCATGTGTGGTTCGTGGGCGCCATGGGCGGCATGCTGGCGCTGCGCCTGCGCCGGGCCTATGTGGCCTTCGCGCTGGCCTTGCTGGCCGCGTCGGCAGCTTCGTTCATCTGATTCGCATTCGTCACCGGAAATTGACCGTGCGGGTGCCGGGGGTACTTGGCAGCCGGGAATGTTTGTGCTATTTGGCACAAACAATTTCGCAGCAGCATGCGAGCTACTCGCAGCACCAAACCCCAATGCCACATGCAACGGAGGAAAACCGACATGGCAGCTCTTGTCCTTGGTCACATGAACCCCGATACCGACTCCATCATCGCCGCCATCGGCGTTGCCGACCTGATGACCAAGCGCGGCATCGAAGCCAAGCCCGTCGCGCAGGGCGCCTGCACCCCTGAAACCGACTTCGTCCTCGGCAAGTTCGGCCTGAAGGCCCCCGAAGTGGTGACCTCCGTGGCTGGCCAGAAGGTCATCCTGGTCGACACCACCGAGCGTGCGCAGCTGCCCGCCGACCTGTCCGACGCCGAACTGCTCGGCGTGGTCGACCACCACAAGCTGGGCGACGTGACCACCTCCAACCCGCTGGAAATGTGGGTGTGGCCGGTGGGCTGTTCCTGTACCGTCATCAAGGCGATGTACGACTACTACGGCATCGAGGTGCCCAAGGCCATCGCCGGCGGCCTGCTGTGCGCCATCCTGTCCGACACCGTCATGTTCAAGTCCGTCACCTGCACCCCCGAAGACAAGAAGGCCGTCGAAGCCCTTGCCAAGATCGCGGGCGTGGCCGACGTGATGGCCCTGGGCATGGAAATGTTCAAGGTGAAGTCTGCCGTTGAAGGCGCGTCCATGAAGGACCTGGTCTTCCGCGACTACAAGGACTTCGACATGGGCGGCAAGAAGGTCGGCATCGGCCAGCTGGAAGTGGTGGACCTGTCCATCCTCGAGCCCGTGAAGGCCGGTCTGTACGAAGAAATCACCAAGGTGAAGGGCGAAGGCCGTCACTCGGTGTTCCTGCTGCTGACCGACATCATGAAGGAAGGTTCCGAAATGCTGATCGTTTCGGACGACGCCTCCATGGTCGAAAAGGCCTTCGGCGTGAAGCCCGAAGGCAAGTCGGTGTGGCTTGACGGCGTGATGAGCCGCAAGAAGCAGGTCGTGCCCAACTTCGAAAAGGCCTTCAAGGGCTAATCGAAGCGCTCGTCCAACCGACGCATATTGGGGCCCGGCGGCATATGTCGCCGGGCCTTTTGCGTTTGCGGGGTGGGAGAGGGGCGATAGTCCCGATCCTTGCCTGCCATGCAGGCCCGACATGCAGGCCACATACAGGAATGACGGGCAGGCGGGGTGCTTCCGGGCCATTGCGGGCGGATGCGGCAGCGTCCTGTGCGACAGGGAAGGGCACCCGCCGCCGGGGCAGGCAATCAGTCTTGTTCGCTGGTCAAGGCGCCGGTTCGTCGGCCACGCTGCCGGTTCGCTCATCAAACCGGGCAAGGGCCATGCTGCGCAGTTCACGCAGGCGCGCGCCAGAGGCGGCACCCTTGTTGCGCAGTTCCGGCGGCAGCTTCACGGCCAGCAGCACGGCAAGTTCGGCCTCGGTGCGCTGGCGCAGCATCTCCAGTCGGTTCAGGCAGACCTCCGGAATGCGGGGCGGCTCGTACGGGGCGAGGGGATCATCAGCGCCCGGGGCGGACGGTGATTCCGACGCGGAAACGGCAGCCGCGCGCCCGCGTGCAGCCGGGGATGCATTCTCCGGCTGCCGCAGCGCGCAGTCGGGGCCGGTGCCCATGCCCTTGCCGGTGCCGTCGGCCAGCACCAGCAGCCGCATGGCGGGCAGCAATGCGCGCGTGTGCAACTCCAGCAGCAGATCCACGCGCGTGCCGGGGCGCAGTTCCGCATGCCGGGCCAGGCGCATGTGCAGCCGGGCAGCCGCGTCGCCCGCCTCGATGTACCGGGTGGGCATGGCCAGGCGGGTGCCCAGCGCCCGCGCCAGTGGCGCGCCGCGATCCTCGTGGCCGTAATGGTGCGGCAACACGTCCGCCGCCGTTGTCGCCTTGCCGAGGTCATGGCACAGGGCCATCCATGTCACCAGTTCCGGTTGCGGCACCGTGGGGCGGGAATGCGTGCCCGTGCCGTTCCCCGTGGAGGAATCCGCCGGGGATGGCAATGGCGCGTCATTCCCGGTCCGGGATGCATGCCCGGTCAGCACGGCGGCCATGTCCATGACCCGCGCCACGTGGTCCAGCACCGATCCGGCGTGGTAGCGCGGGGGCCCGGCCGGAACCGCATTGGCCCCGGCCAGTTCGGCGAACCACGGCGACAGGCAGCCGCCCGCGTGCAGCACCTTCAGGTAGCGACCGGGGCAGGGCGCGGCCAGCGCCTTCAGGGTTTCGCGGCATACCTGCTCGGCGGGCAGGGCGGCCAGCATGCCGCTGGCGGCCACGGCGCGCATCTGGGCCAGTGTGTCCGCATGCACCGTAAAGTCTGGAAATTGCGCGGCGAAACGCGCGGCGCGAAAGGCCCGCACCGGGCTGTCGGCCAGCGACGTGGGCGATGCCGGGCGCAGCACGCGGTCCGCAAGGTCGCCCAGCGCCTGGGGGTGGGCGTGCACCATGCCTGATTCGGTCAGCGCCAGGGCATTGAAGGTGAAATCGCGGGCGGCCAGGTCTTCGTCCAGCGTGCCGCGCAGGGGCATGTGTTCCACGCCGTCCAGAAGGTACACGTCCACGTCGCGGCCAACCTTGCGGGCACCGGGGTTCTGCCGTACAAAACACACCGCGTCGCCTTCGAAGGCCACGTCGTGGTCGTGTATCGTTCTGCCCAGCAGCAGGTCGCGCACGGCTCCGCCCACGAGATACGTCTTCATGGGGGCAGCCTACCCCATTTCCTTTCCGGCGAAAATGCGTCCAGGGCTGCAAATGGCAAGCCCGCGACACCCCCGGACCCGCACTCCACCCTTCGCCTGATGTGCCCAGGAGGCGCCATGGTTCCCTGCAACGGCAGCAACGTTTGCGAAATTTCCGCCTGCACGATGGGGGAGGGCGCGCCCGTTGCGCATTTGTTGCACGAGGGACTGGCCGTGCCGTCGTCCGGCTGGGCATCGGCCAACACATCGGATGCCGAGCCGCAATGGATGGCCGACCCGTTGCCGCCCGAAACCCTGCCTGGCCTGCCCGGCTGGGGCGAAGACCTGGCCGCCTGCAACCATTTTGACCCGGTGACCATGGGCGGCGTGTCCATGCTGGCGGCGCGGCCCGGCGCACTGGCAGCAACCGAATCCTCCGCATCGCCGGAACCCCGCGCTGTCGCGGACCACGACGCCCCCCGGCAGCCCGGTGCCGCACCAGTGCCTTCTCCCGCCGGGGCCGTCTCCCCGCCGGTCATAGTGTGCGGGCCGTGCACCTCCAGTCTGGACGTGGCCCATGCCCTGGCCGCCGCCGGGGCCCTGCCGGAATGGGGGACCGTGCTGGCCGTATCGCAACGGGCCGGGCGTGGCCAGTTGCGCCGCCCGTGGGAATCGCCGCCCGGCAACATCTACGCGGCCCTGCGCCTGCCCGCCGCCGGGGTGTTCGCAACCGAGACGGCGTCCATCGCCCTGGGCTGCCTGTTCGCGGAAGCCTTCAACGCACTGGGCGTGCCCGTACGGCTCAAGTGGCCCAACGACCTGTTGCTGGGCGATGCCAAGGTGGGCGGCATGCTGCTGGAGGAAAAACGCGGGGTGGTGCTGGCGGGCATCGGCATCAACGTGGTGTCGGCGCCGCCGCCCCAGGCCCTGCGCCAGGGCTGGGCGGTGCCTGCCGCCAGTCTTGCCGGTTGCGACATTTCCGCCACGCCGCTGACGCTGTGGCGCCATCTTGTGGAAGATTCACGTTTCTGCTATGAAGCGCAAGTTCTACGCGCCGGTGGGGCCGATTTCGTATCGTGCGCGGAAAAGCATCTTGCCTGGGTAGGCCGTGGGGTTGTGGTTCACGGTGGCGAAGTGGGTGACTGTCCGGGCAGGATTCTTGGACTCGAACCGCAGGGGGGCCTGCGGATTGTCATTTCGGGCAGGGAACACATACTCCGCTCCGGCAGCATCACGCCCATACCTTCGTGATCCGTATTCCATGCGCCCCGCGCATGCGCGCACGTCAATTCCGGTCGCCCGTTGCGGGCCGGACAGCCAGGATACCGAGGATTAGATGGGCATCAAGACCTTCGAGCAGGTGTTGGAAGAGGTGAGGGGCAAGGCGATTCTGGTGGCCAACCGGGGCATCCCGGCCCGCCGTATCTGCCGTTCCATCCGTGAACGCTTCGATGCCGTGGCCGTGATGACCGCCACCGACATCGACAAGACCTCTCCGGCCGCCTCCGCAGCGCAGGAGCTCCTGCTGCTGGGTTCCGACCCCAGAGCGTATCTGGACATCGACCACATCATCGCGCTGGCCAAACAGCGCGACATGGTCGCCATCCATCCCGGATGGGGCTTCGCTTCCGAAGACGAACGCTTCCCCGCCAAATGCAAGGCCGCCGGGCTGACCTTCATCGGGTCCACCGCAGAGGCCATGAACCTGCTGGGCAACAAGGTGCAGGTCCGCAAGCTGGCGAAGAAGCTCGACATCCCCGTTGTTCCCGGTTCCGAAGGAGCCGTGGACATTCCCACCGCGCGCACCATCATCGACGAGATCGGCCTGCCGGTCATGCTGAAGGCTGAAGGCGGGGGCGGGGGCCGGGGCATCTTCGCCATCCACCGCGCGGAAGAACTTTCCGACGCCTTCATGAAGGCGTCCACCATGGCCCAGGCCTCGTTCGGCAACCCGCGCCTGTACGTGGAAAAGTACCTGCCCTCGGTGCGCCACATCGAAATACAGGTCATCGCCGACATGTACGGCAACGTGTTCGCCTTTGACGAACGCGACTGTACCGTGCAGCGCAACCACCAGAAGCTCATCGAGATCACGCCGTCGCCGTGGTCGGGCATCACCCCGGAACTGCGCGAACGGCTGAAGGAATACTCGCGCATGCTGGTGCGCGAGGTGGGCTACCATTCGCTGTGCACCGTGGAATTCCTGGTCACCGCCGACGGCACGCCGTACCTGATCGAGGTGAACACCCGCCTCCAGGTGGAGCACGGCATCACCGAATGCCGGTACGGCATCGACCTGGTGGAAGAGCAGATCGCCGTGGCCTTCGGCGCCAAGCTGCGTTTCACCCAGGAAAACACCACGCCGCAGCACGTGGCCATGCAGGTGCGCATCAACTGCGAAGACCCGCAGAACCATTTCGCCCCCAACTCGGGCCTGGTCAGCCGCTACGTGTCGCCCGGCGGCCCCGGCGTGCGCCTGGACTCGAACATGTGCGCGGGCTACGAGTTTCCGTCCAACTACGACTCGGCGGGTTCCCTGCTCATCGCCTACGGGCAGGGCTGGGAAAAGGTGCTCGGGATCATGGAGCGCTGCCTTGGCGAGTACGTCATCGGCGGCATCAAGACCACCATCCCGTTCTACAAGCAGGTGCTGAAGCACCCCAAGTTCCGCGCGGGCGACCTGGACACCAACTTCATCGCCAACACGCCGGAACTGATGTGCTACTCCGACCTCGCCCCCGAGGCGGAACGCCTGGCCCGGCTGGTGGCCGAGGTTTCGGCCAAGGGCTACAACCCCTACGTGCAGCTGGGTGAATACCGCACCCGCGAAACCCCGCGCATGCCCCGCTTCGAGCCGGTGCTGCCGCCCATCCCCGGTGCCGTGCGCCGCGCGCCCTCGCCGTATCCCACCGGCGACCGCACCGCGCTGCTCGACTACCTGCGCGATGCGGGCCACGTGCACTTCACCGACACCACCCCCCGCGACATGACCCAGTCGAACAGCGGCAACCGCTTCCGCCTGGCGGAAGACGCGCTGATCGGACCGTACCTCGACAACTGCGGGTTCTTCTCCATCGAGAACGGCGGCGGCGCCCACTTCCACGTGGCGCTCATGGCCAACATGACCTACCCCTTCTCGGAAGCGAAGGAATGGAACCGCTTCGCGCCCAAGACGCTGAAGCAGATCCTGATCCGCTCCACCAACGTGCTGGGGTACAAGCCGCAGCCGAAGAACCTCATGCGCATGACCGGCGAGATGGTGTGCGATACCCACCACATCATCCGCTGCTTCGACTTCCTGAACCACATCGAGAACATGCGGCCCTTCGCCGAAGTTGCGCTGAACCGCACCGACGTGGTCTTCGAACCGGCACTGTCGCTTTCGTGGGCCAAGGGCTTCGACGTGGACCACTACCTTGGCGTCACCGAGGAAGTGATGCGCATGGTGGGCAGCGTGGCCGGGGTCGGTCCCGACCAGGCCGCGAAGATGATCATCCTCGGCCTCAAGGACATGGCGGGCATGTGCCCGCCCCGGTTCATGACCGCCCTGGTCTCTGCCCTGCGCAAGCGCTGGCCCTCGCTGGTGCTGCACTACCACCGCCATTACACCGACGGCCTGTTCGTGCCTTCGGTGGGTGCCGCCGCCAAGGCGGGCGCGCATATCGTGGACGTGGCCCTTGGCGCCTCCGTGCGCTCGTACGGGCAGGGCGACGTGCTGGCCACGGCCGCCTACATCGAGGACGAGCTTGGCCTCGCGACCAATCTGAACAAGAACATGATCCGCGACTGCAACTTCGTGCTCAAGCAGATCATGCCGTACTACGACCGTTACTGCGCGCCGTACTTCCAGGGCATCGACCACGACGTGGTCGAGCACGCCATGCCCGGCGGGGCCACCTCGTCGTCGCAGGAAGGGGCCATGAAGCAGGGGTACATCCACCTTCTGCCGTACATGCTCAAGTTCCTGGCGGGTACCCGCAAGATCGTGCGCTACCACGACGTGACGCCCGGCTCGCAGGTGACCTGGAACACCGCCTTCCTGGCCGTGACCAACGCCTACAAGCGCGGTGGCGAAGAAGAAGTGCGCTACCTGCTGGAAGTGCTGGACCACGTGGCCCGGCACAACGAGGCCGACCTGACCGCAGAAATGCGCAAGGCCCGCCTGTCCATCTACCAGGATTGCAACGACGCCTTCCGCAACCTGCTGCTGGGCCGCTTCGGCAAGCTGCCCCTCGGCTTTCCGGCGGACTGGGTGTACGAAAGCGCCTTCGGCAACGAATGGAAGAAGGCCATCGCCTCGCGCACCGAGGCATCGCCCCTTGATTCGCTGACCGACGTGGACATGGCGGCGGAAGAGCGCGGCTACGTCGACATCATGCGCCGCAAGCCCACGGAAGAAGAGTTCGTCCTGTACCTGAACCACCCCGGCGATGCCATCAAGACCATCCAGTTGCGGGCCCGCTTCGGCAACCCCAACAACCTGCCGCTGGATGTGTGGTTCGAGGGCGTGGCCCCCGGCGAGGACCTGAACTTCGTCGATTCCAACGGCAAGCCGCACCATCTCTCGCTGCTCAGCATCTCTCGCCCCAACGAGGCGGGCATGAGCGTGGTGCGCTACGTGCTCGATTCCGAGTTCATGAGCTGCGAGGTGCAGGTGGCCAAGGCTGCCATTGCCGACGGCAAGGGCTCGGAAAAGGCCGATCCGTCCAACCCCATGCACGTGGCCGCGCCCAGCAACGGCGACCTGTGGGTGATGTACGTGCACCCCGGCGACGTGGTGAAGCAGGGCGAGGAGCTGTTCAACATCTCCATCATGAAGCAGGAAAAGGCTGTGCTGGCCCCGGTTGCCGGCATGGTCAAGCGCGTGCTGAAGACCGCCGACTACCGCGAAAGCAAGCAGATGATGCCCGTCCGCGAGGGCGAGCTGATCGTGGAGCTTGGGCCCATCCCGCGCACCTGCCCCAACGCGGGGTGCTCGCGGCCCATCACCATGGAAGGCATCGACTTCTGCCCGTACTGCGGCGAACCGCTCAATCCGTAATCAGACACTCCGCGCGCGGCCCCGGCACCCCTGCGGGCCGCGCGCGGAAACATCTTTCGGCTGTACCAGGCACCGCCCGGCCCGGCTTGCACGGGCTGCGGGCGACGATGCGAGAACCCCCCATAAGGAGACCGGCACCCCATGCCAGCCCCCTGCATGATACCCACCGGTTGACCACGCCACGCCCCGCGCGCGTGGGACAAGACCGTCGTTTTCGGGTATCGGACCTTCAGGCAAGCGTTTCTATCCCCCACAGGAGGATTCACGAATGGGCAAAACTCCGGTTGAAAAGCCTGCGGCCAAGGCCGCCAAGGCTGGCGCCGATATTTCCGAACTCACCAAGAAGCTGGTGCTGACCGGCGCCGACATCGTGCGCATCGGCGACGATGCCGAACTGCTGGTAGGCGGCAAGAACTACAACACCGCCATCATCAGCCAGGTGGAAGGAATCCGCGCACCCGAGTTCCGCGCCATCTCGTCGCAGGCATTCCACATGCTGCTCGACGAAACCAGGGTCAACGCATCGCTCGTCCGCGCCACCGTGGACAAGGAATACAACCGCATCGACTGGAACGACCCCGAGATCAACAAGGACTCGGAGTTCCTGCAGAAGTTCGTTCGCAACCTGGCCAAGGAAATCCGTGCCCAGGCTTCCGCCAAGCCGGATGAAACCCAGATCAAGCTGCGCACCTTCGTCAACAACGTGGTGGAAGGCTTTGCCACTTCGCCGGAAGGCATCGACCAGTTGCGCAAGCGCTCGGTGCTGGTGCAGGCGGGCATTTTGTGCGTGGAACTGCCCAAGACCGTTGACGAATGCGTTCGCGACGCCTACCGCTCCATCTGCAAGGAAGCGGGCGCCGAAGACGTGCCCGTGGCCGTGCGATCCTCCGCCGCCGGTGAAGACTCGCGCAAGAAGGCCTTTGCCGGGTTGCAGGACACCTACCTGAACATCGTGGGCGAAAGCCGCGTGTCCGCCGCCTATCACTGGGACTGCGCGTCGGCCTACAACCTGCGCTCCATGACCTACCGCCGCGAGGCGATCCTGGACGCCCAGGCCCGCGCCGAGGCCACCGGCGACGAATCCATCGCCATCAAGGCCAAGCAGGAATGGGCCATCGAGAACACCTCGCTCTCGGTGTGCATCATGCGCATGATCAACCCGGTCATTTCGGGCACCGCCTTCAGCGCGGACACCGCCACCGGCTGCCGGGGCACCGTGCGCAAGGACTTGGTGGGCATGGACGCCAGCTACGGCCTTGGCGAGGCCGTGGTGGGCGGCATGGTCACCCCCGACAAGTTCTACGTCTTCCAGCGTGACGACGGGCCCGAGGTGGTCATCCGCCAGATGGGCTGCAAGGACAAGAAGATCGTCTACGACGAGAAGGGCGGCACCAAGAAGGTTTCCGTGCCCGAGATCGAGGCGTATCGCTGGTCGCTTTCGCTGGCCCAGGCCGAACAGGTGGCCAAGGGCGTGCGCGCCATCAGCCGCGCCTATGGCGACATGATCATGGACACCGAATTCTGCATCGACTCGGCCGACCGGCTGTGGTTCGTGCAGGCCCGCCCCGAAACCCGCTGGAACGAAGAGCTGGAAAAGCACCCGCACACCATCTTCATGCGCCGCCGCGAGGTGGACCCGAAGGCGGCCACCCAGGCCGAGGTGCTGCTGGAAGGCAACGGCGCGTCGCGCGGGGCCGGGCAGGGCAGGGTGAAGTTCCTGCGTTCGGCGCTGGAACTGAACAAGATCAACAAGGGCGACATTCTCGCCGCCGACCGCACCGACCCCGACATGGTGCCCGGCATGCGCGTGGCCGCCGCCATCCTTGCCGACGTGGGCGGCGACACCAGCCACGCCGCCATCACCTCGCGCGAACTCGGCATCCCCGCCGTCATCGGCATCCAGCGCCTGGAAATCCTGCGCGCCCTGGACGGCCAGGAAGTGACCGTGGACGGCACCCGGGGCCGGGTGTACCGGGGCATGCTGCCCCTGCGCGAAGTGGGCGGCGAGATGGACCTGTCCAAGCTGCCCCCCACCAAGACCAAGGTCGGCCTGATCCTGGCCGACGTGGGCCAGGCCATGTTCCTCTCGCGCCTGCGCGAGGTGGAAGACTTCGAGGTGGGCCTGCTGCGCGCGGAATTCATGCTGGGCAACATCGGCGTGCATCCGCAGGCGCTGGAAGCCTTCGACAGCGGCGAACTGGACCACGCGGTGCACGCCAAGCTGCGTGAACTGGATTCCCGCCTGTCCAAGATCCTGCGCGAGCAGCTGGCCGCCGGGCTCATCGCCATCGACATGAAGCTGCGCGAGTACGTGGGCCACATCACCGGCCTGTCGGCGGAAATCGAGGCCCTGGCCTCGCGCGAGAACCTGCGCGGCACCGAGCAGGTGCTGGTGATGCACCGCAAGATGCGCGAGCTTGACCACAAGCTGGACGAGCATGTGGAGCTGGCCACCCGCCGCATCGACATCCTGAAGACGTCCATCGACCTCGAGGACCACGTGCGCGTGGTCATGGGCTACGACGACCAGTTGGCCATGCTGAACGGCATCGACCCCGACACGGTGAAGCGCCGCGCCGAAATCGAAGCCAACATCCGCGCCCAGGTTGAACGCGTGGAAGACATTCCCGCCGTGCAGGACGCGCTGGCCAAGATTGCCCGCCTGCGCCACGAGGTGGGGCTGCGCAGCGGCCTGCAAAAGGAAATGGACGACATCCGCGCCGTGCCGGACAAGATCCGCGCCCTGATCCGTTCGCGCGGGTTCCGCACCGGCAAGGAGCACTACGTCCAGACCCTGTCGCAGGGCCTGGCCCTGTTCGCCATGGCCTTCTACGGCAAGGACATCGTCTACCGCACCACCGACTTCAAGTCGAACGAGTACCGCAACCTGCTGGGCGGCAACCTGTTCGAGCAGATCGAAGACAACCCCATGCTGGGCTTCCGCGGGGTGTCGCGCAACCTGCACGACTGGGAAATAGAGGCCTTCAAGCTGGCGCGCGGCGTGTACGGCGGGTGCAACCTGCAACTCATGCTGCCCTTCGTGCGCACCCTGGAAGAAGCGCGCTCCATGCGCCGTTACCTCGAACAGGTACACAAGGTTAAGAGCGGCGTTGACGGGCTGAAGATGATCCAGATGTCGGAAATTCCGTCCAACGCCGTGCTGGCCAAGCAGTTCATTGAGGAGTTCGACGGTTTCTCCATCGGCTCCAACGACATGACCCAGATGGTGCTGGCCACCGACCGCGACAACGCGCGCCTCGGCCACATCTATGACGAGGAAGACCCCGCCGTGGTCTGGGCCATCCTGGTCACCATCTTCACCGGCCAGAAGTGCGCCCGCAAGGTGGGCTTCTGCGGTCAGGGCGTGTCCAACAGCAAGATACTGCGCGGTCTGGTGACCATCGCGGGCATCGTGTCCGCCTCGGTGGTGCCCGACACCTACTATCAGACCAAGCTGGACATGGCCGAGGTGGAGGCCGAAAACATCCCCACCTCGGAACTGGGCATCTGGCTGCGCAACCAGCACCTGGCCAACCTGCGCGCACTGCTGGAGGAAAAGGGCTACGGCCACATCCTCAAGAAGTACACCCAGGCCGAAGACCTGATGGACTGGTACGAAGGTGAACTGCGCCGCCTGCACGAACTGCTGCGCGAAAGCCTGGAAACCCCCAAGGAAAAGTTCTACCGCTCCGAGTTGGAACAGTTCCGGGCCACCTTCCACAAGCCGGTCATCTATGCCACCTGGGACTGGGCCAGCACCGTCTCCGACGCGCTGCACCAGGCCGGTTTCGCCAGCTTCGAGGAACAGGCCAAGGCCCTTGAGGTACAGCGCTCCAAGAAGTGGTAGACGCAAGGCGATGCGATGCGGCGCCCAACTCCGCGTGTCCTGCGGCCCCTGCCGCCGGATGATGGAGGGGGCGGCAACGCCGGAATGCCTTTGATGGAAGCATATGCGGCACGCATGCCGGACGTATGCTGAAGCATGTACAGACGGGCGGTCTTCGGGCCGCCCGTTTTTCATTGCGTGGCGGGTAGAGACGGCGCGGCTGGTGAGCAAGCGCGACAGGGGTGACGGGGTCGACGCGGCGGAGATGGGCGCGCCTTCGACCAACATCCTGCCACGTTGTGGCCAGTATGGCTGACAGGGGCTCGACGCTGGGGCTGCCGTGTATCACGTCGCGGCGAGTCTCGGGACGGGGGCAGGGTGGGGGACCGGAGCATCTGGAAAAGGGGGCACGGTGAAGCACCGCCTTAAAGTAACGGATGAAGCTTGCCCTCTCTCGCCGCGCCCCAGAGAGCATGCTCGGCTGGGAACCCATTCCAACAGCCTGGAACACAAAGAAAAACGGGGAGCCCATGGGGCTCCCCGTCCTTCATGCAATGTACATCCATCCGCCAGGCTGCGTGGCCGGGCAGGGCGGACGCTATTTCAGGCGTGCCGTCACGTTGTCCTCGATCCAGTGCGGGTCCAGCCATTCCAGCGGTTGCACCTGCACCCCGCCGATGGTCACCCCGAAGTGCAGGTGGTCGCCGCCCGCCATGCCGGTGGTGCCGGTCTTGCCGATGATGTCACCCTTCTTCACCTGCTGGCCCACGTTGGCCGAAATCTCGCTGAGGTGCGAATACAGGGTTTGCAGGCCAAGGCCATGGTCGATGACCACAAGGTTGCCGTAGATGCCAAGGTGCCCGGCAAAGACCACGCGCCCGCTGTTGGAAGCGGGTACTTCGGCCATGGCCAGCGAGGCGAAGTCAAGGCCGAGGTGGGTCTGGTTGTCCACCTTCTGTCCGTTGTGCAGGTAGCTGCGGTTGTCGGCAAATCCGGCACGGGTGGCCGAGTTGGGCAGTTGCAGGAAGGCCCCGTGCCAGAGCATGGCAGGCGCGGTGTCCTTGCCGATTTCAAGCAGTTTCTGTTCGTTGGAGGCGCGCAATTCGTTGTTCACCTTCAGGAAGCGCTCAAGCGGGCTCAGCTCGCCGGGCACGTCCTGTTCGAATTCTGGCATCTTGCTGGCCAGGAAGCTTTCGGAAATGTTGATGTTGTCATGCCGGAACACTCTGTCCAGCGGGCGAATGACCAGTCGGCTGGCCATGGCGTTGCTGGAAAGGTCCACGGCGGTGATTTCCGGGGCGTACTGGCCAACGGTGAGAAAGTGCGGAAAGGCGAAGAAGCACAGGTAGTCGCCGCTGGGCTGCTTGAACCCCGGAAAGTACAGATCGCCCACCTTCACGCCGGTGCGTTCCACGTCTTCGTTGACCGAATAGAGGATGGAGCCGGTGCCGCCACGTCGCACGTAAGGGGGCATGCTCTTCACCGAAACGCGCGGGGGTTGGGTGTCCAGGCGCATGGGGTAGACCCTGGTGGTGGTGTTGCCCTTGCCGAACCCGGCCAGCGAGGTGTCTGCCGAGCGTACTTCAAGGTCGAAGGCGCCGTCCTTCAGGCCCGCATCCTTCAGGTTGAAGGTCACGCGCTGTTCGCGGCGGCCATCGGTGAAGGCGCTGTCGAGCACGACCAGCGAATGCGAATTCTTTTTCACCGTGACGGTGACGGACCGGATGCCCGACTTCTTGTCGCGCAGGGTCAGGGTCAGGTCCTGATGCGGCGAGGCGCGCCCCGTGTCCGGGGTAAGGATGACTTCCGGCCCTTCCATGTCCTGGAAAAGCATGAAGCCGCCGATGCCGAGCAGCCCCAGCAGGGCCGCGAAGACGATCACGATGGAAAGATTCTTAGCTGCTGTCATGTCTCCTGATCCTTTCAAGTGAAAAGCCGCCCTGAAAGCCGGGCGGCTCGTGTCCAAACAGTTGCGCGGCCTGTTGCTAGGGGTGTTCCACGGCGTCCAGCAGGCTGATGGTCAGCTTCAGGAAGTCCGCCTCGGTCACGATGCCCACCAGCCTGTCGCCCTCGGTTACCGGCAGGCACCCGTACTTGTGGTGCAGCAGCAGTTCGGCGGCGTCGCGCAGCAGGGTGTCGGGGTGCACGCGTACCACGTCGGTGCGCATGATTTCTCCCACCGGAATGCCAGAGTCGATCTCGTTCTGCACCGCCTCGTCCACATCGGCGAAGCGCGAGATGGTGGCGGACAGGATATCGCGGTGGGTCAACAGGCCCTGGAAGTCGCCCTTGGCGTCCACGATGGGAATGTGCCGGATGCGGGCCAGCTGCATCAGCGAGCGGGCCGCCCGGAGCGAATCGGTTTTCTTCAGGGTGAAGAGCCCGGTGGACATAAGGTCGCCGACGTAGAGCATGGGTTCCCCCGCAAGCGTGTTTCGCCAAGTGTCGCACACTCGGCGCATAAGTCAAGCAAGCCTGGGCGGCGCAGGCGACACCCCGCAGGCCGTGCGCAGTGGCGAATGCCCGTAACCGGGAAGGGCGGCGCGCGCGCCATGATTGACGCCGGGGGCAAAATCTGTTTTCCAAACCATGCCGGGACCGTATGGACGAGGCGACTCGCAACGCCCGTCCCGTCCGTTCGTACACCCTTCGCCGTTCGCCCGCACACGCACTTGCCAGCCGTGGCCCCTGCCTCGGCGCCCCCCGCCGAAAGGCCGGTCGGGGCCGGTGCCCGGAGCGGCGCGCCCGATGTGCCCCATGTGCCCAAGAGGCACGGTCGCGCATGGCCCGCCACGACCGCGCAGGGACAACGCCCCGGCAGGGCACCCATCTCCAGAGAGGACCGCGCATGCTCGACATGAAGCGCAACCGTGAGCGCATGGTGAAACAGCAACTCGAGACGCGCGGCATCACCGATCCTGCCGTACTCGTGGCCATGCGTTCCGTGCCGCGCCACCTGTTCGTGCAGGAAGCCCTGCGCGCCCAGGCCTATGAGGACCACCCCCTGCCCATCGGGCACGGCCAGACCATTTCGCAGCCGTTCATCGTGGCGCTCATGTCGCAGATCATCGAGCCGCAACCGGGCCTGCGGGTGCTGGAAATAGGCACGGGGTCCGGCTACCAGGCTGCGGTGCTGGCAGAGATGGGGCTGGACGTGTATACGGTGGAACGCATCCGCGAACTGCACGCCGCCGCGCGCGACCTGTTGCGCACGCTGAAGTACCGCAAGGTACGGCTGAAGCTGGACGACGGCACCCTGGGCTGGCCCGAGGCCGCCCCCTACGACCGCATCCTGGTCACGGCGGGCGGGCCGGAAGTGCCGCTGCCGCTCATCGAGCAACTGGCCGACCCCGGCATACTGGTCATCCCCGTGGGGACCAGCAAGCGCATGCAGGAACTGGTGGTGGTGCGCAAGCAGGGCGGGCGCGTGGTGCGCGAAAGCAAGGGCGGCGTGGCCTTCGTGGACCTGGTGGGCACCCACGGCTGGCGCGGCTGAGGGGACACTGCAAGCCGGGCAGGGCAGGGGACAGGCCCGGAAACGCCGCGTCTGCGGCAACCCCTGCCTGCGGTCTCACTGCCACACGCCCGTGCAGTTCTGGCACGATCTGATACCGCCCGAAAGGCACATGAATCTCTCCCTGTACCGTTCGAAATAGCCCGAACACCGCCTGCCCGGTGCCGTCCGGACGCCGCAAGGAACACCCGCCGCCATGCGCCTTTTTTCCCGCCTTCTCGACCGGCTGTGGGCCGCTGCTGCATCGCGCGGTGCCGTGCGCATGCTGGTGCTGGTCTCGTTCACCGAATCGGTCTTCTTTCCGCTGCCGCCGGACCTGCTGCTGATTCCCATGGCCCTGGCCGCGCGCGAACGAGCCTTGCGCCTGGCAGCCATCTGCCTTGCCGCATCCGTGGCGGGCGGTGTTGCGGGGTATTTCGTGGGCATGTTCTTCATGGACGTGGCGGGCATGCCCATCGTGCGCTTTTACGGGTTGCAGGAGCAGTACCACGCGGTGAAGGAATGGTACGACACCTACAGCGCCTGGGCGGTGGCCGTGGCCGGGCTTACACCCGTGCCATACAAGCTGTGCACGCTCACCGCCGGGGCCTTCCGCGTCGATTTCGTCACCTTCCTGCTGGCGTCCGTGGCCAGCAGGGGACTACGCTTTTTCGTCATCGCCGGGCTCATCTACCTGTTCGGCGAACGGGTGCGCTACTTTCTGGAACGCCGGTTCGACCTCGTGCTGCTTGTCACGCTGGTACTTGGCGTGCTGGGCTTCTTGGCGCTCAAATTCCTGAACTGACAGCCCCGCGATGGCCCAGGATCAATGCCCCGTGCGCATTGCGTCCTGCCCCGGCGCGTTCTGCCCGCGTGCTTTTGCTCTCGCCGCCTGTGGTCTTGGCCTGTTGCCCCAGCGCTTTTACTTGACGGGGCGGCGCGATTCATTACCTTACCGGGGCGGGCAAGCCCCGCCGCATCGCAATTCCATGGCCCGCCGCGCCACCGGCCAGGCGGCCACAGACAAGGAGCATCATATGTCCTCGTGCAGCACCTGCCCCTCGGCCAAGAACAAGGCCGAAACGGGCAAGCCCAGCGCCGGCATGGCCATTCAGGACGAGATCATCTCCTCCACGCTGGGGCGGATCAGATACAAGCTCTTCATCATGAGCGGCAAGGGCGGGGTGGGCAAAAGCTCCGTCACCGTGAACACGGCGGCGGCCCTGGCCGCACGCGGCTACAAGGTGGGCATCCTGGACGTGGACATCCACGGTCCCAGCGTGCCCAACCTGCTGGGCCTGCGCGCAGGCATAGAGGCAGACGAGCGCGGCGGCCTGCTGAATCCCGCGAAGTACAACGACAACCTGTTCGTCATCTCCATGGATTCGCTGCTCAAGGACCGCGACACGGCGGTGTTGTGGCGCGGCCCCAAGAAAACGGCGGCCATTCGCCAGTTCGTTTCCGACGTGAACTGGGGCGACCTGGACTTTCTGCTCATCGATTCCCCGCCCGGCACCGGCGATGAGCACATGACCGTGCTCAAGACCATCCCCGACGCCCTGTGCGTGGTGGTGACCACCCCGCAGGAAATCTCGCTGGCCGACGTGCGCAAGGCCATCAACTTCCTGCAGTATGCCCAGGCCAACGTGCTCGGCGTGGTAGAGAACATGAGCGGCCTGTACTGTCCGCATTGCGGCGGCGAAATTTCGCTGTTCAAGAAGGGCGGGGGTCGCGAACTGGCCGAAAAGTACGGGCTGACCTTCCTTGGCGCCGTGCCGCTGGACCCGGCCACCGTGGTGGCCGCCGACCGGGGCGTGCCCGTGGTGATGCTGGAAGAGGATTCGCGCGCCAAGCAGGGCTTTCTTGAACTGGCCGACAACATCGCGGCCGCTTCCGAAAACAGCCTGGAGGCCGTGGCCAGCACCCACGCCTGATGATTGCGACCGGGCCGGTGCGTGCGAAGTCGCGCGCCCCGGCCCCAATGCACCCCTTGTCACGCCAGTTGTCACGCCAGTTGCCGCGCCAGCCATCGCGCCCGCAGGGCCACGACATTCCAGGCACGGCACGACAGCCATCCGCCCTTTGCCAGCGCGGCGAAGTGTGCTAGGAACTCCCTCATGACGCAGCAACCAAGCCCTTTCCAGCGGATGTTCAACCTTGCCAACCGCATCACGCTGGCGCGCATCTTCATCGTGCCCGCCATCGTCGGGCTGCTGATGTTCCCCGGCCGCATCACCTGCCTGGCGGCCGTGGTGCTGTTTGCGCTGGCCTCGGTCACCGACATCATCGACGGGCACATCGCGCGGCGGTCGAACATGGTGACCAGCTTCGGCAAGTTTCTTGATCCGCTGGCCGACAAGATTCTCATCGGCTCGGTGATGATCATGCTGGTGGAACTGGGCTGGATTGCCGGGTGGATCGCCATCGTGATCATTGCGCGGGAACTGATGGTCACCGGCCTGCGTGCCGTGGCCGCCGACGAAGGGCTGGTCATCGCCGCCGACAAGTTCGGCAAGATGAAGACCGTCATGCAGATGTTCGCGCTGGTGCCGCTGATGCTGCACTACCCGTGGTTCGGGCTGGACCCCAACCCGGCAGGGCAGTTTATGCTTTACATCGCGTTGTTTCTCACGGTATTTTCAGGCTTCAACTACCTGTATACATTTTACGGAAACTGGCTCAAGGAAGGCGCCGGACGGGCCTAGCCCGCACAGGCGGGGCGCATGGCCGGAGACGCATTCATGCAGGATCACGAGGGACTGCACAGCAGGTTGAAGAACTGCCTGCAGACCATCCTTGAGCTTGAGCCCGATCTGGAGCGGCTGGAGCTTGGGGGGGAACTGATGCAGGAGTTCACCGTGCTCAAGTCGTTCATGGAGCGGCTTGACGCCGTGCTGCTGGACGAGGACGATGTGCGCCGGATAGAGCGCGCCACCGCGAATTTTCTGGAAGAACTGAAAGGGCCGGTTTCCGCCATGCGACGCCGCGGCGAGCTACGCCGGCTGTTGCAGTGATCGAGATGTTCTGGCGGCGCCTGCTCATCGGCCTTTCCCTGGCCCTTAACGTTGTCCTGCTGTATCGCCTTGTCTGGAGCGACCAGGGCATGGTGGCGTACAAGACGCTGAAGCAGCAGTGCACCGCCATGGAGGCCCGCCTGAAGGACCTCGACACCCGCAACCTGACCCTGAGCCGCGAAATACGGCTCTTGCAGTCGGACGGGAAATATGTCGAAAAGATGATCCGCAAGCGGCTGAACTTCGTGAAGGACAACGAAATCCTCTACATCTTCCCCGAGACGCAGGCGGAAGCGGCCACACCGGGAGCCGGATCTGATGAAGGCAAAAATTGAGTGGTATCAAGAGGTACTTGAACTCGAACCGAGTTCTAAGGTCTTTTTTCCGCTCGCCCGCCTGCTGGCCGAAAACGGCCAACCCAATGACGCCATAGCCACCCTGCGCCAGGGGCTTGACCGCCATCCCGAATTCATCGAAGCACGCCTTTTCCTCATCGAACTTCTGCACTCAAGCCACAGGGACGACCTGCGCGACGGCGAAGTGGGCAAGCTGGCCCGCCTGCTGGGTGCCTATCCCGGCTTCTGGGATGCCTGGAGCGCCTGCCTGGCCGCAGGGGACAAGGGCCGCGATACCGCGCTGGCCCTGGCCTTTCTGGCGGCCTCGTTCCGTTCCGGCACCCAGGGTGCGCTGTCGTGGACTTCCGTCATCGAGCACGGGTTGCGGGCCATGCTGGGCGGCAACGGCACGGAACCCGCTGCCATGCCTGCGGCCCCTGCCGCCGCGCCACTGCATGTGGCCGCGCCGTCCATCTCGGCCATGCCCGAAATGCAGGACGAGCCCGATCACGCAGTTGGATACGCCGCCGACAAGCCCGATGCGCGGATCGCACCTGCGGCGACCGGTACGGGTGACGCGGCGGATGTGGCTGACGCGCCCGAGGCCATCGATGGCCAGGACGAGGAAGAGGAACATTTTTCGCTGCGCACCCGCTCCATGGCGCAGGTGCTTGCCGAGCAGGGCGACCTGCGCGGCGCCCTCGACATCTACGAGGAACTGATGGCCGCATCGGGCAGCGACGAAGAACGCGCCGACATCGCCGACGTGATCCAGGAACTCACCAACCGCCTCAAGTCCGCGGGGGAGGGAAGCCAGCGGCAGCAGACGGCCGACGAGGGGCAGCCCCTTCAGGGCAAGCACAAGCTCATCCATATGCTCGAATCGCTGGCAGAGCGCCTGGAGGCGCGGGCCCAGGGATAGCGGGCACGACATTCGTATCGAACCCACGCGCGGGGATACCGCGCGGCAGCCGTGCGCGTCCTTCGTGACGGAGGGGGACGGGGAAAGCCCCGCGCCAGTCGGACTGCCGCAGATCGCAACGATCCATTCAGGAGAAAGAGAGTGCAGCGAGTCAACAAGGCCGCCTGTCTGCTGCTCGCGCTGGGCGTGCTGCTGGCGACGGGGTGCAAGCACGAGGCCAAGGGGTACTGGAAGGACACCCGCCGGTACTACCGGGAATATCTGAATACGCCCGCCAAGCTCGACCTTGAGGACAAGGGCGAGGTGGCACCCGCGGAAGCCCGCCTGGCCGAAGGGTTCGCCGGGATCGACATCCAGTTGCGCGCCCTTGAGCGGGCGCTGGAAAACAGCGACCGCAGGCCCGACACCGCCTGGGCCAAGCAGATGTTCCAGCGTTTTCCGTGGATCAGCGGCTTGGCCGCCGTGGACAGCGAAGGCAACGTCATGGCCCAGCAGCCCGAGGCGTCCATGAAGCCGCTGGATTTCGCCCCGCTGCTGAAGGAAGACGCCAAGCAGAACATGCGCGCCCTGCGCAGCTACGTGCAGGAAACCCCCATGGGCCCCGAGGTGTACGTGGGCGTGCCTGTGTACTCCGGGACCGATTTCCGGGGCCTCGTCATCGCCCATTTCGACATCCGCGCACTGCTGCCGTATTCGTCGCGCCCGGCGGACCTGATGATCGCCGCACCCGGCCAGGTCATGTGGCCCGGTCGCTTCGACGCGCAGGCCACCCCCATCGCTTCCACCGATTGGGGCAGCGTGGTCGACAAGAACGTCTACGGGTCCGTCGCCAACGCCAATGGCGAGTTCTACTGGGTGTCGCGCTACCTCGGCAACCTGCCGCTGGTCTTCGCCGTGCCCGAGGCTGGCAGCTTTCCCGAAAAGCCTGAACAGCTTGCCATCCTCAAGCAGGCCGCCGCCCTGGGTTCTGCCAACACCCCCAACGAGCCGGTGACCGAAATCCAGCCCGCCTACCCCGAACTTGACGAATCCGAGGGCAGCATCCTGACCAAGCCCGCGCCGCAGGCGTCGGACGATCAGAAGGTCAAGGAAGAAGCCATCCGATAAGGTTCGCGTTGCGCCGGGGCGTATCCGTTTCCGTCATCTGACGGGCGGTGCGCCCCGGCGCGCGCCGTTTCTGGCCTTTCCCTCATCCGCCGGGCCGCGCCCGGTACTTCCACACCGCGCCGCACTGGCGCGGTTCCGCCAGGAGCACTCCATGCCAGAGGTCACCGTCACCGAGCACCTGCTGCAACACCAGAAGCGTTCGCCTGCGGCCACCGGCCAGTTCACCACCCTGCTGAACGACCTCATCCTGTCCGCCAAGATCATCGCCCGCAGCGTGAACAAGGCGGGCCTGCTGGATGTTCTGGGCGGCACCGGCGAGGTCAACGTGCAGGGTGAGAACGTGCAGAAGCTGGACGAATTCGCCAACCGCGTGCTCATCTACCGCATGGAGCGCTCCGGCGCGCTGTGCGCCATGGGCTCTGAAGAAAACGCCGACATCATCCGCGTTTCCGAAAAGCTCACCCGGGGCGACTACATCCTCATCTTCGATCCGCTGGATGGTTCGTCCAACATCGACGTGAACATCAACGTCGGCACCATTTTCTCCATCCTGCGGCGCAAGTCGCCCTCGGGCGACGACGCCACCATGGAAGACGTGCTCCAGTCGGGCGCCGAGCAGGTGGCCGCAGGCTACATCCTGTACGGCCCCTCCACCATGCTGGTGTATTCCACCGGCCAGGGCGTGCACGGCTTCACCCTGGACCCCACCGTGGGCGAATTCCTGCTCTCGCACCCCGACATCCGCATTCCCGAGCGGGGCAAGATATACTCCGTCAACGAATCCTACTGGCACTACTGGGACGAAGCCACCCGCGAGGCCGTCGGCTACTTCAAGGGCACCGGCAACGAGCGCGGCAAACCCTATTCCCTGCGCTACGTGGGTTCCCTGGTTGCCGACTTCCACCGCACCCTGCTGTACGGCGGCATCTTCATGTACCCCATGGACCAGCGCGACCCGCAAAAGCCCCAGGGCAAGCTGCGCCTGCAGTGCGAAGCCTCGCCCCTGGCCTTTCTGGCCGAACAGGCTGGTGGCCTTGCCACCGACGGTACCGGGCGCATCCTGGACATCAAGCCCCAGGCGCTTCACGAGCGCGTGCCCCTGTTCATCGGCTCGCGCCGCGACGTGCAGGCCGTGACCGACATCTACACCCGCCACGCGAAGTAGGGTGGGGCAACGGCGCAAATATTATGGGAGGGAGGAACCCCTTTTGCGGCAGCCGTTGGGCGAACGCGCGGCGTGATCCTTACGGATGGCGACCGCAGAGCGCCAAAAGGGGTTCCTCCCTCCCCCTCCCACCTCCCCAAACGTTTTCATAGGGTTGTGCGGAACAATGCCCTCCGCAACTATCAGGCGGACAATTCCATGCTCTGTCTCGGCATAGAAACCTCGTGCGATGAAACCGCGCTGGCGCTTGTGCGCGACGGCGTGGTCATTGCCGACGTCATGTCCTCGCAGGCCGACGTGCACGCCCTGTTCGGCGGGGTGGTGCCGGAACTGGCCTCGCGCGAGCATTACCGGCTCATCGGTGCCTTGTGCGACGAGGTGCTGCGCCGCGCGGACGTGACCGCCGCCGACATCGACGTGGTGGCCGTGGCACGCGGGCCGGGCCTGCTGGGCAGCCTGCTGGTGGGCATGGGCTTTGCCAAGGGGTTGGCCCTGGCCACCGGCGCCCGACTGGTGGGAGTCAACCATCTGCACGCCCACCTGCTGGCGGCGGGCATTGCCGCAGAGATGGCGTACCCTGCGCTGGGCCTGCTGGTGTCCGGCGGGCATACCCACATCTACCGCATGGAATCGCCGCGCCACATGCCACTGCTGGGGCGCACCCTGGACGATGCGGCGGGCGAGGCCTTCGACAAGGTGGCCAAGCAGCTCGGCCTTGCCTATCCCGGCGGGCGCACCATCGACGAACTGGGGCGCAAGGGCAGGGTGACTCCGGCCATGTTTCCCCGGCCCTATGTCGATAACGACAACCTCGATTTCAGCTTCAGCGGCCTGAAGACCGCCGCCGGGCTGGTGGTGCAGGCCAACCCCGTTCTGATCGCCGCCGCGCGTGCCGTGGCGGCCGGTTTGACCGATGCGGCGGCTGATGCGCCCGCTGAGGCACCGGACGAGGCCCTGTGCGACTTCTGCGCCTCGTTCAACCACGCCGTGGCCGACACCCTGCGCATCAAGCTCGAACGGGCGCTGGTGCGCGAAAACGGACCGCTGCCCGGTACGCCCGCCACCCCGGCCAAAAAGAAGCGCAAAAAAAACGGGACGGCAGCGCGAGATGCCAGCCCCGCCGCCACGCACGGGGGGGCAACCCTTGTGACGGGCACGGGGCAGGGCAGGGCGGAACCCGACGTTCCCCGCGCCCCCGTAAGGGCACTGGTAGCCGCAGGTGGCGTGGCCGCCAACTCGTACGTGCGCGAGGCCCTGACCGATCTTGCCCGGCGCGCGGGCCTGCCGCTGCTTTTGCCGTCGCCCACCCTGTGCACCGACAACGGCATCATGGTGGCCCACGCGGGCTGGCTGCTGGCGTCCCTTGGGCTGGGGCACGACCTTGCGCTGGAGGCCATCCCGCGCGGGCGCTCGATTCCCGATGATTTCACCATGTTCCGCAATGTGTAGAAGCGGGCTGCCCACGCCGTCGTGCTTGACACGCCAGCAACGCCCTACTATTTCTTCATAGGTTGGCAGGAGGCGGGGCACCTGCCGGGGCATCGCCATGCGCGGTCCGCCGCGCAGCCCTCGCACGCCGCTCCTGCCCTTGCTGTTCCAGGTCCTGTCCGTATCGAGACCGGGCATTGACCGTCTCGGGTGCGGTCGCCGCATCGCATATACGACCAAAAGGAGTGCACCATGGCCGTTCAGATCACCGACGCCAACTTCGAAGCCAACGTCCTCAAATCCTCCCTTCCCGTGCTGATCGACTTCTGGGCTCCCTGGTGCGGTCCGTGTCGCGCGATGGGCCCCGTCATCGACGAACTGGCCGCCGAATACGACGGCAAGGTGCTCATCGCCAAGATGAACGTGGACGAGAACCCCGCCACCCCCTCCAAGTACGGCATCCGCGCCATTCCCACCCTGATCCTGTTCAAGGGCGGCGAAGTGGTCGAGCAGATCACCGGCGCCGTGTCCAAGAGCAGCATCAAGGACATGATCGCGCAGAAGGCCCTCGGCTAACATGAAGACATACGACGCCATCGTCATTGGAGGAGGGCCGGCCGGGATGACGGCCGCCCTCTATCTTTTGCGTTCCGGCGTGAGCGTCGCCTTCGTCGAAAAGCTGTCTCCCGGCGGCCAGGTACTCATGACCGCCGAAATAGAGAACTACCCCGGCTTTCCAAAGGGCATCCAGGGCTGGGAGCTGGCGGACCTGTTCGCCGCCCACCTTGAACGCTACCCCCACGACAAGTACAACGACGCGGTAACCGCGTTCGAACCCGCGCCCGGCGCCAACCGCGTGCGCGTGGGAGACGAGTGGATCACCGGCAAGACCGTTGTGGTCTGCTCCGGTGCCCGTTACAAGAAGCTGGGGCTGCCGGACGAAGACCGCCTGATCGGCAAGGGCATCTCGTATTGTGCCCTGTGCGACGGCAACTTCTTTCGTGGCCAGAAGGTCGGCGTGGTGGGCGGTGGCAACTCCGCCCTCGAGGAATCGCTGTACCTTGCCAAGCTGGTGGCCAACCTGCGCCTGATCCACCGCCGCGACGAGTTCCGCGGCTGCAAGTGCTACCAGGAAAAGGTGCAGTCCGCGCCCAACATCGACATCGAGTTTTCCTCAGTTGTTCGAAAGCTGCATGGCGACAACGGCCTGACCGGCGTCACCCTGGCCGACGTGAAGACGGGCGAAGAACGCTTCCTGCCGCTGGACGGGCTGTTCATTTTCATCGGTTTCGAACCCGTGGGCGACTTTCTGCCCGACGGCATCGACAAGGACCCGCAGGGCTTCATCATTACCGATACCGAAATGCGCACCAGCCTGCCGGGTGTCTTCGCCGCCGGGGATATCCGGTCGAAGGCCTGCCGTCAGGTGACCACCGCCGTCGGCGACGGAGCCACTGCCGCAACCGCAGCCTTCACCTACATGGAACAGCTCGATGCGTAACGCCCTTTCCCGTATCCTGTCCGCCGTGCCCCCCATGCTGTTGTTGCTGCTGCTTTCGGGTTGCGGCATCATTGACTACTTCTACCTGCCCCCGCCGGAAGAAACCGCGCAGGAACTCTTCGAGGCCGGCAACGACTCCATGCGCGAGAAGCGCTACGGCGAAGCTGCGGAATCCTTCAGCAAGCTGAAGGAACAGTTCCCGTTCAGCCCGTACACCATCGAGGCCGAACTTTCGCTTGCCGACGCCCACTTCCTGGATGAGGACTACCTGCTGGCGGGCGAAGCCTACAAGGAATTCGAAACCCTGCACCCCCGGCACGAGGCCATTCCCTACGTGCTGTACCAGGTGGGGCAGTCGCGCCAGAAAGCCTTTCTGTCCATCGACAGGCCCACCACGGGCCTGACGGAAGCCATCCAGTACTACCAGCGCCTGCGCGAAAGCTACCCCGGCACCGAATACGCCGAGAAGTCCAAGCAGCACATTGCCGAATGCCGCCGCCTGCTCGCCGAGCGCGAACTGTACATCGGCGACTTCTTCTGGCGTGCAGAACGCTATGGTGCCGCCTGGCGCCGCTACGTGTACGTGGTGGAGAACTTCCCGGAAATCGAGGATCTGCGCGACCACGCCGAAGCAAAGAGCAAGGTTGCCTACCTCAAGTACCGCCAGCAGCAGTCGCAGCAGGTGCAGGATCAGCGCGAAGGCTCGTGGAAGCGCTGGTTCAACTGGCTGTAGGATTTCCGGCAGCACATGCAGCACAGGGCGGCCCCCCCGAGGGAGGCCGCCCTTTCTTTTACCCGTAGCGTGACCTGGCTGTTCGGTGTCCTGCCCCCGCCATGCCCCATCGTGGCGTGCAGTGCCCCGTCGTGTTCGTGGTGCGATCAGTCCGGGCGTGACCAGGTGGAACCATGCCCGGTCTCGGCCATGCCATGGCAGCGGCAGCCGTGCGCGACAACATTCCTGCGAAAAGTGCAGAGGGCCGGGGGACTGGCTTGCAGCGGCGAACAAGACAACGACAGCCGGCAGCCGCCACCAGCCATGCCTGACATATCTGCCGGAAACGCACAGGGGGCCGCCCGTTCAGTGGAACGGACGGCCCCCTGCAATCTGGCAAAGTCCGGGCGGGGATCAGTTCAGGAACCCGCGCACCCCGGTGAACACGATCTGCGCGGACAACGCCGCCAGGATCAGCCCGGTGATCTTGCTGAGAATGGAAATACCGGTACGCCCCAGCAGCTTTTCGATGGCCGGGCCGATGTACAGGATCACCCCCACGCACACCACCGCGGCCAGCAGGCCCAGACTGGCCATGACCCGCTCCAGCGGGGCACGCACCGTGGCGCCCATGACCATCAGCGCACCGATGGTGGCAGGCCCCACGGTAATGGGAATGGCCAGCGGCACCACGCTGATGTCGCCGTTCACTTCCTGCACGCGCGAGGGCGAGGGGTCGCGCACCAGGGCCACGGCGGAAAGGAACAGCAACGAACCGGAGCCGATGCGAAAGGCATCAAGGGTGATGCCGAACAGGTCGAAGATGTATTCGCCGAAAAAATACAGGCACATGCACACGATGTACACGGCCACGCCCACCCGCACGGCAAGCCTGCGCTGCACCTGGGGCGTCATGTCCCTGGTCATGGTCAGGAACATGGTCAGCACGAAGAACGGGGTCAGCAGAAAGAACATCTTGACGAAGGTGGTCACGAACAGGTTGGCGATGGCGCTCATGGATGCCGCTCCGGTGGGGTGGCAGGGTGTGCATGCCCGGTTGCCCCGCCATATCGCGTATGGCGGGGCAGTGCAGGCGGATTGTACAGCGCCGGGTGGTTGCCGGGAATGGGGAATCTCCGGGCGACCGCCCGGAGTTGCGGACGATGCTAGGCGCGGTGAACGGGAAGCGCGCCGAACGACTGGCAGGTGGGCATGACCTCGATGCGGTTCACGTTGACGTGCGCCGGGCAGGACACGGCCCACGCAATGGTGTCCGCGATATCTTCCGGACGAAGCGGGTCGGTGCCCTGGTACAGCTTTGCAGCGCGGTCGGCATCACCACCAAAGCGCACCACGGAAAACTCGCTTTCCGCAAGTCCCGGTTCGATGTTGGTCACGCGCACGCCAGTGCCGTGCAGATCGGCCCGCAGGCCCCGCGAAAACTGCATGACGAACGCCTTGGTGCCACCATACACGTTGGCCCCGGGGTAGGCATAGGTGCCGGTGATGGATCCCAGGTTGACCACGTGGCCGCGCCCGCGCTCCACCATGCCGGGCAGCAGGGCACGGGTAACGTGCAGCAGCCCCTTGATGTTGGTGTCCACCATGGTCGTCCAGTCGTCCATGTTGCATCGGTGGGCGGGTTCCAGGCCCAGGGCAAGACCGGCATTGTTCACCAGCACATCCACGGCGCGCCACGCCTCGGGCAGGTTCTGAAGCGCGGCCTGCACCGCGTCGCCGTCGCGCACGTCGAAGCACAGCGGCAGGCACGTGTCGGCCCCCAGTTCCGCCACCAGCGCGTCCAGCCTGTCCTGGCGGCGTCCGGTGGCGATGATGCGCCAGCCGTCGGCGGCAAAGCGGCGGGCTGTGGCAGCGCCGAACCCGGCGGTGGCCCCGGTGATGCAGACGATGCCCCCGCCGGAAGCGGAATGGGCGGAAGCAGTGCGGGTGGTGACGGCAGTGGCGGTCATGGTGGCGTCCTGTGAGCTGAAAGTTCCTGTGAAGGCCGTAGCGCCGGGCGATTGCGGGGTGGGACGGCCCATGCCTGCACGCATGCGGGGGCGGGCGGCGGCACGGAGGCGCATACTAGCCCCGGCGCGTCCGGCAGGCAAGCCGTTCGCCTGCACAAACGGTGGTGGACGCTCAGGGGGCAGCCGCGATGCGCACGGCACATCTGCCGCACCAGCGTATCGACATGGAATGCGCCCCCGTGCTAGGCTTGTCACAAACATCGTCGCATTCCGGTGCGACGTCCCGGTGCCGACATGCTGCCGGATTCGCCCCCGCAGCGGCAGCAGTCACACCATTCCCTTGCCGCCCCGGACCACCCCGCGCCGCGCGTGGCGCACGTCCAACCGCAACACAGGAAGGCACACATGGCCCATACGTTCACCTATCCTCGCGACGTGAAAACCGTCTACTACTTCGGCACCTGCCTCGTGGACATGTCGTTCCCGCAGGCGGGCATGGCGGGCATGCACCTGCTGCGCCGCGCCGGGGTGGAGGTGGTCTTTCCGCAGGAACAGTCGTGCTGCGGCCAGCCCGCGTACAATTCCGGCTTCCTTGAAGAGGCCAGGGCCGTGGCCAGGGCGCAGATCAAGGCGTTCTCCAACGCCGACTGGCCCATCGTGGTGCCTTCCGGATCGTGCGCGGGCATGATGCGCCACCACTACCCGGAAATGTTCGCCAACGATTCGGAATACTTTGATGTGCGCAAGTTCTCCGAACGGGTTTTCGAACTGGGCGACTTTCTGCACAACGCCCTGCATGTGCGCTACGAGGACAAGGGCAAGCCGGTGAAGGTCACGTGGCATTCCTCGTGCCACGCCATGCGCGAGATGGGGGCGACCGCCGCGGCCAAGGCCCTCATCGGCCAGCTGTCCAACGTGGAACTGGTGGAGATAGAGCGCGAGTACGAATGCTGCGGCTTCGGCGGCACCTTCTCCATCAAGCAGCCGGAAATCTCCGCCGCCATGGTGGCGGACAAGATCGAGGACATCCGGGCAACCGGCGCCTCGGCCATCCTTTCCGGCGACTGCGGCTGTCTGATGAACATCGGCGGGGCCATGGAGCACAAGGGCGTGCCCGTGGCGCCCCGTCACCTTGCCGAATTCATATGGGAGCGCATCAATGGGTAGCCAGCACCTCGATTTTACGGCCAACGTCACCGAGGCCCTTGCCGACCGCCAGTTGCGCGCCAACTTCAAGTCGGCCCTTACCGGTCTGATGAAAAAACGCGTGGCCGTGCTGCCCGACGCCGAAGAGCGCGAACGCATGCGCGACGACGCAGAGGCCGCCAAGCGCAAGGCCCTGGCCAAGCTGCCGGAACTGCTGGAGCGGCTGGAGCGCAAGTGTACCGAAAACGGCATCATCGTGCATTGGGCCGAAACCACGGCAGAGGCCAACGAGATCATTCTGGGCATCATGCGCAGCCACGACGCCACCAAGCTGGTGAAGGGCAAGTCCATGGTCTCGGAAGAAATGCACCTGAACCACTTTCTGGAAACCCACGGCATCGAGGCGCTGGAAACGGACCTTGGCGAGTTCATCATCCAGCTGAACCACGAGCCGCCCTCGCACATCATCGTGCCCGCCATCCACAAGAACCGCCAGCAGGTGGGACGCATCTTCACCGACAACCTGGAAGGCATTCCCTACACCGACGTGGTGGAAGAACTGAACGCCATTGCCCGGCGCACCCTGCGTGAAAAGTTCCGCACCGGGCACGTGGGCCTTTCGGGCGTGAACTTTGCCGTGGCCGAAACGGGCACCCTGGTGCTGGTGGAAAACGAGGGCAATGGCCGGATGTGCACCACGGTGCCCCCGGTGCACGTGGCCGTCATGGGGCTGGAAAAGGTGGTGGAATCGCTGACCGACCTGCCGCCGCTGCTGCGTTTGCTGACGGCATCCGCCACGGGCCAGTTGGTCACCACCTACGTCAACTGCATCACCAGCCCCCGCAAGGATGGCGAGCGCGACGGCCCCAAGGAAATCCATCTGGTCATCCTGGACAATGGCCGCTCCCGGATGCTGGCCGACGCGCAGTTGCGCCGTACCCTGCAATGCATCCGCTGCGGCACCTGCCTTAACCACTGCCCGGTGTACATCCGCATCGGCGGGCACGCCTACGGCTCTGTGTATCCCGGCCCCATCGGCAAGATCCTCACCCCGCAGATCGACGGGCTGGCCGACAAGGGGGTGCTGGCCACTGCATCCAGCCTGTGCAACGCCTGCGAAGAGGTGTGCCCGGTGCGCATTCCCATTCCGGGCATCATCCGGCGCATGCGCACGGAAGCGTACGACGAGAAGGGCGACGGCGTGGTCAAGGGCCACGGCGCCAAGAAGAACCTGCTGGAAACACTGGTCTGGAAGGGCTGGGAACTGACCTACCGCATTCCGGCGTTGAACAGGTTCGTGGTGTCCATGCTGGGCAAGTTCGGCGAAAGGCTGCCCAACGTCGGTCCGCTGAAGGCGTGGACCAGCGTGCGCACCGCGCCACGCTTTGCGCCCAAGAGCCTGCACCAACTCGCCAAGGAAGAGGGGATCCGCCATGAGTAGCACCGCCCGCGACCGCATCTTCGCGCGCCTGCACGCGGCGCGCACCACCGTATCGCCCTACGTGCCCCAGGGCGGCAGTTGGCAGGCCCCCATGCTGGACAAGGCCCAGCGCATCGAACTGCTGAAAAAGCGCATGGAAACCGTGCGCTCGGAAGTGCACGTGCTGCCAGAGGCGGAATGGCCCGCCAAGCTTGCGGAACTGTTGAAGGCACGCGAGGCCAAGACCCTGACCTACGGCCACGATGCGTGGTTTGGCGGCACCCTGCGGTCCAAGATCAAGGGCAAGGGACTGCCCAAGCTGGTGCCCTACGGCGAAAACGTGGAAGCCTTCCGCGACGAACTGTTCGGCATCGACGTGGGCATTACCTCTACCCTGGGCGGCATTGCCGAAAACGGCACGCTCATCGTCTGGCCCACCCCGCAGGAACCGCGCCTGCTCTCGCTGGTGCCCACGGTGCACGTGGCATTGCTGAAGGCCGACACCATCCACAGCACCCTTGCCGAGGCCATGCGCGAAATGCGCTGGGCAGAAAACATGCCCACCAACGCGCTGCTCATCTCCGGCCCGTCCAAGACGGCGGACATCGAAATGACACTGGCCTTCGGGGTGCACGGGCCCAAGGAGTTGATCGTTCTCGTGTTGGAATAGGCGTCGCGACGCCCGACGAAAATCCGCATTGGCGAGGTGACTCGCCTCACAATGCCTGACAACCGCGCGCCGGAAAGGGGGATTCCCTTTTTCCGGCGCGTCGCGCATGGTGCGGCCAAACTGCACCCAAGGGGAAGAAGATGTCAGGGGACGACATGCACGCAGGCGTCACGCCGCAAGACCGCGCCACGCCCGGCCAGGCCTTCTACCGCCACTTCAAGGGGCGCTACTATCAGGTGGTGGGCGAGGCGCTGGACACGGCCACCGAGGGCAGGGTGGTGGTGTACCGCACCCTGTACCCGTCCGGCCATGCGCTGTTCACCCGCCCGTACGACGAATTCCACGGCTGGAAGGATAATGCCGATGGCCAGCGCGTGCGCTGGTTCACCCCGGTTGCGTATGCAGACCTGCCCGACGACGCACGCGCCCATGTCGTTGGGGTGCTGGAGCTGCTGACCGGGCAGGACGGCCCAAGCCAGCTTGGCGCTTAGCGGCGTTTGGTGAGCCGAGGGGAGGGCCGTTGTGCATTCGTACCACCACCGCGTTCCCCCTTTCCCGAACAAGGGTTCGATTTCCGCCGCCACCAAGATGGCTTCCAAGGTAGTCCGGCAAAGTTCCCCCAAGCTGTTATACACAATCTACTTATACTCCAAATAGAGCAGCTAGATCGACATCGGCAGCTGTCGCGTTGATCAAACGCACTCTTCTTGCCTGCATGGCGCTATGCCCGTTAACTTCGACTCTAGAATATTGTGACGCAGCGATGCAAAATACCTTTTCCATACGTGCAATAAATTCTGGGGTGGTCGCCTCTGGAGCAACAATATCAATCACGGGGTTCGGATGACTGCGAAGGATGTCGTTAAAATGCTCATCCGCGTTATTGAAAGAATAACCAACTACAACAATATGCGTTGCCTCCCTCACCCATCTGGATGCCTGACCCCATAATTCGATATAACGATGGGAGAGAATCGGTTTAAGCCTCAACGGAGGTACCAAAGCCGGGATGACGTGCCTCTGCTGCCGCAGATCATCCTGCGTCACATCCACATTGGGCATGACTAACTCACGAATAAATCGCACCGGATCGCAGGTATGGATGCTGTCTATCGGCAACAAATTCCTCGTGTCCATACGGACGTATTCTGCCAAGCCACCATGAAAATACAATGTCCGTTCCAAACCCAACCGTTGTTGCAGGAACGCTGTGTAGTTGAGAGTGATAGCGCGAACGCCTTCAGGAATATTGCTATAAAATGGCAAGGGATCAGCATTATGAACCGCCAGAACTTCGTTCTGCTTGGCAACTAGGTAAGCCCAAAGCGACCATGCGATATACAGATAGTTTTTGATATCGGATGGCTTGTCATTGTAGAATCCGAGAAACTTTTCAATAAGCAACGTTTCGATGTTCAGCATGTCCGCACCAAGTGCAGCCGCAACTTCATGGTGTTCACCGGACAGGCCCATCTTTAGAGTGCGCTTGAGAACGGTTTTGAATGTATCGGACAAAGACAGCTTGTGAATATCAAGTATCGAATCACTGTCGATTAAATCTTCGGCATCTGCTGGAAAGACATCACGGATCAAATTTTCGGTTTCTTCATCAAGCTGGCTTTGCTCGGCAATACTCGCCAGCTTATTAAAAAGGCGGATGATCAACTCGCCATGCTTCGTTATGGCTTCCCGCCCTGCTGGCAAGTCAGCAATGGCTGCCTGCACCCGCTGCACCATAGCCCTTTGTTCGTGCGGCTCGCGCGTTGCAATTTTGTCTACTGCCCGAGCTATCATGTTGTTGAAGCTGAAACGCAGCCCAGGAAGCATGGCACGTAGTGCTTCGTCCACCGGCTTGCCCGGTCCATCCAGGTAACGCGTAACGTCAGCCAACAATGTGCTGGCCAGCGGGAAATCGATGCCTGCGGTACGGTCAACGCCTGCGCCAGTAATTAGCAGCATTCTTATTGCTCCTTCATCGATTAAAATGGAGTTTGCCCGCTGCTTTGGAGTCGAATTCCAAAGACAAAAAAGGCCTGTTCATCATCCGGTTGCAGCGTCTTCCATGAGAATCACCTCTTAGCGTACCCAAAAACTGGTTAAGGCGGATAATACACGGATAACTCAAAACTATCTATAAAACATGCTGCATAAAAACAGTATACTGAGGTTCCAATTCGATTTTCGTGCCGTCACGCTTCTTATCGGACAGAACCAGCCGTCACTATCTGCCCCCTCGCAACCTACCGTCTGAAGTCGATGTTCATCATCAATGACGGCGTGATGCGCTCCTTGCTGGTCACGCTGAACAGGCCGTGCTAGGATGCCGTGCGCCTGCACCCTGGCCATGGCCATGGCGGGCCGCGTTCCGCTGCGGCGGCAACGTTTGCGAAGGCGCGCATACCGCAGCCTGTCACGGCAACGCACATCCGCGCCGCACCCCACAAGACCTCACAGGACAGGCCAGCCCGGAGGCGTCATGCAACCCCACGATTACGAAACCGCCCTGCGCGAAAAGAACGCCGCCGCGCTGTCTTCCGTGCTGGCCGCCGTGCTGCTGACCACGCTCAAGCTGGGGGTGGGCGTATCCACCAACAGCCTGGGCATCCTGTCGGAGGCGGCGCACAGCGGGCTGGACCTGGTGGCCGCCGCCGTCACGTGGTTCGCGGTGCACATTTCATCCCGCCCGCCCGACGCACGCCACCCTTACGGCCACGGCAAGATCGAAAACCTCTCCGCCCTGGTGGAAACGCTGCTGCTGCTGGCGACCTGCGGATGGATCGTGTGGGAAGCCATGCACCGGCTGTTCGTGGAGCCGGAAACGGTGGTGCCGTCGGCGTGGGGACTTGGGGTGATGGGCGTGTCCATCGTGGTGGATATCTCGCGCTCGCGCATGCTGCGCCGCGTGGCCAAGAAGTACAACAGCCAGGCCCTGGAGGCCGACGCGCTGCACTTTTCCACCGACATCTGGTCGTCTGCCGTGGTCATCGTGGGTCTGCTGGCCTTGCTGGCGGCGGACCTGCTGCCGCAGGGCTCGGCCCTGCGCCCCGTGCTGGAACGCGCCGACGCCGTGGCCGCCCTTGCGGTGTGCGGCATCGTGGTGCACGTCAGCCTCAGCCTTGGCCGACGCGCCGTGGATGCGCTGCTGGACGGCGGCGACGCAGGGCTTGCCGGGCGCATCGAGGCCGCCGTGGTCGCCCAGCCCGGCGTGGTGCGGGTGGAACGCACCCGGGTGCGCGAAAGTGGGCCGCACGCCTTCGTGGACATGACCATCATCGTGGCGGCAGGGCTGTCGCTGGACGCGGCCCACGAAATCACCCGCCAGGCGGAAGCCGCCGTGCGTCAGGTGGCCCCCGGCGCGGACGTGACCATCCATTTCGAACCCCAGCAGGCCGGGGAGCGCGGCGTGGTGGACCGCATTCGCTGCGTGGCCGCCGCCCACGCGCTGCCCGTGCACGCCGTGGAGGTCATAGAGACGCAGCCCGACGTCGCGGCCCCGCACGACCTGATGGTGGAACTTCATGTGGAGCTTGAAGGGCGGATGCCCCTGGCCGATGCCCACGCCCGCGTGACCGCCTTCGAAGAGGCCCTGCGCGCCGAACTCGGTCCGCTGCACGTGGCCACGCACATCGAACCCGCACCGGATGCGGCGGGTACGACGCCCCCCACGCCGTCGCGCCTGATGGAATCGCCGCGCATCCTGGCCGCCGTGCAGGCCGCCACCGATGCCGAACCTGGCGTGCACGACTGCCACCACATGCACGTGCGCAGACAGGGCGAGGACATCTCCTTGAGCTTCCACTGTCGCATGGCCCCGGAAACCCCTGTCACCGAGGCGCACCGCGTGTCCGCCGCGCTGGAGGCACGCCTGCGCGCCAGCCTGCCCGAACTGGGGCGGGTGGTCGTGCACATGGAGCCGGTGGGGGAGTAGGACCGGCTGCGTCACTGCCTCGGCCTCACGGTTGCTTGCCAGGCCAGGCCCCACGCTGCCTGCGGGCCATCCGCGCGGGGCACTCCCAAGCGGCCCTGCCGTACCCGCCCGACGCGCATCGACACCCCGCGACACGCCGTCGCGTCGGCTTCCATGACGGTGGCGGCAAGCATCCGTGCGGATGTCATGCCTCCGCGCCCCCGGCCTTTTCTCCGGTTTAAGAACCCCCAAGTTATACTACAGCAAACAGGCAGCCCAAGCTAGCTTCGCGGTATTCCCTGCCCCCGCGAGACAGTACGCACGAGGCGCCCATGCCGTTCCATCCGTTCAAAGGGTCCATTCGCAAGAAGCTTGCGCTGCTGATCCTCGTGTCCGCGTTGCCCACGCTGGCCCTTATCGTCGTCCTGGGGTTGCAGGCCAGAAACAAGGCCATCGATGACGCCACGCATGGACTGCAAGGCTTTGTCCGCACTGCGGCCGAAACCCAGGTGCGGGCCACCACGGCAACCCGCCTGCTCCTGGAAAACCTGTCTCGCGTGCCGGACGTGCAGCGTGCCGACATTGCGTCCTGCACCCGCATCTTCGTCAATGTGCTCCGTATCAACCAACAACGCTATTCCGCCCTGCATCTGGTTGACCTGGAAGGCAACATCATGGCCACCGGCGGTGCATCGACCGGAGTCAACTTTGCCGGCGTGAAGCATTTCCAGGATGTGCTGAAGACCAGGGGCTTCGTCGTGGGCGAGTATCAGCTCGGGGTAAGCCTGGGCGTACCCGTACTGCCCTTCGGCTGTCCTGTCATCGGCCCCGACGGCACTGTCCGCGCGGTATTGCTGGCCAGCATCCTGCTGAGCAGTTATGGCGACCAGTTCGCCGAAATGCGTTTTCCACCCGACTCCTTCTTCGGCGTTTGCGATCACCAGGGAATCCGCCTGTTCCGCTTTCCCGAAACCGATGACATCCTCATCGGTCGCCCCATCCACGCCCCCATGTTCGCCACCGCCTCGGCTGATGGCGAGGAAGGCCTTGTGGAAGACCTGGGGTCGGACGGAGTGCTGCGCCTCGTGGCCTTCCGGAAGATTCGCACCAGTCCGGAAGCCCCGCCCTACATGTACATGTTCGCGGGCACTCCCAAGACAAGGATTCATGCCCAGGCGTTGGAAATCCTGTGGCGAGACCTGAGCATCCTGCTGCTGATGGTGGGCCTCACGTTGTTCAGCGGCTGGTTTTTCGGCGGACGCAACATGGGCCGCAGACTGGAAGAGCTTGCTGCGGCGGCGCAGCGCATTGGCGAAGGCGATCTGAATACGCGCGTCGGGCCGGAGCCGGGGGTTACCGAAATCGACATCCTGGCTCGATCCTTCAACGACATGGCCAGCGCGCTGGAGCGCGACAGGGCAGAACGCGCCCGCACCGAGGCCGAACTGCGCGAGGCAAGAAGCCAGGCCGAAGTCGCCAACCGGGCCAAAAGCCTGTTCCTGGCCAACATGAGCCATGAACTGCGCACCCCGCTCAATGGCCTGCTCGGCATGCTGCAACTCATCAAGGGCAACGAGAATGCCAATGAACGGGACGCGTTTCTGGATCTTGCCCAGCGTTCCGGACGCCGCCTGACAGACCTGCTGGGCGACCTGCTGGACCTGTCGCGCATAGAGGCCGGGGGCATGCGCATCGAAAGCAGGCCCTTTGCCCTGGCCAGCACCTTTGCGGCGCTGGCGGAAACATTCTCGCCCATGCACCAGAGCAAGCGGGTTCCCCTCGTTATCGCGTGCGCACCGGAGATTCCGCCGGTACTCGTGGGGGACGAGATTCACCTCCGGCAAATCCTGTTCAACCTCGTGGGCAACGCCATGAAGTTCACCGAAAGGGGCGAGGTCCGCCTGGAGGTCTTTCCGTTGCTGCCCATGCCTTCCGGCGAAATACGAGTGCTGTTCATCGTCAGCGATACCGGCATCGGCATTCCGGACGACAAGCTGGACCACATCGTCCGGCCCTTTGCCCAGGTGGAGGAAAGCTACACCCGATCCCATCAGGGGGCCGGCCTTGGCCTGTCCATCGTGCGCAACCTCGTTGTCGCCATGGGCGGAACCCTGCAATTCGACAGCCTGATGGGGCAGGGCACCCACGTCTGCCTGACCCTGCCCTTCACCATTCCCAACCGGACAACGCACATCGCCCCGCCGGAAGAAGCCCCCGCCAGCACCGGGCAAGGCGGGCTGCGCATCCTGCTGGCCGAGGACGACGAAGTAAGCCGACTGTGCGCCCGGCGGCTGCTGGAACAGCTGGGCCACGAGGTGACCACCACAGCCAACGGCGCCCAGGCGCTGGATGCCTTGCGCGCCAAGCGCTTCGACTGCGTGCTCATGGATGTTCAGATGGATGTGATGGACGGAGTGGAGGCCACGCGGCACATCCGTGGCGGCGATTCCGGCGTGCTGGATGCGCGGATTCCCGTCATAGCCATGACCGCCTATGCCATGACCGGCGACAGGGAGAAATTCCTGGCCGAGGGCATGGACGGCTACGTGTCCAAGCCGGTCATGGCTGCCGAACTTGCCGCCGCCATCGACAGTGCCGTGGCCCGGCGCAAGGCTGCATGACCCGCGCCGTGCGCACGTACCATGCCCGGAAAGGGCAGCGCGGCGCGTGAAAACGCAAGCGGTTACTCGCATCGGGGTTGCGCGGCGGGCAAAAAAACGTACAATCCCCAGTTACCCGACGGCTTTGGCCCTGGCCGCGCGCCGGGTTTGTACGTTTGCGCATGCCGCATGCCGTACCTTCCTTGTACCGCATCCCGTCCCGTACGGCAGCTCCGGAGCCTTTGTATGCCCGCACCCGATCTTGGCCGCTTCATCGCCGGTTTTCGGCGTTTTCAGAAAAGCTGGTTCTGCCGCGACCACAACCTGTTCGAAAACCTGGTGGAAGAGCAGGCCCCCAAGGCGCTGGTCATCGCGTGCAGCGATTCGCGCGTGGATCCGGCCCTGCTGCTGGACTGCAACCCCGGCGACCTGTTCGTGGTACGCAACGTGGCCAACCTTGTCCCCCCGTACGAGGCGCACACCACCACCCAGCACGGGGTCAGCGCCGCACTGGAATTCGCCGTACGCAGCCTGAAGGTTGAAGACATCATCATTCTGGGCCACGCCCGCTGCGGCGGCATCAAGGTATTGCTCTCCGGCGCGGCGGGTGGCCGGGACGACACGGAATTCCTGTCGCGCTGGGTCAGCATTGCCGCGCCCGCGCAAGAAAGGGTGCAGCAGAGCTGCCCGCACTGTTCCGATCAGGAACTGCACCGCGCCTGCGAGCAGGAATCCATCCTTGTCTCGCTGGAAAACCTGATGACCTTCCCCTGGCTGCGCGAACGGGTGGAGCAGGGCGAACTTTCGCTGCACGGCTGGTTCTTCGACCTGGAGAAGGGCGAGCTGCTGGGCTGGGACGCGGCCACCAACACCTTCCAGCCCATGGTGCGCGAATGCGTCTGACCGCGTTTGCGGCGTAACGGTCCGCCACGCCGGGCGGCATCGCGCATGCCCGGCCATCTCGCCGTGTGCCACGCGGCGTATTCCTTCCTTCGAACACCTTGAGAAAAGCCGCCGTGCATCGTAAGGTGGCAAACGGAGCAAAGGCGCTCCTGCCGCCCCGCGCCCGCCAGTCGGCACCGCGACCGGCGGAAGGCGCCCCCAGCACGCGCCATGCGCAGGCCGGGGGCGTTTTTCCCGTCTCCGGGGCACCCACGCACGGACAACACGGCCTGGCCGTCGTACGGATATTCCCGCATGTTCTTCTCCAAATTCTTCTCCGGATCGCGCAACGAACCCGATGACGCCCCCCGAGGTGCCAGCGCGTCCGGCGACACGCCTTCCGCAGGCGCGCCATCGGGCAGCGCCGCTTCCGATACCGGTTCCGGCCAGACCGCCGACAGCACTGACAACGCCACCAATGGCGCCAATGGTGCCAATGATGCCACCAGGGGCGGCAGTGTGCCGGAATCACCGGAAAAGGCCCACGACGGTGGCCGGTTCGGCGGGCTGGGCGACCTGCTGGGCGACCAGGAGCGCAAGTACGTTCTGGCCTACATCGTCATCGGCATCGTGCTGGTGGAGTTTCTGGTGGCCATCGTGGCCATCTGGCAGGGTGTGGCCAACGTGCAGAGCATGCCCGACGGCACGGTGCGCTTCCGCTTTCCGTGGGGCGGGTACCTTGTTTCGGTGGCAGCCGCGCCGGTGGTGGTGCTGCTGGTGTTGCAGGTCATTGCGCTGGGGTATTCGCGCCTGATCAAGGGCGACCCGGTGCTGACCGAAGCGCAGTTGCGCCAGTTGCCGCCGTGGCTGCAAAAGATGCTGGCCGCCGTGAACGGCGTGCCCACCATTCTGTTGCTGCTGGGCGTAACCCTGCTGGCCACGGTGATCTACTATTTCGACAAGGTGCTGGGCTTCATCATCCGCCTGGGCGAATCCACCGAGCATCTGGTGCTGTGGGTGGGCGGCGGCGTGCTGGCCGCGTGGTGCGTGGGCTATCTGGGGCGGATGCTGTTCGCCTACAAGGTGCGCCGCATGCAGGAGGAATACGCCTACCGGCGCGAGGTGCTGGAACGTACCGGTATGATCATCGTGGACCGGCGGACCATGCTGGCCCAATTGCCCGGACAGAACGAGGCCATGATGCCGCGTGCCCTGCCGGGCACCATCGACGTATCGCCATCCGGCGGTGGGCAGGCCGCCAGGGTGCTGCCGCCCGCGCCTCCGGCACAGGCCACCGTGATGCAGGACGTGCAGCCGGTACCGCCCGCGGCGCCGGTTGCCCCCGCCGATTACGTGGTTGAGGATGCATCGCCTGATGTGCCGAGCGGGCCTGACGTGACGGACGTGGCGGGCGAGCCTGATGTGACGGACGTGCCTGATGTGCCGAGCGGGCCGGATACGGTGGATGAGGCAGATATGCCAGACGCCACAAACGCGACGCATGCGACGGATACGCCGTACGCAGCCGACGCGCCCCGTGTGGCAACGCCGCACGATGCCCCCATTCCCCCACCTGCCGCACCAGCCAGCGCACCTGTCAGCGCCCCCGCCAGCGAACCTGAAGGCGAAGCCATCGAACCGGGGTTGCACGAACCGTCCCCCCGCAAGGCTACGCCGCAGCCCATTCCCCTGCCGCTCTCCCAGCCCCTGCCGGATGAAAGCGCCCCCGCGCCCAAAAAGCCCCGCGCGCGCAAGAAGCCTTCGGAGTAGCCGGGCGGCCCGAAAGCGAAAGGGCGGCACGCTCCGCGCTGGGGACCATCCCCCCGCGCCCCGTATCCCGCTCATGTCCCCAAAACAACCGAAAGCCGGGTGGCGTTGCGTAACGCCACCCGGCTTGCTGATTTCTGCGGGTGCGGTTTCGGTCAGTGCTTCACCAGCCGCTACCACTCACCGGGGGCAAGCCCCAGCAGCCGCTGCACCTTGACGATGGCCGCATCGCGCGACCTGCGGCCCGCCGGGGCGGGGTTGTCGTCCTCGTCCTCCAGCAGGTGGGCGAACAGCACGGTACGGCCATCCGCATGCCGGGCCCAGCCCACGAACCAGCCAATCTGCCGGTCTTCGTCGCGGCTGCCGTCGGGCAGCAGGCGCACCCCGCTGCCGGTCTTGCCGTACAGCTTCCAGCCGCCCTGCAAATCCTGCACGAACAGGATGCGCCGGGTCATTTCCTGCGCGTGCGCCGACACCGGCAACTCGGAGCGCACCAGCCTGCCGATGAAGTCCACTTCTTCCTGCGGCGAGATGGCAAGGCTGCTGGACAGCCACGAGCGGGTCAGGCCGTCGTCCGTGCCTGCTGTACCGCGCCGCCCCGAAACGTCGCGGTTACCGTAGCCGAAGCGGTCCACGTAGGCCTTGAAGCGCTCCATGCCCAGCTCGCGCGTGGTGGCCTGTGAATACCACACGCAGCTGTTGCGCATCCACATGACCGGGTCGTGCGGCTGCTTCCACATGTCGTAGGCCACGTTCAGGCTTTCGTCGTAGGGGCGCACGGGGTGCGTTTCGTCTATCAGGATGCCCGCGTCGTAGCCCATGAGGCTGATGGCGATCTTGAAGGTGGAGCAGGGCGCGCGGCGGGTGGCCAGGTCGCCTTCTGCCGCCAGCACCTCGTCGCCTTCGCGCGCAAGAAAGCTGTTGGCGGCGCTGGCCGGTGCGGGCAGGGCCGCGCACAGTGCAAACAGCAGCGCCAGTGCCGCCAGGGGGAAAACACGATGCATCAGCATGCGTCACCTTTGGCATGTCCATGGAAAGGCACGGCGGCGGAACGATTCCGGCGTCGGCGACCTTTCGTTCAGCCCTGCGTTACGCCGGATGCGTCATGGTTTCAATGGGGTGCGATGTCCGTGGGCTGCACGGGGGCGGGGCAGGCCGTGCTGAAGCGGGCAGGGCGGGGGCGGCAAAGCAGCAGCAGCAGAAGAAGAAGAAGAAAGAAGCGGAAAGCGGCGGAAAGGATACCGCCGGAACGGCACGCGGGCGGTGCAGCCCGCGCGCTATCGCCCCAAAAACGGGGCCACGATGCGCTCGTAGCTGCCGTCCTTCTTCATGCCGCGCAGGGCATCGGCCAGGCGGGGCACCAGGTCGGCATGGCGGCTGTTGAGGTACATGTACATTTCACGCGTGGCCAGCGGCGGGTCCAGCACGCGCAGGTTGGTCAGGCCCAGCTTGCGGGCGTAATGCAGGCCGCCCAGGCGGTAGTAGAGCACCACGTCCACGCGCCCGGCCCGCAGCAGCGCGAACAGGTTTTCCGGCGTGGCAACCTTTACCGTGCTGCTGGCGTGCACGTTCTCGTCGTAGATCTTCCAGCCGATGATGTAGGCGACGGTGTAGTGGCGCAGGTCGTCCCAATTGCGCACGTACACGTCCGGCCGCAGGGCGAAGGCCGTGAATTCGTAGGTCATGTTGCTTTCCGGCACCTGAAGCAGGTTGGGGTAGGCGGCCTGCAACCCGCTGATGCGGTTGCCGTCGCCGTCCACCTGCCCGCTGTCGGCCATGACCAGCCCGCGTTCGCTGGGCAGTTGCAGCAAGGATACATCCGCCCCGATGCGCGCAAAGGCCCCCCTGATGATCAGGTCCAGCATGCCGTTCTGACCCGGCTCGCTGAGCGGCGGGGATATGGTGGTGGCAAGGGTAAGGGCGGGCGCGGACGGAGCGGGGGAGGGCGGCGCGGAAGCGGATTGTGCAGCGCCGGACGGGCCGGAACCGGGCGGGGTGACACCAGAGGGCGCGGACTGCCCGGCAGCTGCGCCGGATGCGGCCACGCACAGCAATAGCGCGCACGGCAACGCCCGCGACATCATCCGCGACAATACCCGCGACAGTGTTCGCAGCATCTTCATTGGTGCAAAAGCCATTCGGCGCCTCTGTGAACCCTGAATCCTCGACCTGATCGTCAGCGCGCGCTCGTGGAGCTGTGGCCTTTGCAGTCGGGCGTATGACTTCCGGGACGTGGCAGATAGGGGCGGACGGGGCGGGACGCGACATGGCGTAGCACCGCCCAAGGCCCGCACCTGTACACCCATGGGGCATGCCCCCATGGCGGATACGGAAATCCGGAGTCGTTTTGTCAGTGTCTATTCTATCCTGAATTTTCGTCAACAGGCCAGAGCGGGTAGGGTGTGCACTTTCGCGCAAGGATAGACACGAGCAAAACTGTGCGCCGCGCGGTGGATATATTTATAATTTATAAAATATAATAAACGCAATATGGCAGGGCGAAAGGTGTTTGTGTGTCAGGCAGTTATGCCATGTTTTATTCTGGAGGAATTGCGAGATGAATATAACAAAAATCGTTCTTCTGTCTGGCCCTATTTGCTCGGGAAAGTCCAGCCTGTCAAAGAGGTTGATAGATCGCTTCGGATTTTCACTTATGAAAACGACAGAATATGTGCGACTGAGGAAAAAAGAAGGAGGCACTTCCCGGAGAGAGCTTCAAGAATATGGTAAATATCTCGATGCGATAGATGGCGGGCGTTGGATATTAGATGATTTTTGTTCATTTTACGAGCAAAAAAATTCGGAATATATAGTAATTGACTCTATCAGAACCGAACTACAAGTAAACAATTTCAGAAACAAATTCGGCAGGAAAGTTATACATGTACACCTTACCGCTCCAGATAAAATTTTGCGTGAGCGCTATGCAGCAAAAATCGCTGGCAACACAAATGATTGCAGTTACGACGATGCTATATGTAACGAGTCTGAGCGCGAGGTTGAACATCTCTCAAAGCACTCCGACATTGCCATCGATACAATACGATGCTTGCATGAAGATGTCTTTGAGAGAACGGCATGCTTGCTAGGTCTTTATGGAATGTATCATGAAAAGCTAGTTGATGTTATTATTGGTGGACAATACGGAAGCGAGGGAAAAGGAAACGTCGCATCATATCTTTCACCTGAATATCAATTACTTGTGCGTGTCGGTGGATCTAACGCAGGTCACAAGGTAAAGCTTCCAAGAGGGGGAGAGTACATATTTAGCCAGTTGCCATCAGGAAGCGGATCAAGTGACGCAAAAATAGTTATTGGCGCTGGTGCAGTGATTAATCCAAAGGTAATTTTGAAAGAAATTGGAGATCACGGAATTGATGAAAGCAGATTGTGCATTGATCCTCAAGCTATGATCGTCTCGAATGATGACATCAAAAGAGAAATTCAACTCACAAAAGATATTTCCTCAACTGGGTCAGGAACAGGGATTGCTGCCTCGCGTAGAATAGCGGACAGAGGCAGTCGAGTTCGTCCTGTACAACTTGCCAAGGACCATGTTGATTTACGCAAGTACACCAAAAAAACGGCCTTAGAAGTCTTTGAAGACGCCTTTAGAAACCGCTTAAAAGTCTTGCTTGAGGGAACACAGGGCACAGGATTAAGCCTTTACCATGGATATTATCCATATGTGACATCTAGAGACACAACCGTATCAGGGTGCTTATCAGAATCTGGAATATCATCAGCCCGCGTAAGAAGGGTAGTTATGGTGTGCAGAACATATCCTATAAGAGTTCCAAACAGCGCAGAAGGCATGACATCTGGACCAATGTCTCCAAATGTTACACGTGAAGAAATTGCAAATCGCTCCGGAGTACCCTTGGAAGACCTAAAGGAATTAACATCAATCACCAAGGGGAAGCGAAGAATTGGGGAGTTTGACTGGCACCTCTTACGAAAGTCAACAACACTCAATTCACCAACCGACATTGCGTTGACTTTCGTAGATTATTTAAACGTCAAGAACAGAGATGCTCGAAGGTTTGATCAACTAACGCTTGAGACAATACAGTTTATTGAGGAGGTTGAGCGTTTTGCCAAAGCTCAGGTATCCTTGCTTTCAACAAGATTTCATTTGCGCAGCATAATCGACAGGAGGTCTTGGTAGTATGAAATATAAACACATACTAAATATTCACAAAAAATTATATCATATGGCAAACGAGAACGCTTGGGAAAACATTTCTAAGCATGGACTCTGCAGCACTGAGGCCCTACTGAATATCTTTGAAATAAAAGATCCACTACGGAAACAATTACTCACACAGCACAGGCCGGAATGTGTGACTATCAAGCACCCAGAATATGGCACTGCTATTGTGCGTGACCAAAAGCCGCTAAGAGAGACCACCCTCAAGAGAGTTCTAGATGACGGGCTGAGCCCAAGCGAATGGTATCAAATACTTAACAGGAAAACTTTTTTCTGGACGACCCACTCTCGCCTGTGCGGGCTCTTAGCCGCAAAGGCATACAGAAACTACCGGCACTGCGTACTCACACTAGACGCAAAAAAGCTTATCGAGAGGCATTACGACGCAATAACACTTTCGCCGTATAACTCTGGATGCACGCTTTTCAATGCTCCAAGACGTGGGAACAGCACATTTTCAAAAATTGATGATTTTGATTACGACTACTGGAGAAACAGGGGCAGAAAAGCAGACGACGTCATCGTAGAGCTTGCAGTTGACTACCGAGTCACCGACATACTCGACTTTATAGACTCAGTGGACATGATGCAAAGTGATTCCCTTCCTCACAACATTTATCGTCGCAGCACATAGCTGGTGAGATACCGCACGTTAATATAAAATCGGGCCGACCTGCCTTGCGGCAGGTCGGCCCAGAAATTGGTGGAGGCGGCGGGAGTCTATGTACCCGTCCACACCTACTGTAACACCTTGAATGCTAAAGAGATGCCAAGGAGGTTGTATCCCCGGTTTGTATCCGTGTTTTGTACCCATTTGGGTAGCCGGTTCGTCCCCGAAATGCAAGAAGGGGGGGAGGGTGAAGACAAGAGGAAGAGCTATCCTAAGCCGGGCATGGCCCAAAAAAGACCCGTGGTGTATCACGGGTCTTTAGCTTGTTGCCGGGAGCGAGACTCGGAAGCCTATCCATGCAAAGCTTTGATTTTTCAAGGCTTTTGTTCGCTGCCTGTTCGCTTTCCTCGAACTTTGTACGTACAAAATGTACCATCGAGCACCCAGGGGCGCAACACGGTGAATAGTGCAGAAAGAGTGTGTGGGGGGGCGACAGTGTCGCACGCCAAGCGGTTCGCAAGGGTGAGGCTGATGGTTGTGAGCTTACCCATGTGATCGCGCTTCGAATGCGCGAAGTTTTTTTAGCGGAGCGTTTCCATGTACGCTTCGGCGTGCATGCCCTTAAGGACGGCTACTTCATTCCCTGACAGGCTAGTTGGAGCGTGAGGCGTTTTGCGTGTTGGAGTGGTCATCACCTATAGCCCTCTCGACAAAACTTTGACGTAACTGTTATGCGATAATTCAATTGTTTGCACTGAGAATAAGCACGTTGCCGCACGTGGAGGGGGACTAGTGCGTATCGAATCTATAACTTTGGCTGGCTTCCGTTGTTTTGGCCCTGACCCCGTAACGGTGCAGATTTCATCGGAGATCACGGCTGTCATCGGTCCGAATGCGGCAGGCAAGACAGCTCTTTTGCACGCACTGTCGAAAATGTTTGGCGTGTCGCGTGCGCAGCGCACCGTGCAGTGCTCGGATTTCCACTTGGGGGCGGGGGACGACTCCAGCGACCGAGAGGCCAAGGCTCTGTTCGTTGACGTGTTGATCGGATTTCCCGAATTGGCCGACGGCAGCGCAACGCCTGAGACAATCGCCCCCTCGTTCCGACACATGCAGATCGAACGGGAGGGCGAATCACCGGCCTGTCGCCTGCGTCTCGAAGCGCGATGGGAAGACGACGGGACAGCGGAAGGCGAGGTTACGCAGGACCTTTTCTGGGTGGACACACTCAACGATGATTCGGCTGAGCGCCAGCGCCATCCAGTCTCGGCATCGGATCGAGGGTTAATCCAGCTCTACTACACACCCGCCAGTCGCGATGCGGCAACTCAGGTTCGGGCAACGGCTGGCGCACTCGCCGCTCGCCTGCTCCGCGCGATTGAATGGTCATCCGAAACCGAGAAAACCGTCCAGGAAACCGCTGAAAATCTCGCTAGCGCGTTCGGGAACGAATCGGCGATTGCCGCGATCGGTAAAGCTTTGCAGGCGCGCTGGTCAGGTCTTCATGACGACGTAGTCGATACTAAACCCAAGCTCAGTCTGGTCAGTCGTCGGTTCGAGGAGGTCGTCAACAAAATTGCCGTTATCTTCGAGCAGGGGCCGGACGGGCATGAACGCGGACTTGACGCTTTGAGCGACGGACAGCAATCACTTTTCTATTTCGCTCTGGCTGCGGCCGTTTTCGATCTGGAGCGCGAGGTGGTGGCTGGTACGGTGGAAGGCTTCCGTAACGACACCCTGCGTATCCCCGCGCTCACGCTGTTCGCTCTAGAAGAGCCGGAGAACCATCTCTCGCCTTACTTTCTCGCCCGCATTGTCCGTCAGGTTAGATCGCTGACCGATGCCGGAGGCGCCCAGGCCATAATCACCAGTCATTCGCCGTCGGTGCTGAGCCGCGTTAATCCGCATGAGGTCCGCTACTGCCGCTGCGATCCGAAGACCCGCGTTTCGAAGGTCAAGGAAATTAAGATGCCGACTGATGAGGAGGAGGCCGCCAAGTTCGTGCGCGGTGCCATGCTGGCCTACCCTGAACTCTACTTCGCTCGGTTCGTTCTGCTTGTCGAAGGCGATTCGGAGCGGATTGTCTTGCCTCGTCTGGCCGAAGCGCTTGATCTCCTGATTGATCCTTCCTTTGTCGCAATCGTTCCCTTGGGTGGGCGGCATGTACAGCACTTCTGGCGGTTGCTGAGACACCTGGATATCCCGCACGCGACGCTCCTTGATCTCGACTTGGGCCGCGACGGCGGTGGCTTTGGCCGGGTGAAATCGGTGATTGAAGAACTTCTTAAATTTGGCGAATCAAAAGCCAAGCTCCTACTGACCACCGAAGGCAAATTATCCGATGACGACTTAGCAAAGATGCACACTTGGCAGGATGCCGAGGATCGCAAGTTTCTATCTGGGTGGGTAACGTTCCTCAAGCAATATGGCGTTTATTTCTCGGCACCGCTCGATCTAGATCTTGCCATGCTCGAATCGTTCCCCGATGCATACAAGGCGATCATTCCCAAAGGTGGGGGGCCGAAGATGGCCGCCGATAAGGCGGCAGAAGTTGTGCTTGGAACAACGGGACCAGGAATTGCGATTTACACGGGTCCGTTCAAAGACTATCCGGCTCTTCTGCCCGCTTATCGCTACCATTTTCTCACCCACAGCAAACCGGCAACTCACCTCGCGGCCCTAACTCACATCAAGAAAGAGGACTTGGCCAAGGAAATGCCTTCAGTTCTGGCCGAGGTTCTAACGCACATCGCCAAGTCGCTACGGCGGGATTAGCTATGACGGTGCTCTCGCGACGGGTTCGACCGGACGATTGGAAGCCCGTGGGTGTGGACGCGCTTGAAGCGAATGCGCTGACGGTCGTCCGCTCGAGCGATAACCGCGCCGTCATCGCTGGTCCCGGTGCAGGAAAGACAGAATTGCTTGCGCAACGCGCCGCCTATCTCCTTCAGACGGGCATCTCGCCTGCGCCAAGGCGCATTCTCGCCATCTGTTTCAAACGCGACGCCGCAAAGAACCTCGCCGCGCGAGTTCGTCAGCGCTGTCATCGCAATCATGCCGGACGCTTCGATTCCATGACCTTTGACGCCTTTGCCAAAGGGCTGGTTGACCGCTTCGGCCAGGCGTTGCCCGCGCGTTGGCGGCCCCGGAGCGACTACGACATCATGCTCCCCGGTGATCGGGATTACCGAGGCTTTTTGTCTCAGGAGGTAGGAACGCCTCCCGCCTCAGTCGGCACCTTCGCGGACATCCAGGCGGTATCGATAGAAACCTTCGAACGCCGCTACCTAGTAGGGGCGCCGCTGCCTATGGAAGGCTGGCCTCATCCGACACCTGCTCAGTGGGCTGCGGATAAATTCTGGCAAAAATCACTTCATGAAGGCAGAAAAAGCACCCTGTCGTTTCCCATGATCGGGCGACTCGCCGAACTTCTGTTGCGGGTTAATCCAAAGGCTCGTGATGCCCTTCGGCTGACGTACTCGCATCTGTTTATGGATGAGTTCCAGGATACGACCCATATCCAATATGACTTGGTCCGTACAATCTTTCTTGGCGCAGACACCGTGATTACCGCCGTCGGAGACAATAAGCAGCAGATAATGCGATGGGCAATGGCGATGGATGATCCCTTTGCCGTTTTTGATGAAGAGTTCGGTGCGATGCGAACGCCACTCTACAACAACTATAGATCGTCTCCAGAGTTGGTGCGTATCCAGCACGTCTTATCGCAGGCTCTGGACGCCCGAGCCGTGGCGCCGGTGTCGAAGACCGTCGGTAAGATTGCTGGCGACAGCTGCACCATTTGGGACTTTTCGTCGCCAGAAATCGAAGCGGAGCGCTTGGCCACTTTTGTCGCGACTGAGATGAAGACGCACATGCTCAGTCCACGCGATTTTGTTTTGCTGGTCCGGCAGAAGGCTAACGATTACGCGAAGGTTCTCGAACCGGCTTTTGTAGCCGCAGGAATTCCTCTGCGCAACGAAGCTAGAAAGGTTGGGAGCATCGAGCTTCAGGACTTGCTGGTGGAAGCGGCATCCGAACTAATCATGAAGGTTCTACGTCTCGCTATGACCGCTCGGGCTGGGCGACATTGGACAGAATGTCAGGAGGCGCTCATCTCCCTAAGGGGAGTCGTTCCTGACGATGAGGTTGCACAGGCAAAGCTTGCCCAAGAATTGGACGCATACGTACGCAAACTTCGTGCTGCTCATCCGAGTCCTCCAAAATCGAAGAGGGTGTCGCGTTCGATTGTGAACGATATTCTGGAGTTCATCGGTCGTGAGCGAGTGATTGCTTTTCATCCAGCCTACGGACAAGGCAGCTGGTTCGAAAAGGTGCTGGACTCAGCAGCAGAGCACCTACTGGATTCGTCAATAGGCGATACTGACTGGCCGACGGCGCTTGACAACTATGAAGGCATTTACGCGACCCCTTTGATGACGATCCATAAAAGCAAGGGACTCGAATACCACAGCGTAATATTTGTTGGTTTGGATGATGGGGCGTGGTGGAGTTTCTCTAGAGATCAGGTCGAGGCTACTGCTGGTTTTTTTGTCGCGTTCACGCGCGCAAAACAGCGTGTCGTTTTCACATACTGTGCGCAGCGTGGTACGCGATCAAAGATTGCGACTCTTTACAGGCTGTTGATTAAGGCTGGGGTCAAGAGTATTCACGTTGCCTGATTGGTGAATCGTCTCCGACGAATTTTCCCTAAGGAGAGCACTCGCTGTTATCAGAGGGGTGGCGAGGCGTTGATGCCGCCAAGGGGGGCAAGGCGAGTCAAGGTTCGCCGAAAAAGGGGAGGATTGCTGAAAGCTATGCACTGGCGGAACATGGCAGCAAATAAAACGCCCCGTGACACGCCACGGGGCGTTTTATTTGCTGCTGCCGAAGGAGAAACTCAGAAGTCTCATCATGCGGCACTATGATTTTTCGAGACTTCTGCTGTTGGCCTATTCGCGCACCTCGAACTTTGTACATGCAAAATGTACCATTGAGCACCCAGGGGCGCAACACATTGAGAAGGTCTTGAGAGTAAAAGAAGGGACGCTGTCTGGGGTGTTACGCTTGCGGATCCACTGTCGTCGTGTTCAGAGAATATGCATTCGTGGGGCGAACTTACTCGTGTGGTTGCGCTTCGAATGCGCGTAGTCTTTCTTTTAGCATAGCGTTCTCCATGTATGCTTCGGTAAGCATGACCTTGAGGACGGCTGCTTCGTTCGCAGTGTGAGCAGGCATGCGGTCCGAAGAACTTCTGTCTACGCCCCATTTTCTTTTAGAGTAATATACGTAGCCAGCAACCGTGAGGACGAAAAGAAACCATAAAGCGAGATATGAGTTTGGGTTCATGACTTCCTCCTGAGGTAGCTTGCTGGGTTTGTGCAAATAGTGAGTAGCCTAGAGCAGCTTCTGAACTGCGATTAGCTGGCACGAAGATGAGTTAGTCGCAAGCATGCTCAGTGAGCGAGGCAAGTTGCATCCTTAGCCGGGCATTCTCCAAGTACGCTTCGGCAAGCAGGCCCTTTAGGACGGCTACTTCATTCGCTGGTGGGTTAGGAGGAGCGTGAGGCGTTTTGCGTGCTGGAGTATCTTTGGCAACGCTTTCCCTTGATATGCAGAATCCATACACAGCTAGGCCAAGGAAAAAGAGAAGCAACAGCGTCATGTATGTGTTTTGGGACATGACTTCCTCCTGGGTAACATAGCTTGGCGGCAGGGATTGAGTGGTGGGAGATGGAGATTTTGTGTGGTTTCGTGATAGCAGAACGTCCCGACATTTTAGGGGAGGGGAGAAGCGATGAGCTTGTACGCACCCTCCGTGTGGTTCTGACGCTGTTGCTCAAAATCATCAACCCCAGGTGCCGTGCGAATATAACCTATAGGCTTGCAGCCGTCACGGGCTGCAAGCCTATGGCACTTCTGAACCTTGGACAATAAGATGGTCACCCGTTTATGCGACACGTGGTTGGCGACAGCATGCCCCCGCCATTGAGTTTCACCCCACCCACCCGTGTAAGCACGGCACTCGGCATGCCGCACGGCAATGTCGCAATCCTGGTTTCAACCCACGCTCCCGCAAAGGTACGACGCCACCTCGCCGCCGTTAAACGATTGCTGGACAAGTTTTCAACCCACGCATCCGTGAAGGTTCGACCTCATCCCCCTTAGCCACCCTCGGCGCGAACTCCACGTTTCAACCCACGCACCCGTGACGGTGCGACTCAGGACTTCATCAGCGCCGGTCAGGTCAGTGAAGTTTCAACCCACGCACCCGTGAAGGTGCGACACGGCTACACCTTCTACAACCAGAAGGATACGTCGTTTCAACCCACGCACCCGTGAAGGTGCGACGCCTCGCGCCCGGCCATCAGGCACAGCAGCGACGCGTTTCAACCCACGCACCCGTGGAGGTGCGACAAAGAAAAACTGCGCCACGATGATACGTATAAAGTTTCAACCCACGCACCCGTGAAGGTGCGACCGTGCTGGGCAGCCTGGGGGGCTAGATGGCAAGCGTTTCAACCCACGCACCCGTGAAGGTGCGACCGCAGCGCCATTACCAACTTCTCCTCGCAGATCATGTTTCAACCCACGCACCCGTGAAGGTGCGACCATCCGGGCAGCGAGCCAGGCCCTGCTAGTTGCTTGTTTCAACCCACGCACCCGTGAAGGTGCGACTATCGAAGACGGCGATTCGTACGGCCTTCTCGCCGTTTCAACCCACGCACCCGTGAAGGTGCGACTCGTGCCGCAGCTTGTAGAAGGCCATCCACTCGGTGTTTCAACCCACGCACCCGTGAAGGTGCGACATGCCGCGCGCAAGGTGGGCGACCTTGAGCCCCTGTTTCAACCCACGCACCCGTGAAGGTGCGACGCAACCGCCCGGCCCTGCGATGCAGCCAGTTGCGGTTTCAACCCACGCACCCGTGAAGGTGCGACCCGGCACCTCCTATTTCGTCAGCAGCTTGGTTGCGTTTCAACCCACGCACCCGTGAAGGTGCGACGCTGTCCAGGTTGGCCAGCGTGTCCTGCAAGGGGTTTCAACCCACGCACCCGTGAAGGTGCGACCGTTGCCAGCCAAGGCGGTGCGTAGCGATTGCTCGTTTCAACCCACGCACCCGTGAAGGTGCGACGTGGGGATGCCATCGGCATAGGTCCCGTCCATCATGTTTCAACCCACGCACCCGTGAAGGTGCGACCGGGTTGGCGACCTGGGGGCGCATGCCGTCACCGTTTCAACCCACGCACCCGTGAAGGTGCGACGGGGGGAACCAAAGGCGAAAAACAAGGGGAACAAGTTTCAACCCACGCACCCGTGAAGGTGCGACCGGATGCAATGTGAGGATGTGACCATGGCCAAGAAGGTTTCAACCCACGCACCCGTGAAGGTGCGACAAGGGGGTGGCCACCAGCGCCAGCGAAAGCTGCAGGTTTCAACCCACGCACCCGTGAAGGTGCGACGTCGACAAGTTCGGATCCGACCGCAGCAAGTGGCCGTTTCAACCCACGCACCCGTGAAGGTGCGACGTGTGTCAAGCGTGGCGAGGCCACCCGGTTGCAGTTTCAACCCACGCACCCGTGAAGGTGCGACACCACTACAACGAACAGCACATCCTGTACCTGACGTTTCAACCCACGCACCCGTGAAGGTGCGACCGATCTCGCCCTTGGCGTTGACGCCGATTTCGAGGTTTCAACCCACGCACCCGTGAAGGTGCGACAGACGTTCCTTGACGAGGCTCGCTCCTACGTCAAGTTTCAACCCACGCACCCGTGAAGGTGCGACCAGCGCGGCGACGCCTACGAAATTGCCAAGGGCGTGTTTCAACCCACGCACCCGTGAAGGTGCGACACCACCTCCTCCCCCCTCCCCTCCAAAGGAGGAGTTTCAACCCACGCACCCGTGAAGGTGCGACCAGACCTACACCATCCGCGCGTACGACGAAATGGTTTCAACCCACGCACCCGTGAAGGTGCGACCCCCCGGCGTAATCGAGGCACTTCCCCCCGGCATGTTTCAACCCACGCACCCGTGAAGGTGCGACAGCTGCGCGCGTCAATGCCGCTGGTCTGCGTCGCGTTTCAACCCACGCACCCGTGAAGGTGCGACTGCAGGGTTGGAAACGGGGGTTTCCAACCCAAAAGGTTTCAACCCACGCACCCGTGAAGGTGCGACTTCTCCGCTCACCTGGTAAAGGCGGGCGCGCCAGAGTTTCAACCCACGCACCCGTGAAGGTGCGACATCCGAACTGGCCTACCAGTCCGGCCTGCGCATGTTTCAACCCACGCACCCGTGAAGGTGCGACTGCCTGTCCGATTTCCTTTTGCCGACAAGGGCGCGCGAAGGCAATTCCGCGAACAGCATCGTTTTTACGCTATCTCCGGTCTGTAGCCGCGGAGGTTGGACAGGAAACCTAGCATTATCGCCTGTGTGGCAATCCGCGAACCTCTCAGGTTTGACTCGGATGCCTGGGGTTCGCGCATGCGTCCGCGAGATACCCCAAAAAGTCGTCATAGACGCCTTGCCATGCGTACAGTTGAGGCCAGCCGGGTATTGGGGCGATTGGCTCGCGTTCAAGGCGCGAGGTCCAGATTTGCACGGATACCTCCTGCAATACGGCCCGAGGTAGCGTACTGCCAGACTGCAACCGGGCGATGGCGTGGGGATCGACGATGACAGTAACCGTATCAGCGTCAATGATGCGGAACCGGTCATGCACCTTGCGAAATTCGCCCGCACTGTCATCCACGCAAATGGCAAGCCCACGCCCTCCGTTACCTTCGGAAGCCCCTAGCGCAAGCTCCCGGCGCAGGGCCTCGCGGCAATGTTCCTGCCCTACCAGTCCCTCGCCAAACAGGCTGGACAGCGCCAGTGCAGCAAGCCGTGCGCCGGGGTGGGGCGGCACTTCGTCCGCGCGCAGCACGAAGTCATACACCACGCCTTCGGCCTCAGCCTCTCGGCAGACCCGGCCCCCCAACTGGATCAGGTTGCACAGGCCGAAACGCTCGCGGAATCCCGTGCGAAACGAAAAATCCACCCCGGCTTCCACGCAAGAGGTGGCCACAAGCACCCACTCCGAATCGTCGGCCAGCAGACGTTGCTTCACGTGGCGCAAGGTTGCCGCCCTGTCGCGGGGGCACAGGGCCGTGGACAGGTGCTCGACGAACCGACGTCCCCGTGCCTGAGCAAGGCGGTGCGCCAGCATGGCGGCTCCCCTTACCGTGTTCATCACGACAATGCGGGGGCCTGAGGCACGCATGACCGCATCAGCCAACTCCTCCATGCCAACAACGCGGGGGATAGACACATATCGCACCCGGCGTTGCTCTGCCTGCATGGCATGCGCACGGGGTGCGTCATCTATCAGGGGGCGGACGGGCATTGGTACCATGCCGTGAATTTTTTCCGCATCCCGAAACTGGTCCAATTCCCAGAACCGCGAAAGAGAGCCGGAGGCCAGAACGAAATGGCATCCCCAGCGCTGGCAGGCTGACCGCAGCCATACCCACGCAGGCAGCCAAAGGTCAGCTGGCATGGCCGCGTGGGCCTCGTCTATGAAGACGGCGGAACCCGGCAGGCTGTGCAGCTTGCGTAATGAAGCGGGTGCGGCTGCTGCCAGCGTTTCAAAGAACTGCACCGCCGTCACCACTATGATCGGGGCACGCCACTGAAACGCCAATTCACGAGATTCCGGTGCGTCAAACTCTGCCCTGTGATGGTGGGCGGCAACCACTTCTTCAGGGTTTTCCCCGTCCAGTACCAAGGCCTTGCGGTAGGTATAGACGGCCTGATCGATGATGTTCGTGAATGGCAAGACCACGAAGATGCGTCGCAGTTCATGGACTTTCGCCACGTGGAGCAGATGGGCCATGATGCTGGTGGTCTTGCCGGTGCCCACTGGGCTGTCGCAAGAACGGATGCCGAGATCGGGCGAGGCCTTGCGCGCACTGCGATAGAGTTCCGCCCGGATGGCGTTCCGTGCGTCGCCAGGGCCGCCTTTCCGGCCTAGTTTCTCTACGAAGGCATCAAGGGCGGCAAGACGATCTGCGGCGCGCAGGGTGGGCCACGCATCCGGTAATGATGTGCTTCCGTAGTGGCGGCCCGTGTCGCCATGATCCGCATCCACAAGGCAAGAGAGAGCCAGCCTGTGGTCCAGCGATGAAGAGGGGATGAATCCTGCATCTGGTAGCGGGGGAATGCCATCGCCCGTTTCCTGTGCATGGTGTGCCATGCAGACGGCAAGCGCTTCATCCACGCGAGAGTGAATGGTGGGGTCCCGCAGTGGTGGAGAGGTTTTGCAAAGGGTACTGGCATCGGCAAGCCCGGCGTGATGTGCCCAGACCAGCAGGGCGGACATGGCATCGCCGCTCGCCATAAGGTGTGCCACCCCTGCATCCACATGGTTGACCGGAAGACGCGTCGGCCTGTCCATGCCGTAGGATCGGGACAGCACCTCGGCATTTTCCGGTAGCAGCTTTCCCAGGTCGTGGGCCATTGCCGCGCGATGCACGCAGGCAATGAACGGCTTCCGTTGGCCCGGTTCCGTGAGAAAGCGGGCCATCTCCTGCGCCTGTTGCAACGCCGCAGTCGCCACACCGTGAACATGTACGGCGTAGGGCTGTGGGGGGATGGCCGGGCGGCCTTCACGTGCCGCCCGGCCACTATGCGCATGGTGTGTCATCGTGCCTACCCGTCTATCAGATCACGCACCCCGGCCAGTTTTGACAATATGTCGTCAGGCAGCCCATTGGGAATGCCGAACTCGTCAATGGACGCAGCAGGCAGGTTGGTTTCGGCGTTGCGGATGCGCCGGGGGGTAAGGGCTTCCAGAATGCGCCATTCCGGACAACTGCCAAGGGGGCTTTTGTGTTCGGCAATCCATGCGTGTCTGATGTTCACGTGCGGGCGCACGTACGAGGCCGTGTGCGAGTAGGCGTAAGGAATGACATCAAGCATCAGGTCGATATCCTTGCGAGTGCACAGGGTACGGTTGGCCACGGTGGGGTTCAGGAAGAACGGCATGGTATACAGGCCGTATTCAACCACCCTGTAGGCCAGCGGTGCCATGCCCCTGTCCTTGCCCTCCTGCACGCCGCGCTTGATGGTGGTCGTGTTGCGGATGATCTTCACAGGGGCGAGGGAAAGGCCGGTTCCGAATTGAAGCGCCCCGGTGTGAATGTGCTGCTGGAAGGTTTCTTCAGTCCCACCTGATTCCTTTTCGAGGAGCGAGGTGCCGAACAGGCGGGCATCCCAGAACCGGGCAAGCAGATCGCTGGTGGACAGTTTTCGCAGTTCGCCAATGCTGCGCCCCTTGCACTCCAGGATGTCGAAGTTCTGGGCATCAAGTCCGTGACGGGCACTCATCTCGTTCCACACCGGCCCTTCCTTGTCCCCCACGAGACTCCGCAGCTTGGCCTTGAACGACACGGGGCTGATCTCGCCGATGCCGTTGGCCCGATGGCGGGGATCGCTTTCACGATCGGGGTCGCCGTTGGGATTGCTGTTCACTGCTTCGAGGATGAGAAGGCCGGTCAGCTTGTTCTGAAACGAGGTGGTGCTCATTCGGATGCTCCTTCTTCAGTATCGACGTTCTGGGAGATTTCTTCCGCAGTTTTCTTGCCGGGTACACCCGCAAGGTAACCGAGCAGCAATTCGGCCTTGCCCGTGGGGGTCACCACGCTCGGAATGCCATTTTCTTTCAGCGATTCGCTGAGAGGGGCGAACTGCCCGAGCGCCCATTTGGCGATTTTGCTGTTATCCTCACGACTTGATCGTGCCCAAGCGTGGTAGACCAGCATCCTGTCCGCCAGTTGTTCCACGGCTTCCACTGGGTTCTCAAGGGCGGTACGCATCAGTGAATTGCCCAACAGCACAGGGGGCACATGTCCATCCCGCACGGCGAGGCAGTATTGCTCATGCAGTTTGTCCGCGAGGTTGAGAACGCGCCCGACAAGAAAGTAGGCGTCTTGCATGTAGTCCTCCATTTGCCGTCCGGCCTTCAGGAGCAGCAGCCCGAGTACGGAAGGCAGTATTTCTATACGGTAGGGGATGTCCCGTGGAACATGCACCTCTTTGCCCCTGAAGCGACTCAGCCCCAGGGCCAACAGAATGGGAACCTGATCATCCATATGTTGGCGCAACAGCCCCATGGAGAGTTCGCCCCCGGCTGTTTTCTTTGCCAGCAGCAGCCGTGCGGGCAAGTCTTGGGAGACTTGCCGCGTGGTGCGACACTCTTCGCCATCGCGGAGCCACACTGTTGCCAGCAGGGGGGGCACCTCTGAGGGGAGTGGTGTGTCGGGGGCGAGAAGTCGCGATTGGCGGCTCTCCACGATCCTGAAGAGCATGGGGGGAATGTTGGTGCAGCCTTTTTGCCATTCGCGGGATGCGTCGATGAAATGGGCTGCCGTGAAGGTGTCGCTCATCAGCAGCTTGTACCGGCCCTTGTCATAGGACGTGAGGACGGAAACCTGCACCGGAACGGACAGGTCGCCACTCCAGGCACCTCGTAGCGCGCGGACGACATCTTCTGCGATGGCGGCAAAACCATGTGCGCTCGCTGCCTGTTCCGCTTTGGCAGACAGAGGGGCAAAGAGCCGCCCCAGCGCCGGTGGGGCCGGGGGCATCTGCTGTGGAGCGATAAGCACGAAGGTGGGGTCTATTGCGGTTCTGCCGAGCTTGCCTTTCTGGTTCAGGAACGCCCAGGTGCTTCCTTCGCGCTCTGGAGCCATCATCCATTGGCTGGCGCTCAGCATGCGCAGGCGAGATTCGTTGCCCACCGGGAACGACTCCGCATCCGCACGCCGATAGCGGTAGTTTGCGGGTACCTCACCGAACATGGACCGAAGGGGCTTTTCTCCCGACTTCGGAAGCACCAGCTTGGGCATTGGTTCCTTGTGCCCGGTGAGCGGCAGGCCAAACGCATCGGTTTCTTCGGTGTCCATACTTCCCGCCGCGAGCAGGCAGGCGTTGATCGCATCGAAGACAGCCGGGCTGTTGGCAAGCGCGGGGTATTTCTGCCAGTCATCCAACTCCAGCGTGACAAGCAGGGTATTCGACGGAGGCTGTTTGGAACCTTCCTGGAGAGCGATAACGCCATCAAGAAGGGCTGCCCAGGCAAGCGGCGATTCACGCACCCCTTCCGCGACGCGAGTGCACAGGAATGCTTCCAGTTGCTCCGGATCCAAGGCTTCACACCGCCGTACCAGTTCCGTGAAGGCCCCGGCATGGGGAGGCAACGAACCGGTTTGAGCAAGGAGCAGAGCGCCCCCGCGTATCTGCCGGACAAGCTTCTTTCTGAGCTTGTCAGACCAGCCGGAGGTGGCGCCCGCTATCAGAACCCCGGCGGACTCGACTCGCTCTGCGTACCTTTCCGGTGATGTGTCTTTGCAAGCCTTGCGAAAGGCAGAGAAAGTGGATTTGTCGGTGGAGAGCAAAGGAGGATCAACGGCGATGCTGGGAAACGCCATGTGGTTGTCTGGCGCCCAGCGATCAGGGGCAGGGTGTTCCGCATCGGGTAAAGGGCAGATGGACAAGTCTACCGGCAGACCATCGGAATCGATGAAAACCGTAAGGCGGGGTTTGCGAGGACAAGGCTTGATCGCCGATGCACGCCTGGGGGGCGATATCCCGGCACGGGTCAACGATTCCGCTATCTGGAAAAACTCATACATAGTGCAGCACCCCCTCGCGAACCTCTACGTTGTTCATGAAGGTTGGCTGCCACGTCGTGGATTTTCCCAGCCCATCCATCGAGAATGCCTTGAACAGGCAGGGGATGAACAGGTTGATGTCCTCTTGAACTTTTGTGTCGGGGCGGAATGGACCGAAGTAGTTTACCGTAAACTCTTTCCAGCCGAGGAATGGTGTCCTGTAGCACTGCCCCCGTTTGATTCTGCGGTTGAAAATCTCCCGGTATGCATGACCGCCATGCGTGCAGCGCGACCCGTTAGGTTTTGCGCGTGTGCTGTACGGGATGGGCCTGTCGTCATGGTGCGCACGGGCGTAGACCCGGTAACACACATCCGTGAGCACCGTGGCGGGCACCTGCAACGCACCCTCTTGGCCCGTCTTTTTGGCAGGACCAAGGTAGTTTGTTGTGTAGTGGTGGTAGTTGATGGGAGCACAGATTTCGACTTTGACAGGGACGACCGAGGCCTGCTCAAGCAGCAGGATTGCCTCGAAAATGCCGCGAAGCGCGGAGTACGTGGGCACAGGATACGAGATGGGAGATGATCCTGTGTCCGGGCGGGTAAAAATGGCTGTTTTTCCTGACACCTCTAGGGAAACTGAATACGGGTCCATCAGTACCTCCTGCTACTATTTGCGAGTAAGCACTGCCTCACTGGTTTTCTTTATACGTATTATTGATAAGCGCGGTGCAATTATTTTTTTGTATAGGCGATATCAATTGTATCCATGACAGGCTCACGACTGGGCTGTCAGTCTAGAGCGAGTGGTACGGGGTATTGTGTTGATGAGGTGTACCCTAATTGGACAGCTGGAGTTCGCTCCAGCTGTGTCATTTTAGGGCTCTTTTTGGCTTTGTTTGACAAATGTCTAGCAATCTCTTAGAGGCTTTTCTGACAATGCACTTCTGAGAGGGGGCTGCCATGACGATCACGGGACAAGATGTAGGCTACCTGCGTGTAAGCTCTGTCGACCAGAATCTTGAGCGACAGTTGGAGGGGGTGAAGCTGGATGAACGGTTTGAGGATCACGCCTCAGGCGGGTCCACAAACAGGCCGGGCTGGAAGAAATGCTTGGCGCATCTGAGAACCGGAGACACGCTCCATGTCCATTCGATTGACCGGCTCGCGCGCAACCTGAATGACTTGCTTTCTATCCTGACGGTGCTTCTTGAACGTGGCGTGGCGGTGAGGTTCCACAAGGAGGGCTTGCATTTCACGGGCAAAGATGAGCCGTTCCAGCGCCTCCAATTGCAAATCATTGGGGCGGTGAGCGAGTTTGAGCGCTCCATGATCCGTGAGCGCCAGCGTGAGGGGATTGCCCTGGCAAAGGCTAAAGGCAAGTACAAGGGCAGAAAGCCAGCCCTGAGCAATGAACAGGCCCAGGTGATCAGGAGCAGGATAGAGCAGGGCGACAAGGTTTCAGCACTGGCCGCTGAGTATGGCGTCTCTCGGCAGACGATCTATGCCCGTGTAATCGGGATATAGCCGTATGCTCAGTTGCCATTTGGCTTGAAATTGTCGCGGCTGTTTGGTTGCTTACAGAGGATGCGCGTCGTTGAGTGCGCCGCGAGGATGGGTGCGCATGTGTAAATTTCGCACCAGGATCGATTCTGAGGCGCGATCGGGTGCGAGGGCAGCTTCGCGTGTGTGTTGAGGGGTTTCGTGTCTTAAATTCAATTCTGGAGCGTTTCTTGTTTTCGTGTGGTGTTGGGTGGAAATTTTCATGGTTGCTGTAGCGAATTATCACTGAGGCAAGTTCAGTCTGTATGAGTAATGATATTCCCTCCCCTCCCCGCTTCAAGAAGAATAAGAGTATTTAAGAGTTAAAATACATTTCTTTGTTTTCAATCACTTGGTAAAGGTCAGTCAGAGACGAAGTCCAGAACTCGGCGCGATAAATCAGCCTTCTTTCCGTGCCCCATAGCCAACCATCCAAACATCGCAAAGAGAGAGCTTGTTTAGCTGTGTCAGACGCCACCTCCTACCCAAGCATTCCGTTTGATATTCTCAAGTGGTCAGACCATCCAGAATCAAACCCGCTCGTTGAGTATGTTGGAATGCTCATCTGCGAAGGCGACGAGAAGCGATACCAAAAGCTTCGACCTACAATCAAGAATGTCATCTTGAACCTGTATGCCTGCTGGCTTCGTTCTCCTGATATGTATGTCGCATACTCACGCGACAAGAATCATTACAGCAAAGGCAAGAGATACAATAAGCTGTTTATAAAGTACGAGAAGCTGGTCAGTGTTGTTGATCGGCTCGCAGAACTCGACTTCATTGAGCACGTGGCGGGCTTCTATGACAGGGGGGCTGGCGCTGGAAAGCGTTCTCGCATGCGTGCCAGTAGCAGCTTGCTTCCGCTGTTCAAGGGGATTGAAGCGATAGAGCTCTCACCGCCAGAGGATGCCGAAGTCATCATTCTCAAAAAGGGTGGCCAGCAGGTAGACTACAAAGACACAGATGCCACGAGAGAAATGCGTGAGCGTCTGGGCATTATCAACAAGACCCTGAAGGCCAGCAAGATTGAGCTTGATGTGTCGCGAGAGGAACTGGAAGCGCTCCAGGCTGAATCGGTTGCGCGTCAGTTGGAAGGGGGCGACGAAGACTCACGGGCGTTTGACTTGCACAGCAAGACTCTTGTCAGAATTTTCAATGACAAGTTCACGCGGGGTGGTCGTCATTACCGTGGCTGGTGGCAAGTCATCCCAAAGCAGTTGCGGGCAAAGGTTTTGATTGATGGCGAGGGCGTCGTTGAGCTTGACTACAAAAGCATTCATCCCAACCTGCTCTACATCAAGGAGACAGGGGCACCATGCCCAGGTGATCCCTATGTGTTGCCTGGATCAGAAGGTGACAAGCTCATGCGGGATGTCTGCAAGTTCGCTTTGCTGGTGCTCATCAACGCCAAGACGCTCTCAGAAGCGAAGGCGAGCATCAAGCGTGAGATTCGCAACAAGGTTGCCCCTGAGTTCCATGAGCGCCTGAGAGCCATCGACATGGATTCAGTCATCGCAAGGCTGTTGGAGAGGCACGAAGTCATATCCAGGCACTTTGGAGCAGGGGCGGGCTTGCGCTTGCAGAAGATGGATGCCGACATAGCGGACGAGATCATGTCCAGGCTGGCTGCTCAGGGGGTGACATGCTTGCCTGTGTTTGATTCCTTTCTGGTGAAGCGGAGCGAGGTTGAGAAACTGCGCTATGCGATGGACGAGGTGGTCAATGCAAAGTATGCTTGCCACATCCCCGTCGAGACTAAGAACTCATTGACAACAGATTGAGAGAGAACTTCGCATTATATGGAGAAGAACATGTACAACAAGCCTACAACCCGCACGGAAATTCCTACTGCGATAGGCGCTATTGCAGAAAGGCTTCATAGCCAGAGCATCAATAGCATTTCCTGCGTGTTGGCCCCCAATGAACTGTCAGCATGCGATACACATACAGATATGTGGACTATAGAAGCTGAAAAAATTTCATTTGCAAATCTTGAGGCGCGCAACCAGTGCGCCGCAGCTTATGTTTTTGCAGATAAAATCGACAACTCTGACTGCGCTTCTGACCGTGAGATTTTTACAGTAGCGCTACAATTATATCAACAAGAGATCGGCCATGAAGACTCAGCAGCTGGGCGATTCCTTGCGTTGGCCAACGAGAATATCAACATCCTCGGACTTGCAGCAGACATCATAAATTCTGACGAGATGGCGGTCTTTAGTGTTTTGCGCCTCGTAGGCCTTGCGCTGCCATTTCTGCAACACATAGAAAAGGAATCGCTTTGCACCTTAATAGAAGCTCAAAATCCAAAAACAGAAGGCGATCTTGCGGCAGGGCTAATTTTCAGAGCTATAGAGGACGCGCTAGCAACCAGAACAAAATTAGCGTGGGATATTTATCACCACGCCATAGAAAATATTACAGATTCGACACGAAGATTGGTAACATCAACAATGCTTGCCTTAGCAAACTCAGGCCAAGAGCATGCAGCAATTAATCGTGTCTTGCTAGATGCGCATTCAAGCGAAGCATTGATCGTCCAATCAGCGATATTTAGCATCGCCCTCATTCTTGATGCTAACAAAATAGACAACAAGTACCACCGGAAATGCTATGAAACTCTGCGCAAAAAATCAAAGAGCCACATAGCCGAAATAAAGAATCTATCCATACACGCTATGGGAATTGCATCAAAAAAACACCGAGAAATGCGTGCTGATTTGGTTTCGATAGCAAAATCTGGCGATAGACACGCGCTACACGTCATGTCAGTATTCATATCTGCAATCATCGACGAAACAGACATCTTAGATATTTACACAGACATACTAGACGCCCTCTCAAACGCAACACTGGAAACGAATTGTGCACATGAAATAGATCATATATTTTCAAAAATAATATGCAATTACAATCAAACTGACGCATCAATAAATTCAATTGAATCATTTATTGTGCGAAACAGCAGTGGAGCAACAAGCGACGCCTCCACCATTGACAACCTAAATCAAACCATAATGTGCATTTCAAAAGATAAAAAACTACTCTCGCGATTGATCGCAAGATGGCTCACCTCAGACGTGCCGCAGCTCACACAGGCATGCCACTCTTTAATTAAATACCTTTGGCTACATGGGGTGCGTAGCGTCAAATTCGATCCACATACAATCGACGATATGGACAATCACACCCTCCTGCTTCTCGCCAGAAGAATGCTTGGATTCATTTATCACGAAGAGCCTCTCTTGACACTAACACTTTCGCTTCTAGAAACAAAGAACGCTCCTGAGCGCACATACCCTTTGGTTCGCGATCTACTCATCAATTACATTGGAATTGACTACACGCATGAAACCCTGCAAGCAATTGAAAACCTAACAAAGGCAAACGACGTCATACTCACCAAAGAACTAACATCCATCCGCGATGTCATAGCGACATATCAAAAAAACATTGATGACCTGCCTGACCTACAAGAGCTTAATAGCCCGATAAAGCTACGGCGGGCAATTGCTCTCAACAAGGAGGCAAACCTGCGAGCCATCCAAGACTCCGCAGGCGAACAATCCGTGCTACTGAAGCTAATCAAGCGGATACCAGTCAAGGCTGGAGTCGGGTGGTTTTCTGTTGAAAACGACAGAATAGGCGAGACGAACAACTTTCAAACCATTTCTCACAGCATTGCCATACCAAAACGTTCAATAATTGACCCAGTAGGGTATTCAATCGAAGGGATTTTATTTCGATCGTCAAAGAGGGGAGACTAATGAAGCTTGTCATTGCGGAATATCTTCGCACATTAAAGGAAAGGGATGAGCTTGACCGCCTCTTACCAGACCTGCTTATCGAGATGGGGTATGTACCAATAGCGCGTCCACAAACAGGCAATCGGCAGTATGGCGTAGATCTAGCTGCACGAGGGACAAATCCCAACAGCGACACAGAAGAGCTGCTTCTTGCCGTAATCAAAAAAGGAGACATAGGTCGCACGGAGTGGGATGGCGGCGACCAGTCTGTTAGACAAAGCATAAACGAGATACTAGACGTGTATTTAACATCGCACGTCGAGCCACAAGACAAAGGCAAGCATATCCACATCGTAGTAGTCACAAACGGCGAATTAAAACAGGTTGTTCAAGCGAGCTGGACGGGGTTTGTCAGTAGCATAGGGGCTAAAGCGGAAGTTGATTTCTGGGGGATTGATCGACTGGCCGCGCTTATTGAACGCCACCTCCTCGATGAACATGTTTTTCGGGATTCCGAGCGAAAGCTGCTCAGACGATCCTTGGCCCTTTCTGGCGACAGTGATTACGATCGTCGAGACCTACATAGACTTTTTCTGCAATCGCTAGACCTGACTAATTCTGGAGGACTCTCAGAGACACCCAAGACTGGGAAAGCACTAGTCAAGGCGATGCGTATTGTTAATTTATCTGCGCATGCCTTTGCATCGTGGGCGCTCGCAGAAGGCGACTCCAGACAAGGCCTCTTGTGCATGGAGAGAGCGCTTTTATGGGCATGGCATCGCATACAACTCTGCGGAAATGCTACGCGCTTGTCAATTATAACTGACGTATTTCCATCGTTCTGGATTGGATATTGTGTTGCATGCAAAGAATACTTTGAACGTCTTCAGCCTTATTGCTACACCAAAGACTCTCTGTCCAAAAAATATTATGATAGCGCAGAGCTATCCATGCTGTCTTTTGAAGTTATTGGAGTTTTATCATCAATTGGACTTTCTCAAATATTGATCAACCCGGGAGATGCATCGCCTTTGCAAGATCGCGCTGCCCAAGCTGAAATAATTGCAGACGCAATCATTGGACTAATACACAACAACAAAATATGTGGATCGCCTTGCCTTGACAGACACAGCAACGACATATCGCTCGCATTAACCCTCTTACTCCTGGCAGGGCGGAAAAAAGACGCGGTCACATGGCTTAAGACGCTGATCAGAAATGTCGACTATTCATACAAAACAAAACGACATATCCCCGTCTGCTCTGACTCCATTGACGACCTAATTGATGAAGGGGGCTGGGGAAGCAATGAAGCTGCGGCTCGATTAATGAATTCCTCGTGGACTCTTGCTACCCTTGCAGGCTGGGCAGCAATTCTTAAGGAAAAAGAACATTACACCAAGCTGGCAACAGGGTGCAAAAATGACTATCCTGACACTTGCGTCCAGCTTTGGCATCCCGACAAAGACATATATAGCCATCTTTATTTTTGCCGATCACACTTTCAATGCGGAGCATCAGAAGCCCCTATCATTCTCCCTGACAATCCTGGCGAATGGATTGAACATATGAAGACGATCACAAGATCGCCCCAGGAAAAAATCTATGAGGCGTCTCCAGCCCTCCAGACCGGCTTAGCAGCGCTTGATATTATTGCCTGTAGGCATTTCCTAACCCCAGTCCCGCCATTTTTTTGGTATAGACTTGCATGCTGGGCAGATTCGCTACAAAGCAAACCATCTGAGATTGGCATCGCATCGCCCTGATATGACATACACACAAGCCATAGCACGTCGCGAATACATAGGCCTAAACACCCAGTGCTCGCCTGATTATTCGACGATCAGGATCGCGCTTCCCCAAAAATAGGGGGGTCAAAAATTGCCCCACCATATCTCGCATGTTACTCAACCTACATTTTTTACAGGGGGGGGATGGGGTTACCATAAATGGATTCTCTTGCGCGCCTCTGCAAGCCCATGAACATCAATATCGAAGTCAAGACGATCGACGACTTCGAAAAACAGAACAGATGGCCTAACATCATCGCTGTATCTGCCATACGTCATGGTGTCGTGCTTGTGTCCAATCAGCCTAGCTGCAAGCTTTTCAGGTACATTATGCTGCTCACACCATGTCGCCATGGTGTTTCTGAAGCTGTGGAAAACCTTTTTCCCGTGCCTTCCATCTTCTATCCCTGCTTTCCGCTTATACAAACTAAACCATTTTGATGGTGCAGTTCCGTAACGTGACGTCACATCTTTCTTTGTCAAATCTGGAAAGAGGCGTTCCTCTTTCTTCTTCCTCATCATCGCAACAAATGCATCAAATCCGAAATCACGAATCAAAACTTGTGATATTGGCACATATCGTGTCGAGTCTTTCGTCTTGATGCGACGATCGTATCCATCAGGGTGAAACCAGAAACAAAGAACACCATCCTCAATGGCAATGTCCTCAACATATAGCTGGCATATCTCCTCTATACGAGCACCTGTGTACAAAGCGATCAGAGGAACCCAAAATTTCCAAGGCTTACGGTTCTTTCTCGTGACATAGAGATTAGGATTAAATAACATCTTAAGGTCATCACCAGAGAATGACTCTCGAAAATCACCATCTCGCTTGTCTTGCTTTACTCTCAGGCAGTTTGCTATTTCTGCACCTACTATAAGCCTATCTTCTGCCATCCAGCGAACAAAAGATCGAATTTTATCACAATAGTTACTTACCGTTGTCGTGCTTAAACGATCACATTGTGGAACCTCAAGCTTCAAAACATCAGCTACGCTCATCTTTCCATACTTACCCTTCGTCATATTCTTTGGAAGGCGAAGAAGCGCGTCTCGTAACATCTTAAAATGAACCTTACGCAGGTCGCACGCCTTTACATCTCCTACAACTTCAATAAATAATCTTAGCTTTGCACCTTCTTGATATGCAGTCCTTTTGTCCCATGTGTTAGAATTTAACTTATCATCTATGTATTCCTGAATTAATTCAGAAATCGTTTTTGCTGGATCGCTTTGTTTCTCTTGAGAAGAAATATCTATCGAATAGTCGCTGCTATCCAGATTTTTTCCCCAAATCCTACCTCGCTCTATCTTTGAAAAATTGTACGAACAACGAAGAAGCTCACTGCACAACGTATTAAACTCAATCGAACCAGCTTGATATGCGATGCCTCGCTGGCGAAGTACGTCTTCAGCTGTCTCCGCAATGACCCCATAGTCACAACGAATGTATGCTTGTTGCGCGACAGCTTCGGCTTCTTCAAGCCCAAGGCTTTGCTCACGAAGCTGAGACTCCGTCAGTGGCTTATTCCGTGACAGCCGTTCGCGACGAGTGCGCTCCAACTCTTGAGCCAACCACTGATTGGCCAACTGCTTGGCATCCTCTTCAGAAAGCTTCTTCATTGCTAACACCTCATCGATCCTAAGAAACATCTCGTAAATACGTGAGGACAAGGCATTAGCTGCCTCGCGGGCCTCGCGCAAGTAAGAAGTTTGAAGCGTGGTGCGAATTTCACATCGCCCCAGCAGCGAGCGGTAACGCCGGGGGACCACCTTCCGGAAATGGTAGGTCGTCCTGTTCAGGACAAGCAGGGAGGGGGATTTCGATGGCAAAGGAAGACCCCGATTGGATCAGCAGTTTGTATCCGCTGGTACAACCGGGGTCTTCAAAGGCCAGCCAGCATCTGTAATCTCAGCATGTTGGCTTACAATTTGGTGGAGGCGGCGGGAATCGAACCCGCGTCCGAGAACATTCCACGCGAAACGTCTACAGGCTTATGTCGGGAACAATTGTCGTCACGGGCTTGGCCCCCGACCGGGCGGCCCTAGACCAGCTCACCTATAGTTCTTACACCCGCAGCGGCAAGCGCCCTTGGATGCCAGCCTGATGAAGTTACACCTCGCCGACGTATCAGGCGTCGATCGGTTTGGCGTGGCCACTAATTAGGCAGCCAGTGCGTATTCGTAATTGTTGGCAATTACTTTTGGTGCCGCTTTTTACGAGGCCAGCGGCGCCTCGGCCTGCAGTTCCGGCTTCTACATCCCCGTCGAAACCAGGGCGCCCCCGTGTGTACGGCGGTGTCCGGCGAACGGCGTGTTCTGCCGTGATGCAATGCGGGCCACCATCCCGCTTCACATACTATAATGCCGTCTCCGGCAAAGGCAAGGTGCCCAAGGCAACCGTTTGTGGCGGTTGCGCTGCCACCCGGCCCGACCGGAACAGGGGCTATACGGGCTTTTGTACCCGGTGGCAAGGGATGCGCGCCGCACCGGCCACAATGCACAACGCCCGCGCCGGGCATTGCGCCGGGCCGGGCGGACATGTTCATTACTATGATGGGCGAAGCGGCAATGAAATGCGGGCGGGCCGATCTGGGTTGGTTTGGGCCGTAGGGGTGTTGGTCCGGGTGTTGGTCTGGGGGCAGGGCCGGGGTAGGGCTGGTGTGTGTGGGCGGTCGGTCGGCGTGGCGTTCTTGCGGTGCCATCACTACTGATGCGCGTGGCGGCAACGCGGCGCTGTCCCCCGGCTGCACCCCCATGGGCACGCAGCCGGGCAGCCCGCAGGGCAGGGCGGCTAGGTGTTTCTGCCGAAGTAGAAGTGCGACATGGCCCCCTTCAGGCTGACCCGGTAGGCGGAAGATGCCGTCTCCGCCGTGTCGGTCGTCGCCGCGTCCACCGCGTCGTAGGCAGCTGCGCCGACGCGCGTGGTAACCACCCGGCGCAGGCTGCGAATGTCGCGGATCAGCTCCGACTGCGAGGCCAGTTCCCCGAAGGCGGACGAAAGCTCCGGCGCATCGGCCAGGGTCTGTTCTATGCGCGTCTTGTCCGGGTGGTCGCCCAGTACGGAAAGCGCTCCCTCGTCATCCATGGTCAGGGTCAGCTTATCGTCCAGCGACACCCCGGCGGCGTCCAGCCGGTCGGAAAGGGTATCCAGAAACCCCTCTTGCAGGTTCGACACGTTCTGTTCCAGCGTTTCCAACACGTTTCCGCCGCGCTCGGAAATATCTTCCAGTGTGGACCGCAGCTTGGGATGCAGCGCGGAAAGGCTGGCGCTGTCGGTCAGGCGGGCAAGGTTGCCGTCCGCCGTCTGCGCCTGCTCGGACCCGGACGCGGTGCGTCCTGCATCGGCGTCCTGATCCGTGGTACGGTGGACGACCATCATGCTGCCGAGATTGTTGAAAATGCCGTCTATGGCCACGCCCGCCTCCGTCGTGCAGAAATTTCCCTTCCCGTGTCTGGGGCTGGAATGAGCAAGATCGGTGCCAGCCGAAAGAGGCAGGCGGCACCCCACCCATGGGGCGAATGGGGCAGGGCGGTTGCGCCATCAGGCCGCCGCCGGGGACAGGTTCCGTGGACAGACGCGTTGACAGGGGCGGGGTTTTTGCCGGAATCTGCGGGAAAGTCCGGCCCCGTCGCATGCGGGGCACGGCAGGAGAACGCCATGCTGCGCAACTATCTGACGACAAACGACAGGAAGGACGGTCTGGCCGGGGTTCCGCGCGGCGTGGCACGCGCCGCACGCATGGCCACCGCCCCCGAAAAGCGACCCGCCACGCGCCGCCGGTTTGCGGTGGCCCCGATATGGTTGGCCTCAAGGTGTCTGGTCCTGATGTGTCTGGCCCTGAGTGCCGCGCTTTGGGGCGCGCTGCCCGCATCCGCACGGGCAGAGGCCACGCAACTGCCGGGCGGCGAATACCCCGACGCGCAATGCACCTCGCCCATGCGCCCCTTTGCCGGGGACAAGGCCTGGGAATGGGACATGTACCGCCAGAAGATGGGCGCCTACCGGGCCTGCGTGGACGCCTACGTACGCCGTGCCCGGGCGGATATCGAACACATTCAGGGCAAGATCGACAAGGCCGTGCGCGAGTACAACCGCGAGGTGACCATGCCCTGAAGCGGCAGACGGGAAAGCCGGGCCAGACGGGAAAAACGAGGCGGGCGGGCCGGGTGGCAAGGACGGGCCTGATGCGCATGACGAGAGCCTGATGCGCATGACGGGTCTGGGGCACGGACGGGCCAAATATGTGTGACGGGCCAGATGGCGCGGGCGTCAGGGCGTGGCCCACGTCGGAGCACACCCCCCGGCCCGGCCACCGGTTGCCAGCGCCGCCTCCATCCCCTAGCCGGGTCCATTCCAGTGCCCGCAATTCTCGCAGGCAAAGCCGGAAAAGTCCGCCGCCCCGGCGCTGTCGGTCCAGACCTCCACTTCATTGATGTGCCCGCAGTTCTCGCAGGGGATGCGGGCCACATGTTCCTCGGGGTCATAGTCGCAACCTTCGCCGCGAATGATCAGGGTGGCGGTGTATTCGGGCATGGCGGCCTCCGTGGGATACGGCACCGGCACACGCGGCAGGCGCGCACCGGATGCGTTTTGTTGGGGTATGTCCATTCTGACGATGCCGCAGGGTGCGCACACGGTCAACCCTGACCGCCGCGCCAGGCCACGAACGACGGGTGCATCCGCCTGACATGCCGCGCCCCTTCGCGCCCTTTGGGCAATTCGGCGCCATGCAATCGGCTGCGACAGGGGGGGGGAACCGGGCATCAACAGGGCGCAACTGCCGCAACAGTGCGGACATGCGTCGGCTCCAGCCGCTCGGCATCTTGACCGGCGCGCCCGGCTGCCCTATATTGCCCAATGTGCCGTCGGATGACGGTGCCGAACTGTGCCGCTGCGCGGGGTTTGCCCCTACAGCGGGACACTTTCTTTTTGCCCGGCAACAGACCATGCCCAGACATTTCAAGGAACGAGCATGAGCAGCATCCCCATCTCCACCGAAGGCTACGATCGACTGATGAAGGAACTGGAACGCCTGAAGTCGGAACGCCCGGCGGTCATCCAGGCCATCAAGGAAGCCCGCGAAGAAGGCGACCTGAAAGAAAACGCCGGGTACGACGCCGCCCGCGAACGGCAGGGCATGCTCGAAGCCCGCATCTCGTACATCGAATCGCGCATGGCCCAGTTCAACGTCATCAACCTGGACAGCCTGTCCGGTGACAAGGTGATGTTTGGCGCCACCGTTGAAATAGAAGACCTCGATAGCGGCGAAGCCAAGCGCTACACGCTGCTCGGCCCGGACGAGGCCGATTACGCCCAGGGCTCCATTTCCGTCCTTTCGCCGGTGGCGCGCGCGCTGCTGGGCAAGGAGCAGGGCGACGAGATCGTGGTGGATGCCCCGCGTGGCCGCATCAGCTACGAGATCATTTCCGTCGCCTTCGAAGGCGCGCGCCGCTAGCGCCGGGCCTGCCAACGCCGTATTTCGCGCGCCCCGGCCCCTTCGCCGGGGCGCTTTTGTTGCCATGACATACCCGTGCGGGGTGCACACCGCCACGCACGGTTTCCGGCGCCATGCTTGCGGTGCCCCGCGAACTGTCCGGAAAACCCGGCCCGCAGGGGGTTTCGCACCGGCGCGAAAGATGGCATGATCCACGTGAAAGAATGCACATGCGGAGCCGCCCCCATTTGCGGCCCCCCAACGGAAGGAGTGCACCATGGCCCCCGCCCGGAACCTGACCATCGACCGTCTCGATGCCCTGCGCCACAAGCTGCTGGCCATGCTCGCAACGGTGGAGCAGGCCATCGACAGCTGCATCGAAGCTTACTGCCAGCGCGACGAGGCCAGGGCATGGTCCGTCGCTTCGCACGACCACGCCATCAACGAGATGGAAACCTGCATCGACGAAATGGGCATGCGCCTTCTGGCCCGCGAAGGGCCGCTGGCGCAGGACCTGCGCACCGTGCTGGCCACCATGCGCATTGCCAACGACATCGAGCGCATGGCCGACGAGGCCGCCAACATCGCCGAACGCACCATGCCCCTGGTGGCCCTGCCGCCGCTGCCCTTCGACGACGACTTCAAGGCGTTCGTGCCGCTGGTGCGCAACATGGTGCGCCAGGCAGTGCAGTGCGTGGTGGACATGGATGCGGACCTGGGCCGCAGGCTGGCCGAACTGGACGAGGGCGTGGACTGCGGCCTGCGCCAGCTTACCCTCAAGGTCGTGCAGTACATGAAGTCCCACCCCGACAATATCGAGGCGGCGCTGTCGTTCCTGATCATCTGCCGCAGGCTGGAACGCATCGGCGACCTGTCCACCAACATCGGCGAGAGCGTGTTTTTTGCCGTGCGTGGCGTCAACGCCAAGCACAGCCATTTTGACGACGACGACATGGCGTGATGCTTTCGCACTCCTTCACGCAACACGCGTGAGCTGTGCGACAAACATCCAACACAATAATTTGCATGGAACGGCTTCGGATACACATGATCCGAAGCCGTTCTTCTTTTTTTGAGCATGCCTCCGCAACACAACACTCATGAACGTCATACAATGCAATACATGCCTTGAAATGCGTGGCTCGTTGTCTGTATCCAAAATGCACTGCACAAAAAAGTGCCACTACAGGCCGCGTGCGCGCTGCATCTCAAACGAAAATGCCCACTCCGAATCTTGACGCTGCCGGGGCTAAATGCTACCACCACGCTCATTGCCCAATCAACCAATACATCCGGCATGGCGTGAGGACGTGTCGGATGGCGTGAACGCTCACTTCGGAGGTGCATTCCACAATGGCGTCCATGGAGTATCTGCAACTGGCGGCAGCGCTCGCCCCCATCGTCTGGCTGATCTTTTCTCTCGTCGTGCTCAAGCTGCCCGCCTACCGCACCTGTGCGCTCACGCTGGTCTGCACGCTGGCCCTTGCCGTGTTCGGCTGGTGGAAGATGCCCGCGTTCATGGCCCTTTCCGCCGCGCTTGAAGGGGCGGCCATGGCCCTGTGGCCGATCATGATCGTGATCATCGCCGCCGTGTTCACCTACAACCTTGCCCGCCACACCGGCAGCATGGACGTGATCACCCGCATGCTCTCGTCCATCACCACCGACAAGCGCCTGCTGGTGCTCATCGTGGCCTGGGGCTTCGGCGGTTTTCTCGAAGGTGTGGCCGGGTACGGCACCGCAGTGGCCATTCCCGCCAGCATCCTTGCCGCCATGGGCTTTCAGCCCATGTTCGCCGCAGTGATCTGCCTGGTGGCCAACACCGTGCCCACGGCCTTCGGCGCCATCGGCATTCCCATCGTGACCATGGCGGGCGTCACCGGCCTGCCGGTGGAAACCATCAGCTACTACACCGCGTTGCAGTTGTTCGTGTTCATCGTCCTGATTACCTACCTGCTGGTCATCCTTACCTCCGGGTTCAAGGGCATCAGGGGCGTATTCTGGGCCACCCTGGTTTCCGGCCTGGCCTTCGCCTTTCCGCAGTTGTACACCGCCAAGTACATGGGCGCCGAACTGCCGTGCCTTATCGGCAGCGTGTGCAGCATGATCGCCACCATCGTCTGGGCGCGCCTGTTCCACCGCGACACCGCAGCAGCCGTCGATCCCATTCCCGCCGCCGAAAAGGTGAAGGCCTGGCTGCCGTACATCCTGGTATTCGCCTTCATCATCCTGTGCAGCAACCTGTTCCCGGCCATTCGCGACGCCCTGGGCGCCGTGAAGACCACCGTGCACATCTACGGCGACACTCCCTTCACCTTCAAGTGGATCGCCACCCCCGGCGCGCTGATCATCATCGCCACCTACATCGGCGGCATGATCCAGGGCGTGAAGGTGCGCGAGATCACCGGCGTGCTCGGCAGCACCGCCAAAAAGCTGGTGTACTCGGGCGTTACCGTGGTTTCCATCGTGGCACTGGCAAAGGTCATGGCCACCAGCGGCATGATCAACACCATCGCCATCGCCGTGGCCGATTCCACCAGCAGCTACTTTCCGTTCATCTCGCCGCTGCTCGGCGCGCTGGGCACCTTCGTCACCGGCAGCGATACCTCGTCCAACGTGCTTTTCGGGCAGTTGCAGATGGAAGTGGCCAACCGCATCAGCATCGACAGCACCTGGATCGTCTCTGCCTCTGCCGCCGGGGCCACCGCCGGCAAGATGATCTCGCCCCAGTCCATCGCCGTGGCCACTGCCGCCACCGGCCTTACCGGCTACGAAGGGCGCATCATGAACCGCACCCTGGCCGTGTGCGTGGGCTACGTGCTGGTGCTCGGCACCCTGGTCTACGTGGCCATTCCGTACCTGCACCTGCTGTAGGCGCGGCATTCAGCCGACTCCGCAAGGGGGGCGTCTTCGGGCGCCCCCTTTTTCGTTGGCAGAGTGGGGAGATGCGCATGATCGCCGCGCGCACCTCTTGCCGCCACTCGGGCGCGTACGGTCGCCCCGCATGCGTGCCCGCGCTTCGCGCAAGCGTACCGCGCCCCGCACGAAAAAGGAGACAGGCTGCGTACCGGGGCCGTGGTCCGGCAACAGCGGTACTGCACGCCCCGATGACTGACACGGACGTGGAAGGGTGGAGTGGGGGGGGGAGGGGGACCATGATCTGTCAAACCGCCCGCCACCAACGAAAAACGGCCGCCTCGATGGAGACGGCCGTGATGTTGCGGCATGGCGCGTGCGGCGCGGAGGCGACGTTTACCGGCGCGCGTTGTGGGCGGCCTGTTGCAGGCTGCCGCGCACGATGAACAGCGCCGCCAGCAGCATCCCGGACAGGAGCGGCTGCGAGCGGGTGATGAAGGCCAGCACGAAGGCGGCAAAAGTGGCGTACAGCATGTAGCGGTCCCACGGCTCCACGTTGCCGCGCGGTACGTCCAGCAGTGCGCTGGGGCGGGCCAGATAGGTTACCCCCGCCGTGAGCAGGATGATCACGAACACACCCGCCGCGCGCAGGTCGGCCAGCATGTGCGCAAGGCCCGGGGTGCGGGCATACAGGCCAAGCCCGCCGAGCATGATGGAAATGTTCACCCCCAGCAGCAGCCGGTCAAGCAGGATGCGCCGCCAGAGCAGCACGGCCATGCACAGCGCGGCGCACAGCGCGCCGAGGCCGTAGGGCAGCAACGCCCGCTCGGGATCGTCGCCCGCGAGCCGCGAGGCAATGGCAAAGACCTGCAACGGCAACAGTTCGAAGGCAAGGCGTATCCACTTGTGCATGGGGCTTCCGGGAAGCTGGTCCTTGGAGGTGGTGGAGGCAGCCGGGCCATTGGGCATGCGGCCCGTGCGAGATGTTTCGTGGGACAAGGTCGCGCCTGCGCTGGATAAGGGGGGAACGGACCGTCGGCAACCATGCCGTGGCGACGCGTAGGTCTAACCGAAAAACAGTTCACGCAGCAAGAGGGCGTTGAGCGCCATGACAATGAGCGCGATGCAGCCCAGCATGGCCCGCGTGGACGGCGGGTTGGCGTACTGGCCCATAACCCGACGGCTGGACGTAAGGTAAAGTTGCAGCCCCACCGTGAAGGGAAGCTGCATGGAAAGGGCCACCTGCGAGTACACCAGACCCTTCAGCGGGTCGTCGATGGCAGTGATGGCCAGGGCTGCCGCCCCCAGGGTGATTCCCACGCCCCACCGGGTGTGCTTGTCCTTGATGGCGTACGGTTCGCCGAACATGCCAGCATAGATGCTGCCCCCGGCCATGCCCGCCGTGACGCTGGACGAAAGCCCCGCGAACAGCAGCGCCAGCGCGAACACCGTGGAAGCCGCCCCACCCAGCAGCGGGGAGAGCAGGGCGCAGGCCTGCTCCAGTTCGTCCACCTGAAGCCCCCGGCTGAAGAATGCGGCCGCCGCCAGCAGGATCATCCCGCTGTTGATGGCAAAGCCCACCAGCATGGAGAACAGGGTATCCAGATACTCGTAGCGCAGTTGCCGCTTTATGACCACGGCATCCTCGAGGTTCCACTGGCGGCTCTGAATGACCTCGGAATGCAGAAACAGGTTGTGCGGCATGACCACCGCACCCAACACGCTCATGACCACCACCAGTGAACCGGGGGGGATGGCGGGCGTAACCCAGCCGTGCGCTGCGGCGCGCCAGTCAACGGGCACCAGGGTCAACTCGTACAGGAACGAAACGCCGATCAGCGAGACGAACCCCACGATCCAGCGTTCGATGCGTGTGTAGGAATTGGTCAGCAGCAGCACGCACACAACCCCCATGGTCAGCACAGTGCCCACCCCCAGAGGCAGCCCGAACAGCATGCGCAGGGCGATGGCCGCCCCCAGCAGTTCCGCCAGCGCCGTGGCCACGGATGCCGCCACGGCAGAACCCAGCACGAGGACGGAAACGGGACGCGACAGGTGGGTGGTTGCCGCTTCCGACAGGCACAGCCCGGTGGCTATCCCCAGATGTGCGGCGTTGTGCTGGAGCAGGATGAGCATGACCGTGGACAGCGTGACCATCCACAACAGCGAGTAGCCGAACTGTGCACCGGCACTGACGTTGGAAGCCCAGTTGCCTGGATCAATGAACCCCACGGTAACCAGCAGCCCCGGCCCCACGTAGCGCAGAAATTCGCGAGCGGACGCGCACGAGCGGCATTCCGACGTGGCCAGAACGTCCTTCAGACGATCCGCCAGGCGCCCCATACGGTGTCTGGCGGGCGTGTTGCTGCGGGAAGCGGGAGAGGGCGCGGGCTGCATGGTGTCTCTTGGCGTAGGATGCGCGGTTGCCGATGCGGGCAGACTAGCACGGCGCACGCGGCGCGTCATCATGGCCCGCACGCGGCACGCCGAAAACGGAACGGGCACGGTGATGGGCCTGGACGAACTGTAAAAGAAAAAGGCCCTGCGTTCACAGGGCCTTTCGTGTTCTTGGTAGCAAGGGAGGGATTTGAACCCCCGACACTGCGGGTATGAACCGCATGCTCTAACCAACTGAGCTACCTTGCCAAGTCCAATGCCGCACAGGGGTTGTTCCCGTTGCGACGGATGGTTTCTCTACCGGACACAGGGTGCCTTGGCAAGCGTTTTTTGGGCACTTTCGAAAAAAGGCCCCGCAGTCCGCGCCAGACGCGGCATTGCGCCCGCATTCGCTTGCATCAGTTGGCCATGAACCAGAACACCAGCGGGGCCACGGCCAGCCGGTACCAGGCGAAGGGCACCAGGGTTACCCGGCCCATGAGGCCGATGAACACCTTCACGGCCACCCACGCGGCAAGGAACGACACCACGAACCCGGTGGCAAAGAAGGGCAGGTCGGCGCTGGTAAACAGGGCATGGTTTTTCAGCAGATCGTAGCCGGTGGCGGCGAACATGATGGGCACCGCTGCGATAAACGAATACTCGGCGGCCAGGCCACGCCGCGCGCCCAGCAGCATGCCGCCCATGATGGTGGCGGCAGAACGCGAAAAGCCCGGCCACAGGGCCAGGCACTGGAACAGCCCGATGCCCAGCGCCAGCGCCGGAGTCATGTCGTCCAGGTCCATGTAGGCGGGGCGGTGCTTGCGCCGCTCCACCAGCAGCATGGCCACGGCACCCACGGCCAGGGCCAGGGCCACGGTGGCCGGGCTGAACAGGTGTTCCTTGATGTAGTGGTGCGTGACAAGCCCCAGCAGGCTGGCGGGCAGCGAGGTGATGCCCAGCAGCACGATGCCGCGCAACCCGGCGAAGCGCACGTACGGCCTGGGGCGCAGCAGGCCCCAGAAACGGTCCCAGTACAGCACGACCACGGCCAGGATGGCCCCGAGCTGGATGGCCACCTCGAAGGTAGCCACCTTGGGTCCGTTGAGACCGAGCAGGTCGCCCACGATGATCAGGTGGCCGGTGGAGGACACCGGCAGAAATTCGGTCAGCCCTTCGACGATGCCGAGCAGGACGGCGGAGAGGATGTCGTGCATGGGTGATTTTCGGCCTGGGGGCCGCGCGGCTGGGGGTGGACGGGCAGGGCTCCGCGTGCGGGCCGGATACGGAAGGACGCGGGATATACGATGGGACGCGGGGACGCGGCCAGATACGGAAGAATGCGAGAGAATGCGTGCCGACACGCCGGATTGCGCGGGGATACCGCATGGGCCGTCGAGTTGCAACCCCGCCGTGGTTGATGTAGATTCCACGCCGCGTGAACGGCCGCAAGCCTTCGGGCCAGCGACTGACCGCCTTTGGTCATCGCCCGCACACATGCCGCTTCGCTAACCCGCCAGGGGGGCACCATGACCACCGTTATTCCGCACAGCGAACTGGTGAAGCGCGCCGCCGCCTGGGTGGCGGAGCGCCGGGCCGAACTATCGGAAAAGGCCATCCGGTCCGAACAGGCCAGCCAACTGCTGGCCGACCTCGTGGACGAGGCGGGCGCGCGGTTCAACCTCGGCCCCATGGAAACCGAGATGCTGCTCGACCTGTTCCGCAACTGCCACACCGACCAACCACAGGAATAGCCCTCTGCCCCTTCGTCTCAATACCCTGTTGCAGCGGCAGCTGTTCGGCGAACTGCTGCACCTGTTCCTGCTCTGTCTGGGTTCGCTGCTCACCCTGGTCCTCATCGGCCGGGGCCTGCAACTGCGCGAACTCTTTCTGGGGCTGGACCTCGGCCTTGCCGACGCGGTGCTGCTGTTCGTCTACCTGACCCCGTTCTTCATGCTGCTGGTGGTGCCGGTGGCGTGCATGCTCAGCGTGTTCCTGACCTTTCTGCGCATGAGCACCGACCGCGAACTCATCGCCCTCAAGGCGGGCGGCGTCAGCCTGTACCAGATGCTGGCCGCGCCGGTGCTGTTCTGCGTGCTGTGCACCCTGCTGACCCTGGGCATTTCGTTGCAGGGGCTGGCCTGGGGCATGGCCAACTTTCGCGCCACGGTCATGGACATCGCCAACAGCCGCGCCCGCGTGGTGGTGCAGCCCGGCGTGTTCAACAAGGACATTCCGGGGCTGACCCTGTTTGCCCGCCAGGTGGACCCCGCCGACAGCAGGCTGTCGCAGGTCATCGTCGAAGACCGCTCGCGCGAGGACGCCACCCTGACCATCCTGGCGCCCACCGGGGCCATCGCCACCGACGAAGCGCGCGGCGAACTGCTGTTCCGCCTGCAAAATGGCCGTCTGTACAAGACCGAAGGGCAGCAGGTTTCCGTGCTGGGCTTTGGCGAGTACGTGGTGCGCATCGACCTGGGCTTGATGTTCAAGGGGCTGGACCTCGGCAAGGTCAAGCCCAAGGAGCTTTCCTGGGAACAGTTGCGCGTGCTGGCCCAGGACACGGACAACAAGTACCTGCGCAAGGTGATCGTGGAGTTGCACAAGCGCTGGGTGTTTCCGGCTGCCTGCCTGGTGTTGGGGCTGTTCGCCATGCCCCTGGCCTGCGCCTTCGAGGGGCTGCGCCGCCAGGTCGGCGTGGTGCTGGCCCTGCTGATGTTCCTGGCCTATTACAGCCTGCTCTCGTTCGGGCTGACCACGGGCGAGACGGGCGCCATCCCGCCGGAAATCGGGCTGTGGACGCCCAACGTGTTGTTTCTGGCCGCCGGGCTGTGGGGCCTGCGGCTGACCGCGCGCGAGCGCGCCCCGGCCCTGGCCAACCTGTTCTCGTACGGCCGCCTGACCCGGCGGCGCCGCAAGGGGGCCGCATGAGCCTGCTGGCCCGCTACCTGTTCCGCAACAACCTGATGCTGATCCTGCCCACCCTGGCCATCGGCACCGGGCTGTACATCCTTTCCGACCTGTTCGACCGGCTGGACGACTTTCTGGAAGCCGGGGTGAGTTTCAGCGTGGCGGCATGGTACTTCGCCGCCAAGACGCCCCTGATCGTCTCGCAGATACTGCCCGCCGTGTTCCTGCTGGCCACCCTGGCCCAGCTCTGCCTCATGTCGCGCGGGCGCGAACTCATCGCCCTTCAGGCTGGCGGCATATCCATGGGCCGCATTGCCCGCATCCTGGTGCTGTGCGGCCTGGTATGGAGTGGGATGCAACTGGGCTTTTCCCAGGTGCTGGGCGTTTCCGGAGAGGTGGAAGCCGCGCGCATCTGGAGCGAGGACGTACGCGGCAAGACCGAGGCCACGGCCACCCTGCGCAACGTGTGGTTCACCGACGGGGCCTACGTGGTCAGCCTGGCCGAGGTGGTCCCCGCCCAGGGCACGGGGCGCGGCCTTGCCGCGTACGAACTGTCCGCCGACGGGCTGTCCATCCTGCGGGTGGTGCGCGCCGCAACCTTCACGGCTGGCGCCGGGCAGTGGAAATTGTGCGACGTCATCGAATTCGATCCCTCGGGCTACCTCAGCACCCGCCACGACACCCTGGCCCTGCCCCTGCGGCAGGATGTGCAGGCCTTCCTGATCACTGCGCGCAATGCCGACCCTTCGCAGCTGCCCCTGTGGCAACTGGGTGACGCCATCGACCGGTTGTCGGCTTCCGGCTCCAACGTCGAGGGAGTGCGCACCGCCTGGCACATGAAGCTGGCCTACGCCGCCTCGCTGGTGGTCATGGCGGCGGTGGCTGCGGCCATCGTGACATGGCGCGACAACATCTATCTGGGCATCGGCCTTTCCCTGATCATCACCTTTCTGTTCTACACCATGTTCACCGTGGGCGGCACGCTGGGGCAGAAGGGCATTGTCTCTCCCCCGCTGGCCGCTTGGGGCGCCAACGCGCTGATTCTGGCCGTGGCCCTGGCGCGGCTGGGGTGGGTGCTGAAGCCCCACTTCAAGGCCGGTTGATCCGACCAAACGCTGACCCGCATCAATAAACAACGCCCCGGCATGCATGACATGGCGGGGCGTTGCGATGTTATGGAAAGTGGTTGGCAGGGCAGGGGGCTGGTGACGGCCTATTTCCCGTTCGCGTCGGATTTGGTGCCCCGGCGCAGGGCAGGACCACTCGCTGCGGCGCCCGGTACGTCGTCCGAGCCGGCTTCCGGTCCATCGTGCGACGTGGCGTCCGCCCCGGCACCATGCCCGGCAGCATCTGCCAGCGGCACGTCGCGCTTGGCGCTGCCGAAGGGGTCGAGCAGGGCCGAACCCTGCACCTCGCCCACGGCAACCACCTTGCGCAACGACGCCCACAGGTTGTCCACGCCAAGCCCGGTCTTGGCGGACACCACCAGCGGGGCAATGCCCCCCAGAATGTCGCGCCACTGGCGCTGGCGCTCCGCGCGTTCGCGCTGCGAGCATTTGTCGGCCTTGGTCAGCACCGGCAGCAGGGTGATGCCGCTCTTGCGGGCGAACGCGGTCAGGTCCAGGTCCAGTTGCTGCGGGTCCAGACGGCTGTCCAGCAGCACGGTCAGGGCCTTCAGGGTGGGGCAGGTGCTCAGGTAGCGCTCGATGAGTTCTGCCCACTTCTGGCGCTCTTCCTTGCTGCATTTGGCGTAGCCGTAACCGGGCAGGTCCACCACGTAGAAACCGTCGGGCTTCACGCGGTAATAGTTGATGGAGCGGGTCTTGCCGGGGGTGGCGCTGATCTTGGCCAGGGCCTTGCGGCGGGCCAGGGCGTTGACGAGCGACGATTTGCCCACGTTGGAGCGCCCGGCAAAGGCTATCTGCGGCGCGTCGAAGGCGCGCATCTGTTCCAGGGTGTAGACGGTGGCTTCTAGTTCAAGCACTGGTTGCATGATCGTATCCGATGGCGCCGGGCGCCGTGTGGCTGTGGGTAGGCCCGATGGAGTGGCATGAGGGGCGACATGACGGGAGTCGCGAGGGGCGGCCGCCGGGACGTGGGGTCCGGCGTCGGCTTCATTGTTGACAACAGGCCGCCGTTGGGAAAAAATATCCTGTTACCCGATGCGGGCGCATGGTGTCCAGTCCGACCCCGTCCCCGTTCCGCAGCAACCGGCCCCCGCGCCGCCAACCGCACAAAGGACGCCGCATGGCCCGCTACCGCATACTGGTGCTGAACGGTCCCAATCTGGGCGCGCTGGGCGTGCGCCAGCCCGACATCTACGGCAGCGCGGGCATGGACGCCGTGCCCGGCCTGGTCGCTCGGGTGCTGGGCGCGGGAACCGGCGACGTGGAACTGGAGTTCTTCCAGACCAACGGCGAAGGCGCGCTCATCGACCGGCTGGAACAGGCCCGGCGAGACGGCGTGGACGGCGTGGTGCTGAACGCGGGCGCGTACACCCACACCAGCCTTGCCCTGGCCGACTGCCTGGCCTGGATCGGCCTGCCCTGCGTCGAGGTGCACCTCAGCAATGTGCTGGCGCGCGCGGAACCGCTGCGCCAGAAAAGCTACATCGGCCGCCACGTCATCGGCGTGGTGGCGGGCTTCGGCATCACCAGCTACGCGCTCGCCGTGCAGTCGCTGGTGCTGCATCTGGATGCCCGGCAGTCCACCGCGACACCGGTGTAGCGCCGCATATCCCCACGAACATCACTCCGGAGGCTTCATGTATTCGACCACCGATTTCAGGAAGGGGCTCAAGATCGAAATCGACGGAACGCCCTTCGAAATCGTCGAGTTCCAGCATTTCAAGCCCGGCAAGGGCGGGGCCATGGTGCGCACCAAGCTGCGCAACCTGCTGAACGACCGCGTGGTGGACAACACCTTCCGCTCCGGCGAAAAGGTGAGCCGCCCCGACATGGAAACCCGCGAAATGCAGTACCTGTACCGTGAAGGCGACGACCTCGTGTTCATGGACCTGACCACCTACGAACAGCTGCACATCGCGGAAGACACCACCGACGGCAAGGCCGGTTTTCTCAAGGAAGCCCAGCAGGTGCGCGTGCTGCTGTACAACGGCAAGCCGCTGGACATCGACCTGCCCGTGTCCCTGGTGCTGGAAGTGACCGACACCGAACCCGGCGCCAAGGGCGACACCGTGAGCAACGTGACCAAGCCCGCCACGCTGGAAACCGGCATCGTCATCGGCGTGCCCATCTTCGTGAACATCGGCGACCGCGTGAAGGTCGATACGCGCACCCGCGACTACCTGGGCCGCGAATAGCCAAGTTTCGCGCACGGCGCCCCTCCGGTACAGGCCTGCCCGTTGTGGCCAGTCCGGAGCAGCGGGGCCGTGTGGACGGGAACCCTTGAGTACGGTAAGGGATATGGCCGATACGGTCATATCCCTTTTTCTTGCGGGCCGCCCCGCGCCAATACGCACTCCGCGACAATCAGGAGGGTGCCGCCACGGACGGCAACAAACTGGCCCGCGAACTTTTCGGGCTCTTCCTCATCTTCTGGGGGCTGCTGCTCTTGCTCAGCCTCGCCACCTTCGACGCCCGCGACCCCAGCCTGAACCACGTGGTCAGCAATGCCACGCAGGTGCGCAACAGCGCCGGTCTGTTCGGTTCGTACATCGGCGGCATCCTGGTTGATCTCTTCGGCTTTTCCGCCTTCCTGTGGCCTTTCGGGTTCATGGGTCTTGGCGCGCGCTACGTGGTCATTCCCTTCGACGTGCCGTGGTGGCGCTGGCTGGGGCTTATCCTGCTGGGCGCCTGCGTGGCCACCATGGGTGCCGGCTGGAACCTGGCCATCGGCGACGTGGGCGGGGGCGGCTTCTTCGGCTTCATCCTGCACAATTTCGCGGCGCGCTATTTCAGCCCGCGTGGTTCGGCCCTGGTGTGGCTGTTCCTGTTCCTGATCTCGGCGCAACTGGTGTTGGCCCTGTCCTGGTCGGCCGTGGGCCGCCGCATTCTTGAAGGATTGCGTGAAGGTTTGACGCCCAGTGCCAAGCCCGCCGCAAAGCTGGAAATTTCCACGCAACGCGGTGCAGCGGCCCCCGCCGCGCCCCGCCCGGTGATCGTGGCGGGCGGCGAACGCCAGCCCGATCTCGCAGTACCCGCCGGACCCGCCACCACCGCGCGCGCCTCCCGCTGGCTGAAGCTGCCGGGCATGGGCGTGTTCCAGTTCCTGTGGAACCGCAAGCGCGGGGCCAAGCAGGGGCAGGTGGTCGATGTCACCCCCGCGCCGCTGCCCGCCGGGCGCGGCGTACAGGGCACCCCCCGCCCGTACCGCCCCGGCGATGAAGTGCCGGGCGCCTCTCCGCGCGCGCCTTACGTCCCCCAGGAACCGGACGACGACGATGCGTACGCGCACGCCGTGCACGATGCCGCCCAGACGGATGCCCGGGCCGCTGGCAGTGGCGGCAGGGGCGCCCCCGCCAGCGTCGGCGATCCCTTTGCCGGGGGCGAATTCGGTCCCGGCGCCATGGGGCTGGATGACGACCTTGGGGGCGACGTCCCAAGCGACCTGCCCAATGGCCTTGCCGACGACCTCGTGGACTATGCCGCTGGCGAGGCCGGACCCACCTGGCTGGAGGGCGCCTTCGGCGACGACCCGGCCCGCGAAGGGCAGGGGACAGCCCCCGCCAAGCCCGCGCGCCCCCGCAAGGCGCGCAGCAAACTTCCCGGCCTTGACCTGCTGCATTCCGTGGCAGGCGGCGACACCAAGCCCGCCCGCCAGATACTGGAGGCCAAGGGCCAGAGCGTCATCACCTGCCTGGCCGACTTCGGCGTGCAGGGCGAACTGACCCGCATCACCCCCGGCCCGGTGGTCACCATGTTCGAGGTGCGCCCGGCCCCCGGCGTGAAGGTGAGCCGCATCGCCAACCTCAGCGACGACCTTGCGTTGGCGCTGAAGGCCATTGCCGTGCGCATCCAGGCACCCATTCCCGGCACCGACACCGTGGGCATCGAGATTCCCAACGAGGCACGTGAAAACGTGTGCTTCAAGGAACTGCTGGGCTCGGACACCTTCCGCTCGGCCCCGTCCATGCTCACCATGGCCATCGGCAAGGACATCGCGGGCAACGCCACCGTGGCGGACCTGGCCCGCATGCCCCACCTGCTGGTGGCCGGTGCCACCGGCGCGGGCAAAAGCGTGTGCCTGAACTCCATCTTGCTCAGCTTCCTGTACAAGGCCCGTCCCGAAGATGTGCAGATGCTGCTGGTGGACCCCAAGCGCATCGAGCTTGCCGTGTATGCCGACCTGCCGCATCTGGTGCACCCCGTGGTGACGGAAATGTCCCTGGCCAAGAACGCCCTGGACTGGGCCGTGCAGGAGATGGACCGCCGCTACCAGGCCATGGCGCGTCTGGCCGTGCGCAACATCGCGGGCTACAACCAGAAGCTGGCCGACCTTGGCGCGAACCTGCCGCCGGAACTGGCGGACCTGGAGCGCATGCCGTACCTGGTCATCGTCATCGACGAACTGGCCGACCTCATGCTGACCGCGGCCAAGGAAGTGGAAACCAGCATCGTGCGCCTGGCCCAGCTGGCGCGCGCGGCGGGCATCCACATGATCCTGGCTACCCAGCGGCCCAGCGTGGACGTGGTCACCGGGCTCATCAAGGCCAACTTTCCGTGCCGCATCTCGTTCCAGGTCACTTCAAAGCACGATTCGCGCACCATCCTCGACACCGTGGGCGCCGAACACCTGCTGGGCAAGGGCGACATGCTCTTCAAGCCCAGCGGCGGCAAGTTGCAGCGACTGCACGGCGCCTTCGTGGGCGACGACGACGTGGCCGCCGTGGTGGAATTCTGGAAACGCCAGCAGCCCCCCAACTACACGGTGGACTTTGCCGAGTGGGGCAACGATGGCACGGGTGACGGCGCCAACGGCAACGGCGGTGGCGACCTTTCCGACGACCCCATGTACGCGGAGGCCGTGGAATTCGTCATCGGCCAGGGCAAGGCCTCCATCTCGCAGATCCAGCGGCGCTTCCGCATCGGGTTCAACCGGGCGGCGCGCTACGTGGAGCAGATGGAGCACGACGGCATCATCGGTCCCTCGGACGGCAGCAAGCCGCGCATGGTCATTCGCTAGCAATGGCGCTAGCAATGGCGCTGGCAATGGTGCTGACAATATGGCGGGGCGGTTTTCCGCCGCCCCTCCGTTGCCGCCGCACGTGTTGACGCAGTGGCCCAGTCCTGCTAGCGCAGCCCCAGCACGGCCCGAATCCATCCGCATGCACCATGAACGATCCGGAACCATCCGGGTCCGTAGAAGTCCGCGCCAGCCGGGGCAAATGTCCCGCACCTGCATCCCGCACGGCACGCCGCAAGGCAGATGCCGTGCCCATCCCGCCAGCAATCCTCCACAGGAGCATTCCGTGATTCGTCCCCTTTCCCCTCGTGCCTTCTCCCGTTTGCCGAGGCTTGGCGTCCTGTGTGCCGCCCTGTGCCTTGCCATGCTGCTGTCCGCCGCCCCGGCCCGCGCCGCCGGTGAGCTGACCAACCGCCTGCAACAACGCTACGACGCCACCACCACCCTCAAGGCGGACTTCACCCAGGTGCTGCTGCACCGCGAAAGTGGCGCCAAGGAAACCCGGCAGGGCACCCTGCAATTCCGCAAGCCGCTGCTGGTGCGCTGGGAGACCAAGGCCCCCCACGCCGAACTGCTGGTGGTGACGGCCAATGAAATCTGGAACTACCTGCCGGACGAAGAGGTGGCCTACAAGTACCCGGTGGAACTGGTGCAGGACTCGCGGTCCATCATCAAGGTGATTACCGGGCAGGCCAGGCTGGAACAGGATTTCGACGTGGCCGAGGAGGCCGACGACAGCGGCATGGCCCGCCTGCACATGTACCCCAAGGAACCCACCCCGCAGCTGACCGAGGCCTTCCTGTGGGTTGACCCGGATACCAGCCTGATCCGCCGGGCCAAGATCATCGATTTCTACGGCAACGAGAACGACATCACCCTGAACGGCCTGACCACCGACGCCGGGGTGCCGGACAGCGCCTTCCGCTTCACGCCGGCCAAGGGCGTGGACGTGGAGGACAGGACCAGGCAGGGTTCGCCGGAAAAGCAGCTGTTCAATTAGGGGGCGTTGTGCGCCGGGCTGCCGGCGATAGCACGCAGGGCCAGCGGCCAACGCGGCTTGTCCCCAACAGAGGGGAGCGCTTCTCCCTTCAAGTTAGACTTGAAGTTCAAGAATGCGACAACGCCTCCCGCAACAATGCAGGAGGCGTTGTTTGTTTTTCTGGCAAACCGCGTGGTTACGATTCCAAACCTGCGGCGCGGCGCAGGGCCGCCACCTCAAGCGGGGTCAGGCGGCGGGCCGCCCCCTTGGGCAGTTCACCCAGTTCCAGCGGCCCCTGCCTGACGCGCCGCAGCAGCAGCACCGTCAGCCCAAGGTCACGGCACATCCGGCGAATCTGGCGATTCACTCCCTGGCGCAGGGTCATTTCGAAAAGGCTGGCCTGGCGGTCCGACTGGAGCAGGCGCACGTCCACTGGTGCAAGCTGTTCGCCTTCGGCCAGGGTCATGCCCTGACGCATGGGCGCCAGGGTGGATTCGGTCACGTGGCCACGCACCTTGACCATGTAGACCTTGGGCAGGTGGTAGCGGGGGTGGGTAAGCCGATTGGTCAGGTCACCGTCGTCGGTCAGTATCAACAGTCCCTCGGAAAAGTAGTCCAGCCTGCCCACGGGGTACAGCCGCCCGCCGCGCAGGTCGTGCGGCAGGATGCCCAGCACCGTGGGTCGCCCCTGCGGGTCGCGCACGGTGGACACCACCTGCACCGGCTTGTGCAGCATCACATAGGTGAACGAGGCGGGCGCGGCATCCAGTTCCAGCAGTTGCCCGCGCACCTCGATGCGGTCGCGCCCCGGCACCACGCGCGCGCCGGGGGTGTCCACCACCTCGCCGTTGACCCGCACCACCCCCTGCTGTATGAGGTCGTCCGCCTGGCGCCGCGAACACACACCCGCCCCGGCAATGGCCTTGTTCAGACGCACCTCGCCAGGCTGCATGACCGTTTCGCCTGTTTGCATGGCTGGTTCGCTTGTTCGCATGACAGCTTCATCGGGGCCGTTCATCGCCGGAATCTCGGCCTGGCGTTCCACCACAGGTTCCCCTTCGCGGATGTCCCGGTCTGGTCCGCGACCGGAAACAGGGCGCCTTGCCTGGCGGCCATCCTTGCCTGCGTTCGCCCCTTTGCGCGATGCCTCGCCATCCCTGCCACGTGACGACGGCTGGCCGGGACGCCCGGGACCATCGCTCCGGCGACCGGAACGTGTCCCCCTGGGCGCATCCGATCTGGCATCGGGCCGCGCGGGATCGGCAGCCTGGGTTCCGGAACGTTTGGGACGACCGGTCGAAGGTTTGGCGGGACGGGGCGGAGACGAAGGACGGCGCTGGGTCATGGGGTTCCGGGCCGGACAATGTCCGGCGGGCTGGAGTTTCAGGAGAGGGCACACCCGTATGCAGCCGGGCGGTACGGGGCGTCCGCAGGAATGTCGGACAGGGTGACGGCTGCATTGCGACGGATTGCGACGGATGCGACAGACGCGCGGCAACCGTACGCAAGCAGGCCAGGACAGTCTATCCCGGTCGCCCGGCAAAGAAAACCGCCCGGCGCATCCTTTCGGCGGCGCGCCGGACGGCATCCCGGACACGTTGCACGGCTGCGGAACCGACGCCGGGCACATCCGTGCTCCGGGCCGGGCGCACGACCCGACCGCTTACGGCCGGATGATCTTGGTGGCGAGTTGCAGGCTGGTGACCACATCGAGCATGTTGGTGGTCTGGCCCACGGCCTTTTGCTCCAGAAGCCCGAAATGGTCAAGGCAGGTGCCGCAGACCAGCACGGTGGCCCCGGCAGCTTCCAGCCTCTTCAGGTGGGGCAGGGCGGGGCTGTCGGCGGCGGAAAGGCGCACCGCGCCGTTCAGCATGACCACGCGCCACAGCTCCGCGCCCAGTTCGGGCAGGGTGGCCAGGAAGTTCTGCATCAGCCGGGCGCCCAAGGCATCGTCGCCCGCGCCGATGACGTCGGAGGTCAGGAAAACCACGACCTTCTCACCCATGCGGCGCAGCTGGTCCTCGGTCATCACTTCGCATATCTCGCAATCGTCCGGAGAATGGGAGGCAGACGCCGGGGCGTCTCCCTTCACGCCGCGCAGCCGCCACAGGCCGTCGCCCGCGTCCGGCGATACGGCTTCGGCCTGCACGGCATAGCCCTGACTCGACAGGAAGCGCGTCACGTTTTCACGCGCGGCCTGATTATCCACGACCACCACCAGCGAGGCGGGCGATTGCTCGTCAAGACAGCGCTTGCAGCGCAGCACGGGCTGGGGGCAGGGAAGATTCTGGCAGTTCAGTTCGATTTCTGGCATGGTGAGCCTCCTTTTCCGAGGGAACACCACACAGAGCGGCCCGGTCAAATCGAAAACAGCCGCGCATTTTTCACTGACGCATTCACAAAACAAATAGAAGACCACGCACCCTATGGCCAACGTCACCAAGACCGACCAGCCCACCCAGGGGCAAAGCATCCATTTGCTCAAGCGTTGCTTGAGGTATTTCCGCCCCTACAGGGTGCAGATCATCATTTCCATGCTGGCCATGGGCGTGGTGTCGCTGAGCACCGCCGGGTCCGCCTGGCTGGTCAAGCCCGCCCTGGACGAAATCTTCATCAACAAGGACGAGCAGGCGCTGGTGTACGTGCCGCTGCTGTTCTTCGTGCTTACGCTGGTGAAGGGCGCAGGACGCTACGTGCAGAACTACTTCATGCAGTACAGCGGCCTGCGCGTGCTGGAAAAACTGCGATCGGAGCTGTACGACAAGATCATCTACCTGCCGCTGCAATTCTACGAAGACTCGCAGGTGGGCATGCTCATGTCGCGCATCATCAACGACGTGACCATGATCCGCAACAGCCTGCCGTCCATCGTGATGATGGTGCGGCAGCTGCTGACCATGCTGGGATTGGTGGGAGTTGTGTTCTACCAGAACCCGCGCCTGGCGGTGTGGGCGGTGCTGGTGCTGCCTGCGGCGCTGTACCCGCTGGTGTGGTTTGGCCGCAAGCTGCGCAAGTATGGCCGCCGCAACCAGTCGAAGCTGGCGGACATTTCCGTGGTGTTGCAGGAAGTGTTCAGCGGCATCCGGGTGGTCAAGGCCTTTGCCACAGAACGGCACGAGGCGCGCCGCTTCGATGACGAAAACGAGCGCCTGGCCCGGTTGTACCTGAAGCAGGCCAGCGTATCCGAGTTGTCCTCGCCGGTCATGGAACTGATCGGGGCCGTGGGCATCGGCCTGGTGATCTGGTTCGGCGGGCACGAGGTCATTGCCGGGGAAACCACGGCGGGCACGTTCTTTTCGTTCGTGGCCGCGCTGGCCATGATGTACGACCCTGTCAAGTCGCTGAATTCCTACAACATGGACGTGCAGCGCGCACTGGCCGGGGCCGAGCGGGTGTTCGAGATCCTGGACGCACCCGAACTGGTGGTGGAGCAGGGGGGCGACACCCCCTTCGACGAACCCTTCCGCGAACTGCGCTTCGAGGGCGTCACCTTCACCTACGGCAGCAAGACCGCGCCCGCACTGGACAACGTCAGCCTTACCGTGCGCGCGGGCGAGCGCGTGGCCATCGTTGGCCCCAGCGGCGCGGGCAAGAGCACCTTCGTCAATCTCATTCCCCGTTTCTATGAGCCGCAGCAGGGTGCCATCGTCCTCAATGGCCGCCCGGTGGCGGAGTACACCCTGGAAACCTTGCGCCGCAACGTGTCCATGGTGTCGCAGGATACCTTCCTGTTCAACCTGCCGGTGCGCGACAACATCACCTACGGCCTTCCCGGCCCCATCGACGCAGCGGCCGTCCGCGCCGCCGCCACATCCGCCTATGCCGATGAATTCATCAGCGAACTGCCGGAAGGGTACGACACCCTGCTGGGCGAGCGTGGGGTGAAGCTGTCCGGCGGCCAGAAGCAGCGCCTGACCATCGCCCGGGCCATCATGAAGGATGCGCCGCTGCTCATTCTGGACGAGGCCACCAGCGCGCTGGACTCCGAGGCCGAGCGCATCGTCCAGAAGGCCCTGGACAACCTGATGGAAAACCGCACCAGCATCGTCATTGCCCACCGCCTCTCCACCATTCTTTCCGCCGACCGCATCCTGGTCATGGAGCAGGGGCGCATCGTGGATGCCGGGCGGCACGAGGAACTGCTGGGCCGGTGCACCCTGTACGCCCGGCTGTATGCCATGCAGTTCGCCACCGATGCCGCCAATGGCGCCAGGGACGGGGCGGAGCAGGGCGCGGCCATACCCGCCGCCGGAGCCCCCGCGTGAAGCTGCCCCCCGCCCTCATCGCACCGCCGCTCTACGGGCTGTACAAGGCCTGGTGCGCCACCCTGCGCTACGACATCGCCGGGCGCGAAGCCGTGGACGAACTGTGGCATGCCCGTACCCCCATGGTCTTTGCGCTGTGGCACGACGAAATCTTTCCGCTGATGCACGTGCGGGGCGACCTGGAGATCGTCACCGTGGTCAGCCAGAGCCGCGACGGCGAATACCTGGCCCAGGTGCTGCAACGGCTGGGCCTGCGCACGGCGCGGGGGTCCAGCTCGCGCGGGGGGGTCAAGGCACTGATCGGCGCGGCGCGGCTGATGCGCAAGGAAGGATTGTGTGGTTGCGTGACCGTGGACGGGCCGCGCGGCCCGCGCCACAAGGTCAAGCCGGGCGCGATCTTTCTGGCGCAGCGGGCACGGGCACCCATCGTGCCCATGCGCATGTTCCTGGAGCGCGCCAAGGTATTCGAACGTGCCTGGGACCGGTTTCAGGTGCCGCTGCCGTTTTCCCGCGTGCGCGTGGTGTTCGGCGCGCCATACCGGCTGCCCGATCCGGAAGCCATGCCCCTGAACGACACGGCGCAGAACGAGGGCAGGCAGGGCGCGGATGCGGCCTTGGCCGCCGCCTGCGCGGACCTTGAAGCCAGACTTGAAGGATTGCGATGACTACGCCTGCTCCCCGCGACGACATTTCCCCCGCCCCCAGCGCGGCTACCGGCTCGCAGCCAGCCGCTGCTCCAAAGGGCCTGATGCCGCGCCTGCTGCACATGCTGGCCCGCTCCCTGGCCAGGCGGGGATTCGACGGCATAACCCGGTACGGCAACGCACTGGGCGCGCTGCTGTGGCACTGCCTGCCCGGCAGGCGGCGCCTGGCAATCCGTGCCATCGCCGAGCATCTCGGCGTGCCGCAGCAAGAGGCCACGCGCATCGCGCGGGAAAGCTTTGCCCACAACGCCCGCTCCTTCCTGGAAGTGCTTCTGGTAGGGCAGTTCGGCTTCGAGGAGACGGGCAACCGCCTCATCATCGACAACCCCGAACAACTGCGCAGACTGGCCGAAGGCGACCGCCCCGTGGTGGCAACCACGGCACATCTTGGCGCCTGGGAATTCATGTCCTCGCTGATGGGGCAATGGCATCTGGACCGCCCCCGCATGGTGGTGGTGCGCCGCAACAGCAATGACACCCTCAACGACTTCATCTTCGCCATGCGCGGTGCACGCGGGTTGCAGGTGGTGGACCACCGCAACGCCGTGTTCACCGTGCTCAAGGGATTGAAACGCAGCGGCTGCGTAGGCTTTCTGGTGGATCACAACTGCCGCCGCGACGAGGCCACCTTTCTGCCGTTCCTGGGTGAAACCGCCGCCGTGAACATGGGGCCGGCCCTGCTTGCCGTGCGGGCCGAGGCAGAGGTGTGGCCAGCTTTCATTCTCCGCGAGGGCGGTCGCTACCGGCTGTACATCGACGAACCGCTGGACACCACCACTCTGGACGGGGACCGGAACGAAAAGGTTGAAGCCGTGGCCCGGTACTACACGGAGGCCGTGGAAAGGGCGGTGCGCGCCCATCCGGAGCAGTGGTTCTGGATGCACAAACGCTGGAAGACCCGCCCCAAGCACGACGACTGATTCCGCCTGCCGCCTCGTATTCCCGCATTCACCGACCATTCACAGCGATCGAACAGACCCCGCCGGTGGCGCACACGCGCTTCCGGCGGTCTTTTTTGGCTCGTCCATATATCGCGAAATGCGATTGCAAACGGGATAGGCCAGCCAGATCGATACCATGTCTCGCGCAAGGCTCCTGCAACAATCCCGCGTTCAGTCCCTTGCTCAGTACCCCCACCAATAGTCACAACAGGGCGGAGTACACAACCAGCACCTACATCGGTCGGCGGTGACGTTTACGCCCCGCCTTGATCGCACATGACGATAACATCTCTTGAAATACCTCACACAGACATCCCGCACCAGCTGCCCGAAATGCCACGTGACCGAGCCATGCCTCGCAGCACGCACGAAAGGGCCGCAGAACAGACGCTGCAAAAACCCCGTTCGCAACAGGGGAGCATCGGAAAGCCACCGGTTGTTTCACATAAAATCGAGAAATCATATCAGTTCGGAATAAAAGACTTCTCGATCTCGAAAAGTTAACATAATTTGCATTATGGGACATCTTGAAAACCCGCAAGAGAGAGGATGGCGACGCAACCCGGGTTCGCGACCAGCTCCGACGCCCCCTGCGAACTCGAATCCAGCCCCCCTCCGGAATATGCGTCGACCACACGCGCACAGCATGCTGGCTTGCCTGCTGAACTTCGAACGGCCATTCTATCGCAAACACCGATTGATCGAGGCGACGCACTCGGACCACCTCATGCTGTCCGGGCATCTGAAATCGTGCCAGCTATCCTGTGCGACGACGCATGCGGCACCGCTGCCCACCCGGTGTTCTTCCCGGTCCCTTCGCAAGGCCAACGTCCTTTCGCATGCCGGTTCGCAGGACACTTGCATGAGAGGACATGGCGGATGCCCCCTCGCCGCCAGCAAAACGAGCACCTGCAGCCACCTGATTTCCGCCTCGAAATTTCAAAATCCGGCCCTTCGCCTGTCCGGAGTGCATTCGCGGCGCACACGGCCATTTCGCGCGTTTTTCCGCCCTGGACGCAAAAACGGGCACCATCCACTGGGGATGATGCCCGTTTTTCGGGTAGTCAGAGAAAAATCGTCGTACGAAACAGCACCGGGGACCAGACGGCGGAAATCCGCTAGCCGTTCAGCGTCGCCCAGTCCTTGTTGAAGGTATCGAGCCCGGACGTGGTCAGCGGGTGGTCGAACATCTGGCGCAGCACGGCAAACGGCACGGTGGCCACATGGGCGCCCATCAAGGCCGCCTCGGCCACGTGGCGCGGATGGCGCACGCTGGCCACGATGACCCGGGCATCCATCCCCATGCCGGAATAATTGCGCAGGATGGCCATGATGTCGGCCACAAGCTGCATTCCGTCCTGCGACAGACCGTCCAGCCTGCCCACGAAGGGCGAGACGAACGAGGCCCCGGCCTTGGCGGCCAGCAAGGCCTGCATGGGCGAAAAGACCAGGGTCACGTTGGTGTCCACACCCTTGGACTTCAGCACGCGCACGGCCTTCAGCCCTTCGGGGGTCATGGGAATCTTGACCACCACGTTGGGGCCGTTGCGCACAAGGTCCAGCCCCATGGCGATGAGTTCGTCGGCGGTATCGCCCACGGCCTCCAGGCTCACAGGGCCTTCCACCTCGCGGCAGATGGTCTGCATGACCGCGCGCCAGTCACCGCCTTCGCGGGACATCAGCGTGGGATTGGTGGTCACGCCGTCCAGCAGGCCCCAGGCCTTGGCGGCGCGTATCTCGGCAAGGTTGGCCGTATCCAGAAAGAACTGCATAAACCGGAGCCTCCTGCGTCAGGTCACCGCCCCCGCAACGGAGCACATGCTTCCGGGGCACGGCGACATCACGAAGAATGCGCAACTGCGAAAACGGGCACCCTGGCGGCCTACAGGTTGCCGGGCGTACAAGGCCAGCGGAGTGCGCGGGCAGCGGGACGCTCCGGCGGAATCGGCAAGGCCCGCCAGCAACCGGGCTACTCGGCGTCCTTTTCCTCGTGCGCGGGAATTTCGCGACCGCCGCTTTCCAACTGCTTCAGGAAAGCGTCACGGCATTCGTAGCTGCAAAAACGGTACGTCTTCTCGCCATCGCGCACGGTAACGCCGCCGTTGGCGTCGATGTATGCGCCGCAGACGGGGTCGCGCACCATTTCGCCGGTGGCCACCATTTCTTCCTTCTGCTTCTTGTCATCCTTGCTCTTCTTGCGCGACTCGTTGGTCACGAGACGGTAGAGAAAATAGCCTGCCGCGATCAGCAAAAGCCACTTGAGCATGCCAGACTCCCTTTGGGTCCTAGAGGCGTTGATGAAGGCCGGGAGTGCAGTCGCACCGCCTGGCCGTTCACTGGCCGATGCACCCGTCGTGCAGGGTGAACGTCAGCGATTTCAGGGCGTGTATCAGACTTTGCCCGTCTGGGAAAGCAAGTTCGGGGGCGATATCATGCAGCGGCACCAGGACAAAGGCCCGTTCGCGCATGCGCGGGTGCGGCAGCGTCAGACGCGGCGTATTCCGCACCACATCGCCGAACAGCAACAAATCCATGTCGATGGTGCGCGGGGCGTACCGGATGGCGGGATCATGCGGAGGCACCCCGCCACCCTGCTCCGACGCCTGCGGTGCGGTCGATGCCGATTCCGACGCCTGCGCCCCGTCGCCTTCCCCGCCTTCCGGTGCATACGCCCGGCTGCGGCCCAGTTCCTGCTCCACGGCCAGCAGGCGATCCAGCAGCCCTTCCGGCGTGATGTCCGGCGAGCATTCCAGCCGGATCACCTGGTTGGCAAACCACGGCTGGTCGCGGTAGCCCTGCGGTTCCGTTCGGTACACGGGCGACACCGCGCCAACGACAACGCCGGGCAGGGCGGCTAGTGCCGCCACGGCCCGGACGAGATTGTCGGCGGGGTCGCCCCCCGGCGCGTCCGCCCCCACGCCCTTTTGGACGTTTGGCGGCGGCAGGTTGGACCCCAGGCAGACGTAGGCGATTACAGGTTCGCGATGCGTGACACGGCCTCCTCGAGGCGGTCGGTGTCCACGGTGAGCGAAATGCGGAAGTAGCCTTCGCCCGGCGTGCCGAAGCCGTTTCCGGGGGTCAGCACCACGCCGGTCTTTTCCAGCACGGCGGTGACGAATTCGGCGGACGAGCCGTACCCGGCGGGCACCTTGGCCCAGATGTAGAACGCGGCGCTGGGCACGCGGCAGGCAATGCCCACCTTGTTCAGGGCGGCCACCACCACGTCACGGCGCTTGCGGTAGATGGCGCGCAGTTCGCGGCAGAAGTCGTCGCCATCGCGCAGGGCCACGATGGAGGCTTCCTGCACGGCCTGGAAGATGCCGGAGTCCACGTTTTCCTTCACCTTGCCAAGGCCCGCCACCAGCGAGGCGTTGCCCACGGCCATGCCCACGCGCCAGCCGGTCATGTTGTAAGTCTTGGACAACGAGTGGAACTCTATGGTCACGTCTTTGGCGCCTTCCACTTCAAGAATGCTCATGGGCTTGTCATTCTCGTCGTAGTAGACCTCAGTGTAGGCCGTGTCGTGCGCGATGATCACGTTGTGCTTCTTGCAGATGCCGATGAGCTTTTCGTAGAACGCGTGCGGGGCCGTGGCCGCCGTGGGGTTGTTGGGATAGTTGACGAAGATCATCTTCGCCCGGTCCCAGGTGGCGGCGGGAATGGCGTCGAGGTCGGGCAGGTAGTCGTTTTCCTCCACCAGCGGGATGAACTGCACCTCGCCGCCCACGAAGCCGGTGGCGATGTGGTACACCGGATAGTTGGGGGTGCACACCAGCACCAGGTCGCCGGGGTTCACGAAGGCCAGCGGAAAATGGGCGATGCCTTCCTTGGAGCCGATGAGACCGATGACTTCGGTCTTGGGGTCAAGGCTGACGCCGAAGCGGCGGCCATACCAGTTGGCCACTTCCTGCCGGAATTCCAGCATGCCCACGTACGAGGGGTACTGGTGGTTGGCGGGGCGCTCCACGGCCTTCTTCATGGCCTCGATGATGAAATCGGGCGTCGGCATGTCGGGGTCACCGATGCCGAGGCTGATGATGTCCACGCCACGGGCGGCCACTTCGGCCTTGACCTTGTCGATGCCTGCGAACAGGTACGGGGGCAGGGTCGCCAGCCGGTCCGCGAGTTTGAAATCAGCCATGCAGAGTCTTCTCCTTGCGGGTTTCGATCCCCTGGACGCGCCGTCCGCCTGTGGCGGGGCACGCCGCTCTCGCCGGTAAAAAAAGAGGGCTCTGCCAGAAGCCCGTTCCTTGCGATACCTTTCGGGTAACCGCGTACCCGGTTTCGTCCGGTTGCGCGAAATCTACAGGCCCCCTGCCCGGCCTGTCAAATGATAATGGCTACTGCCGGACGTGTGCTGCCGCCCACCCAAGGCGCGTGGTGCAACGCGCTCGCCGCGGCGTGCCCGACCGGGCATCTTCCCCCCGTCTGCCTGCACATGCTCTGCCTGGCGCGGTGCGAGGGGTATGCATCCTGCAAGCGAACGTGTCGCACGCCCCGCTGCCCTGCTCGCCCCCATGCGGCGCAAAGGGTTCCGCATGGGGACGGACAGCGTCCCCCGCTCCGGCGAATGCCCGCCAACCGTGTTCCGGCGCGTGCTTCGCCATGCGGGTGCACGGGCAGGGCACGAATATGGCGGGTCATCCTACCCTACCCTACTTTATGACTTTTCTTTGTCAAAAATGTCATCTGGCATAACGAAAACGACAAAAAAGACGACACGTCACAACGGATGACACTTTCAGGTTCATGACAACGCGGGGGAACGCATGACATCGGCGACACGGGCTTTGGGGGAATTTTGCCTGCTGGCGATGCTTTTCGTCGGCACGGCCATGGCCGTTGCGCTGGGCGCGGCGGAATGGGTGGTGTACGGACTGGTGACGGCGGGCCTGCTGGCCGCGCTGGGCGGCCTGCTCGACGCATGGCGCGTGCACGGGGCACTGGCGGAGACAGCCCGGCTGGTCACCGGGGTACCCGACGACACCCCGTTCGGCACGGCGGCACGGGGGGATGCGGGCAGCGGGTTGTCCTTTGGCACCCGCAAGACCGGCGCAACATCCGCTGCCAACGATGTCGAAGGAGACGCGGCGGCGCTGCTGGCGCGCCACGTGCCGCGCGTGGTGGCCCTGCTGGAGGGTGCGCGCCAACGCATGGCGGCGGAAACCGTCCGTGCCGACGCCAGCACCCAGACTGCCGAGGCTGCCGGACGCCGGGCGGTTGTTGTGCGCGAGCGGGCGGAAGCCTCCAACCGGCAGGCCATGCACAATTCCGCAAAAACCCTGGACCGCGTCGTCGGTTCGTTGCAGGAAGCGGCAACAAGCCTGGCCGCCGAGGCGGGTCGGGCATCCAGCGGGGCCGACAACCAGCGGCGGCTGGCGGGCGACACCGCCGTGGCCATGGAACAGATGACGTCCACGGTCAACGCCGTGGCCCGCAACGCGGGCGATGCCGCCACACAAGCCGACACCGCGCGCCAGAAGGCCGTGGCCGGGCGCGACGTGGTCAACCGGGCGGTGTCGTCCATCGCTGCCGTGCACGGGCACACCACCGGCCTGCGCGAGGTCATGGGCGATCTGGGCACCCGCGCCGAATCTATCGGACAGGTCATGGGCGTCATCACCGACATCGCCGACCAGACCAACCTGCTGGCACTGAACGCCGCCATCGAGGCGGCCCGCGCGGGCGATGCCGGGCGCGGCTTTGCCGTGGTGGCCGACGAGGTGCGCAAGCTGGCCGAAAAGACCATGCAGGCCACCCACGAGGTGGGCGAAGTCATCACCGCCATCCAGTCCGGCACCCGCAAGACCCTGTCCGACATGGATGAAGCCGCCCGGGTTGTGGACGAGGCCACCCGTCTGGCCAAGGATTCCGACGAAGCCCTGGCCGAAATCGTGGACATCGTCGAGTCAACGTCCGACGGAGTACGCAACATCGCCACGGCGGCGGAGCAGCAGGCCGCCACCTGCGAGGAAATCAACCGCATCACCGCCCAGGTGGACGCCATCTCGCGCCAGACCGCCGACGGCATGCACCGCGCCAACGACGACATCACCGCGCTTACCGCCCAGATGTCCCGGTTGGCCACGCTGAACCGGGTGTTCCACGTCATCGGGCAGGGCACGGTGCAGACGCTCATGCGCGGGCTGGCCGAGGCGGCGGACATCCGCTCCCTGCAACGCGAGCGCATCGAGGCGCACCTGCGCCGGGTCATTGCCGCCGCGCCGTACCTGGAACTGCTGTACATGACCGACGGCAAGGGGCGGCAGATCATCGCCAACATCGCCCCGGCCGCGCAGGCCACCCCGGCGGACGCGCAGGCCTGCGGCAAGGACTGGTCGTCGCGCCCGTGGTTTACCGAGGCCATGGCCATCGGCGACCTGTACATCTCGGAAAGCTACGTCTCGCAAGCCTCCGGAGCGCCGTGCATCACCGTGTCGCTGCCCATGGAGGACGCGGCGGGCACCCCCGTTGCGCTGCTGGCTGCGGACGTGAAGCTGGGGTGATGCGCCGAGGGCGCGCGGCCACCGGCGGCAGCCCGCGTCATCAATACCAATGGATGCAACCCGGACGGGGCGCGCCGCGCGGCGCGCCCCGTTGCCATTTCCGGCTCCGTGCGGTCCGGCGCCAATGCCCGCCAACCGCAGGCGCCCCGCCCGGCATAGCTGAACCAGGGCGTTCGCGCGTCCTGCCCCTCCCTGCCGTCCCCACCGCCCCGCGCTCTTGCCGCATGCTGGGCGCCCGTGTACCATGCCAGCGTGAATACCGCCCTGTCCGTGCGCCCTCCCGGGCTGCCGGGGCCGGGCACGAACCGCGCCGCGCGCATCGAGTTCCATGCCCCCACGCCGCACCTCCGCTCCTGTTGTACCAGCCGGTTCCGCTGGACCTGCCGGTTCTGGCGCAACAGACGCCACCGCCCCCGGCGAATCCGCCAAGGCGGCGCCACACCGTCGCGGCGCCACACCGCCCCAATCGGTCCAGCCGGTAAAATCGGCCAGGCCGGTGAAGCCCGCCAGACCCGCCACGCGCGCCAGGCGCACTCCAGCCCCGCACGCCGGGCAGAATGCTGCGCCGAAAGCGACGCATCCACTCATCGACGGATATCTGGAATACCTGCTCATCGAACGCGGCCTTGCGGAAAACACCCTGGCCGCCTACGCGGCGGATCTTGCCGACTTTGCGGGGTTTCTCGCGCAGGGCGGCATCGAGCTTGAAGCCGCCACGGAACAGACCCTGTTCCTGTACATCGTGGACCTGCGGCGGCGCAGCCTGACCAGCCGCACCCTGTCGCGCCATCTTTCGGCCCTGCGCGGCCTGTTCGCCCACGGCGTGGCCGAAGGCCAGCTTGCGGCAGACCCCCTGCGCTACCTGGAAAACCCCAAGCTGCCGCGCACCCTGCCCGACGTGCTGACCCGCGATGAAATGGCCGCCGTGCTGGCCCGGCCCGACCTTTCCGACCGCCTGGGCTTTCGCGACCGCACCATGCTGGAACTGCTGTACGCCTCCGGCCTGCGCGTCTCCGAACTGTGCGGCCTTCGCCCTCTGGACTTCGATCCCATGACCGGCCTTGTGCGGGTATTCGGCAAGGGTTCCAAGGAGCGCATCGTGCCGGTGCACGACACGGCGGCCAAACTGCTTACGGCCTATATCCGCGACTGGCGGCCCGCCTTCCGCCCGGTGGAGGATGCCCTGTTCCTGAACCGTTCGGGCAAGGGGCTGACCCGCCAGGCAGTGTGGAAGGTGGTCAAGCGCCACGTAGCCGAGGCGGGCATCCGCAAGGACATTTCGCCGCACACCTTTCGCCATTCCTTCGCCACCCATCTGCTGGACGGGGGGGCAGACCTGCGCACCGTGCAGATGCTGCTGGGCCACGCCGACATCGCCGCCACGGAAATCTACACCCATGTGCAAGCCGACCGGCTGCGCCAGGTGCACCGCGCCCACCACCCCCGCTCGCGCTCCTGACCCGACGCCGCGCCCTATTCCACAGTCCTCACTGACACCACAGATCATACGGATACCACGGACCACACGGACACCCACGCATGCAGCAGCCCCCCAAGATCGCCGCGCCGGTGCTGATCACCGCCCACGCCAACGCAGACTTCGACGCGCTGGCCGCCATGGTGGCGGCGGGCAAGCTGCACCCCGGCGCGGTGCTGGTGTTTCCCGGCAGCCAGGAACGCACCCTGCGCAATTTCTTCATCGAAAGCGCCACCTACATGTTCAACTTCCGGCAGGCGCGCGACATCGACCCGGAAAGCGTGGAAACCCTGGTCATCGTGGATACCCGCCAGCACTCGCGGGTGCCCCACGTGCACAACGTGCTGGCCCGCCCCGGGGTCACCGTGCACCTCTGGGACCACCATCCGGACACCGATGAGGACATCCCCGCAGCGTTCAGCCGGGTGCTGCCATGGGGGTCAACCACGGCCATCATCGTAGCCGAGATCCGCGAGCGGGGGCTGACCCTTTCCGGGGACGAGGCCACCATGCTCGGCCTCGGCATCTTCGAGGATACCGGCTCGTTCACCTTTGCCTCGACAACCGAGCACGACTTTTCCGCCGCAGGCTGGCTGAAGACCCAGGGCATGGACCTGAACGCCATCGCCGAACTCATCGCCCGCGACCTGACCAGCGAACAGGTGGGCATTCTGAACGCCCTGCTGGAATCGGCCACCACCCACGACATCAACGGCTCCCTGGTGACCATCGCCGAGGCGTCCATGGAAACCTACATGGGCGACTTCGCGCTGCTGGCGCACAAGATGATGGACATGGAGAACATAAAGGTGCTGTTCGCCTTGTGCCGCATGGGCGACAGGGTGCAGGTGGTGGCCCGCAGCCGCCTGGCCGAGGTGGACGTGGCCCAGGTGTGCACGTCGCTGGGGGGCGGGGGGCATCCGTACGCGGCGTCCGCCTCGGTCAAGGACAAGACCCTGCAACAGGTGCGCGACGAGTTGTTCGCCCTGCTCTTTTCCGCCGTCAATCCGCAGATGCGGGTGCGCGACCTGATGTCCTCGCCCGTGATGGGCGTGGACGACGATCGATCCATCGCCGACGCCGAGGAAACCATGACCCGCTACGGCCTGAAGGCCGTGCCCGTGTTCGCCGCAGGCACCCGGCGGTGCGTGGGCTACCTGGAGCAGCAGACCGCCGCTCGGGCCATTGCGCACGGGCTGGGGCACATGGGCGTGGCGGAATACATGCACCGCCGGGTGCAGACCGTGACCCCCAACGAGGACCTGTACAAGGTCATGGAAATCATCGTGGGCCAGCGCCAGCGCCTGGTGCCCGTGGTGGACAGGGTGCCCGCCCCGCACCTGGCGGGCAGCTACGGCGTGGAGCGCACGCCCCCGCCCGCTGCCGAAAGCGACGAGGAAACCGGAGAGGTGGTGGGCGTCATCACCCGCACCGACCTCATCAACACCCTGGTGGAAGAACCCGCCCGCATTCCGGAAACGCTGCTGCCCGAATCCCGGCGCGAAAAGAACATTCGCGCCCTGCTTCAGGAACGCCTGCCCGACACCCACTTCCGCCTGCTGGAACTGGCGGGCAGGCTGGGCGACAGGCTGAACGTGCCGGTGTACGCCGTGGGCGGCTTCGTGCGCGACATCCTGCTGGGGCGGCCCAACCTGGACCTTGATGTGGTGGTTGAAGGTGACGGCATCGCCTTTGCCCGCGCCCTGGCCGATGAACTGGGCGGGCGCATGCGCGCGCACCACAAGTTCAAGACCGCCGTGGTCATCTTTCCCGCGTGGGAATCGGAACAACGGCGCGGCGGCAACGGTCGTCCCTTAGCCCCGGATGTCCGTGCAGGTGCCGCCCCGGAGGCCATCCCCGACACTGAGGTTTCCGACAATACGGCCCTGTCGGCCCCACCGGCCCCTCCCGCCTCGGGCGACGCATCCGACGAAGCCACGGCGGAAGCGGCCCACCGCGCCGCCGCACGACCGGAACAGCGCATCGACGTGGCCACGGCCCGGCTGGAATATTATGAATATCCGGCCGCCCTTCCCACGGTCGAGCTGTCATCCATCAAGATGGACCTGTACCGGCGCGACTTCACTATCAACGCGCAGGCCGTGCAGCTGAACGGCGCGCACTTCGGGCGGCTGGTGGACTTCTTCGGCGCGCAGCGCGACATGAAGGACAAGGTCATCCGCGTGCTGCACTCGCTGTCCTTCGTGGAAGACCCCACCCGCATCCTGCGGGCGATCCGCTTCGAAAAGCGCTACGATTTCCGCATCGGCGCGCAGTGCGAGCGGCTCATCAAGAACGCCCTGCAACTGGGCATGATGGACCGCCTGTCCGGGGCGCGGCTGTTCCACGAACTGAAGCTGATCTTCGACGAAAAGTCCCCCCTGCCATGCATCCGGCGCATGGAGGACTACGACATCCTGCGTCTCATCCATCCCCTGCTGAAGCTGAACCCGTCCAAGATGGACGTGCTGACCGAACTCGAGCGGGTGCTGCACTGGTACCGGCTGCTGTACCTTTCGCCCGCGCCGGAACCGTGGATGCTCTATCTGCTGGGGCTGTGCGGCAACGGCAAGTATCTGGACGTGGCCGCCGTCACCGACAGGCTGGCCTTCTCGCGCAAGGTCCGGCAGGACTTCCTGACCCTGCGCGAAAACGTGCGCGAGGTGCACAACCTGCTCAACCTGTGGATGCAGCGCGACGGTTCCATGAGCGGCCTGAACAACCTGCTCTCGCCCATCGCGCCGGAAGGCATCCTGTACCTGATGGCCCGCTCCAGGACAGAGGACGCGCGCAAACACATCTCGTACTATCTCACCCGCCTGCGTGGCGAAACGCCCGACATCACCGGCAACGACCTGCTGGCCATGGGCATTCCGGCGGGGCCTGCCTACGGGCGCGTGCTGCGCCGGGTGCTGGCGGCCAAGCTGGACGGTTTGGCCCGCACCCGCGCCGCGCAACTGGACCTGGCCCACGAAATGCTGCGCGAGGAAACCGCACGTGATGCGCTTGCGGCCGAGGCTGATCCCGGCGGCAAGGCCGGGGTAGCCGGAGAGGCAGACCAGGACGCGGAAACCGCCTGCGTGGCCCAGGGGCAGGTGGTGGCGTCCGGCAACCGGCGCAACAGGCCGCCGGGCTGGCCGGATTTTCAGAACGGACAGAATGGGCCAAGCGGACAAGACACACCCGAAGCCCGTGAGACCCAGGCCACGGGGGGCACTCCCGCTGCCACCGCCTCCGGCGACGGCGTCATGAACGGAAACGACAACGGAACCGGGGACAGTACCGCAACGCCGGGAGCCTGACACCAAACCGTCCGCACGGCGCAACAGGTTGCGAGCGGCAGTGCAGCGCCCGCCAGCGCCACAAACATCGGCCCCGGCGCCCCGCCCCCCTTGCCCCGCAAGGCCCGAGGGTGTAAGCACAACTGACCTGCTGAATTTCAATCGGAAATACGGCACCTTGCGCATGCACACAAACAGTGGCGCGCGCGTGCCCCAGGAGACGGAACGGATCATGGAAACCCTTTGGGCGCCGTGGCGCCTCGACTACATCCTGGGCCCCAAGCCCGACAGCTGCGTATTCTGCCTGCCCGAACACACCGACGAGGACGAGGCGCGCCTGGTCCTGTACCGGGGGCGGCACAATTTCGTGATCATGAACAAGTTCCCGTACAACAACGGGCACCTCATGGTCACGCCGTTCCGGCACGTCATGGACCTTGCCGCGCTGGAACCGGACGAGGCCCACGAAATGATGGACCTCATCCAGACCTGCACCACCATGCTGCGCCAGCGCTTCAACCCGCAGGGCATCAACGTGGGGCTCAACCTGGGCGAGGCCGCCGGGGCAGGCATTCGCGAACATCTGCATTTCCACCTCGTGCCGCGCTGGAACGGCGATTCGTCGTTCATGGCGGTGATGAACGAAACCCGGGTCATTCCCGAGCATCTGCAGTCCACGTATCATGCCCTGAAACCCCTGTTCGACCGCCTGCCCCGAGCGGGACGGTAAGGAGGCCGACATGCGCTTCGTCAAGGTTCTCGTTCTGGTGCTGGTGTTCTTCATCTCCATGATGTTCTTCGTGCAGAACAACGCGGTGCTCTCGCAGGCCGTCACCCTGAAGCTGGACCTGTTCTTCGACACCGCGTGGAGTTCCATCGAGCTGCCCTTCTACTTCATGATCCTGTGTGCCTTCCTGCTGGGCGCGCTGTGCACCATGCTCATGCTCATGCTCAGCCGCCTGCGTGCCGGGGCCGCCCTGCGCCGCGCCAACAAGCGCATCCGCGTGCTGGAAAAGGAACTGAACTCGCTGCGCAACCTGCCGCTGGAAACCGCGCGCAAGGCCCCGGAACCGGCGATTGCTCCGGCTCCGGCCCCCGTTGCCGCAGCGGACACCACCCCGACCAAGGTCGGCTAGGCGGAGCCCACGTGACGCTGCTGGACAGACTGAAGGCCGGGGCGCGCACGCTGCTCGGCCACCGGCGCGCCGACATCCTGTCGCCCATGGGGCCGGATGCCGAATCTCCCGGCGCGCGCGATGCGCTGTCGGCCATCCAGGAACTGAGCCGGGTTGTGCGCAACGACCCGGATGCGGTGGAGATCTACCTCGCCCTCGGCAACCTGTACCGCCTGCGCGGCGACATCGAACGCGCCGTGCAGATCCGCAGCAGCCTCATCGTGCGGCCCGGGCTGGACCCGCAGTTCAAGGCGCGGGCCCTGTTCGAACTGGGCCGCGACTACCGGCGCGGCGGGGTCATGGATCGGGCGCTCGCGGCCTTTGACGAGGCGCGGGCGCTCGGGGCCGACCCGGAACAGATCACCTACGAGTTGGCCCTGCTCCACGCAGACAGCGGCGCCTTTCAGGAGGCCGCCGCCCAGTACGCGCGCCTGGGCTTTCGCCCGGCGCAGGCCCACTACATGGTCCGCCATGCAGAGGAACTGGACCGCTGTGGTCGGCACGACGAGGCCAGAACACTGCTGGCCAAGGCCGTAAAGGTCTACCCCGGCGCGGTGGAGGCCTGGCGGGCACGGCTGGTCATGGCGGCCCGCGCAGGCGAATGGCGCCGTGCGGGCAAGCTGCTGCGCGAGGGGCTGGAGCGGGTGCCCGCCTCCATCCGCTTCCTGCTGCTTGAAGGGCTGCTTGAACTTGAAGCCCCCGCCCCCCGCAACGGCAACGGTACCCATGGGGCAAACGGGGTCGGCACCGCCAGCGCGGACTTCGAGAAACAGCGCTGCGCCACGGTGCTCGCCGCCATGGAGGCGCAGGAGCCGGACCTGCTGCTGCAATACTATGGCGCGCTGTTCCTGCTGCGCTGCGGCAACCGCGAAGAGGCGGGCAACTGGCTGGCCAAGGCCATGGTGCTGCGCCCGGACTTCTGGGCGGCACGGCTGGAACTGCTTTCGCTGTCCATGGAACAGCAACACCTTTCGCCGGTATTCCGCAGCCAGCTGGAATACTTCATCGAGCATGCCCGCAAGGTGAAGCGCTTCGTGTGCGGAACCTGCGGCCTGCGCCGCGAGCATACCTTCAGCGTGTGCCCGCGCTGCCGCAGCTGGCATTCGGCCACGTTCCGGATGTCCCTGCAGGACTGACAGGGCTGGAGACTGTTGCCCGATCGGCCTTTCGCCCGCTGGCCGCGAACCGCAACATGGCTGGCGTCGCGGCCAGCGCCGCATGCGTGTCCGGCCCCACGTCCGGTACTTCCATCCCCCACCCTTCGCGGTGTACACACGAGGCATGACAGACACCTCCCGCTTCCCGCACGCCCAGCCCGATGCCGCCACAGATGCCGCGCCGACCGCCGCCCATGAGGTCCATGACGCCTGCGGCTGCGACATGCCCGGCGATTCCGCCAGCATGGACCCGGCTTCCGTCCCCGCATCCGGCCCTGCTTCAGGCTCCGCCTCCGTCATGACACGCGGTGCTTCGCGCCTGGCCGGGGCCACCACGGCGGCGGCGGCCCGCGCCAATCCGTCGAAGCTCACCCCCATGTTCGAGCAGTACCTGCGCATCAAGGAGGATCATCCGGACGCGCTGCTACTCTACCGCATGGGCGACTTCTACGAGATGTTCTTCGACGACGCGGAAACGGCCGCGCGCGAACTGCAAATCGCCCTCACCTGCCGCAACCCCAATGCCGACCTGCGCGTGCCCATGTGCGGCGTGCCCCACCATTCGGTGGAAGGGTACATCACCCAGTTGCTGGAAAAGGGCTTCAAGGTGGCCCTGTGCGACCAGATAGAGGACCCGCGCGAGGCTAAGGGGCTGGTCAAGCGGGCGGTCACCCGTGTGCTGACGCCCGGCACGGTGGTCGAGGACGCCAACCTCGACGCCAAGGGTCACAACTATCTGGGGGCGCTGTTCTGGGACGAGGAGAAGGAGGCGGGCGGCTTTGCCTGGCTTGATTTTTCCACCGGCGAATGGTCGGGCCTGCATGCGAAGAAGGCCGCCGACCTGTGGCAGTGGGTGCGCAAGATGCAGCCTCGCGAACTGCTGGTACCCGAAGGCGCGCAGGTGCCCTCGTCCATGTCGCTCACCGCCACGCAGGTGGTGCGGGTGCCGGGCCGGGCGCCCTTCGACCTGAAGGCCGCGACCGAACGGCTGCTGCACGCCCAGGGCGTGCGCGATACCGGCGCGCTGGGCCTTGAAGGAAAGGATGAACTCGTCCGGGCCTGCGGGGCACTGCTGGCGTACGTCGTGCAGACCCAGAAGCAGGACATCATCCACCTTGCGCCGTTCCGCCCGCTGAACCTTGGCCGTCACCTCATCGTCGATGAAGTGACGGAGCGCAACCTGGAAATCTTCCGCCGCCTGGATGGCCGCAAGGGGCCGGGCACGCTGTGGCACGTGCTGGACCACACCCAGACCCCCATGGGGGGCCGCCTGCTGGAGGAACGCCTGCGCCATCCCTGGCGCGAGACGGGGCCCATCGAGGAAACCCAGTCGGCGGTATCCTGGCTGTTCGAACGCGACGACACCCGGCGCGACCTGCGGGCCGCCCTCGACGAGGTGTACGACCTTGAACGGCTGACCACGCGCATCTTCCTGAACCGCGCCGCCCCCAAGGACTACGTGGCCCTGCGCCAGAGCCTGGCCGCCCTGCCCAAGGTACGCGGCGTGCTGGAACGGCCGGAAACGCCCCACGGCAGCTACCCCACCGACGGCGAGGCGCGCGGCGATGGTCGCCCCCCGTTCCTGCGCGCGGCGCTGAAGGGCTGGGATGACCTGTCCGACTATTTCGACCTGCTGGAACGCGCGCTGGAGGACAGCCCGCCCCACCTGGTCACAGAAGGCGGGCTGTTCCGGCCCGGCTTCCACGCAGAGCTGGACGAACTGCTGGACCTTACCGAACACGGCGAAAACATGTTGCAGCAACTGCTGGCGGAGGAACAGTCCGCCAGCGGGTTGCCCAAGCTCAAGCTGGGCTTCAACCGGGTATTCGGCTACTACTTCGAGCTTTCGCGCACCGCGTCCGACGCCGTGCCCGAACACTTCGTGCGCCGCCAGACCCTGGCCAACGCCGAACGGTTCACCACCCCGCGCCTGAAGGAACTGGAAGAAAAGCTGGTCTCGGCCAGCGACCGCCGCAAGTCGCTGGAATACAAGTTATTCCAGAAGCTGCGCGAAACCGTGTCCGAGGCGCGCCCCCGCGTGCTGTTCATGGCCGATCTGCTGGCAGGGTTCGACTACTGGCAGAGCCTTGCGGAAACGGCCCGCCGCTGGAACTGGACCCGCCCGGTGCTGGCGCAGGACACCGACATCCTGATCCGCGAGGGCCGCCACCCCGTGGTGGAGGCCATGCAGGGCAGCGCCAACTTCATCCCCAACGACCTGCGCATGGACGAGGCCCGGCGGCTGCTGCTGATCACCGGCCCCAACATGGCCGGTAAATCCACCGTGCTGCGCCAGACGGCCATCATCTGCCTGCTGGCCCAGATGGGCTCATTCGTGCCCGCGCGCGAGGCACGCCTGGGCATCGCCGACCGGGTATTCTCGCGCGTGGGGGCATCGGACAACCTGGCCCAGGGGCAATCCACCTTCATGGTGGAAATGATGGAAACCGCGCGCATCCTGCGCCAGGCGGGCAAGCGCAGCCTGGTCATCCTGGACGAGATAGGGCGCGGCACCAGCACCTTCGACGGGCTGGCCCTGGCCTGGGCCGTGGTGGAAGAACTGGCCCGCCGCGCGGGCGGCACCATCCGCACCCTGTTCGCCACCCACTACCACGAGCTGACGGCACTGGAAGGGCGCATCCCCGGCGTGCACAACATGAACATCGCCATCCGCGAATGGGGCGGCGAAATCGTGTTTCTGCGCCGTCTGGTGCCCGGCCCGTCCGACCGCAGCTACGGCATCGAGGTGGCCCGGCTTGCCGGGGTGCCGCAGCCGGTGGTACAGCGCGCACGGGAACTGCTGCACCAGCTGGAAAAAACCCGCGACGGCAGGGGCGATGCCCCCCGCGCGGCCCGCGCCGTGCTGCCGGGGCTGGACATGCCCGAACCGAAACAGGCCGCAAAACCCCGCGCCCTGCTTGCCGCGCGGGCAGAGCCGGTGGCCCATCCGCTGCTGACCACCCTGCGCGACCTGGATACCGACCGCCTGACGCCCATGGGGGCGCTGCAACTGCTCAACGAATGGAAACTGCTCTGGGGAGGCCCCGCCCATGCCGAAGATACCGTTTCCGACCAGCCCCCGGCAGCGCCGGGAGACGACCATGACTGACGCATCCGCCCCCCGCACTCCGGGCCGCGCCCCGCATGCCCGCATACGCCGCATGACCGCCGTGGCTGCCCTGTGCGCCCTGCTGGCCCTGGGGGCAGCGTGCGGCAAGAAAATCATGCCCCAGCCGCAGGACAACCGCGAACTGTTCAACTGGCGCGGCGTCACGGCCATGGCCACGACCAACGGCTGCATCACCGCGCGGGGCGAAGCGCAGGGCAATGTGGACAACCTGGCCTCGGTCATCCTCGAAATCCAGCCCCTCGGCGGGACGGCGGACGGGGCCGGGGACAGCTGCGCCGGGTGCCCCTTTCAGGCCACCGCGCGGCAGGAATTCCGGCCGGAACGACAGATCACCCCGCAGGCCACCGCCATCGTGGAAGTGACCATGTGTCCCGACCGCAAGGCCCCGGCCTATCGCTGGCGCCTGGTTGGGGTAAACGTCCTGACCCGCTTCGCGCATGCCCTCAGCAAGGTGCAACTGCTGGTGGTGGATCCCAATGCCGCCGGCTTCGAACTGCCGGTGGAAGACACAAGGCCCCAGCAGCAGACCGAAATCGTGATTCCGTAACGGCGCAGGAAACCATGCCCGCGCCCGGCATGGCGCCCGATGGCACCGGATGATGCCGGGCCATGAAGGGTGATGACGGAGACGATCGGCGCCCGCCCTCCGGGCCACGGTTTCGCACCGCCAGCCGGGCAGCGTCGATCCGGCCACCAGCCCTGCCCCGGCAGGAGGAACGCATGCACCACTTTCAGTACCGCAATGGCGAACTGCACGCCGAAGGCGTGCCCGTGCGCGAACTGGCCAGCCGCCATGGCACGCCGCTGTACGTCTATTCGGCGGCCACGCTGCGCCGCCATTTCCAGGCCTTTGACAGCGCATTCACCGGCGTCGAACACCTGACCTGCTATTCGGTCAAGGCCAACTCCAACGTGCACCTGCTGCGCCTGCTGGCGGAAATGGGCGCGGGCATGGACATCGTGTCCGGGGGCGAACTGCACCGCGCGCTGGCCGCCGGGGTGCCCGGACAGCGCATCGTGTACAGCGGCGTTGGCAAGCGCGACGACGAAATCCGCGCCGCGCTGGAAGCGGACATCCTGCTGTTCAATGTCGAATCGGTGCAGGAACTGGAGCGCATCGACGCCGTGGCCGGGGACATGGGCCGCACCGCGCGCATCGGCGTGCGCATCAACCCGGACGTGGACCCCAAGACCCACCCGTACATCTCCACGGGCATGCGCAACAACAAGTTCGGGCTGGACATGGAACAGGCGCAGGCGGCCTACCTGCTGGCCCGCGACCTGCCCAACGTCACCCCCGTGGGCATCGACTGCCACATCGGCTCGCAGCTCACCAGTCTTGCCCCGTTCCTTGAAGCGCTGGACCGGGTGCTGGACTTCCACGAGCGGCTGCGCGACCTGGGGCTTGCCATCACCCATCTGGACCTGGGCGGCGGGCTGGGCATCACCTACGGAGAGGAAACCCCGCCCCATCCCAAGGAATTCGGCGAGGCGGTGTCCCAGCGGCTGCGCGGGCGCGGGCTGTCGCTGATCCTGGAGCCGGGCCGGGTCATCGCGGGCAACGCGGGCATTCTGGTGGGCCGGGTGATCTACACCAAGACAACGCCCAGCAAGAACTTCATCATCGCCGACGCGGCCATGAACGACCTTGTCCGGCCCTCGCTGTACCAGTCGTACCACCGCATCGCCGAGGTGCAGCCCGCCGGGCGCGACGAGATCACCGCCGACGTGGTGGGCCCCATCTGCGAATCGGGCGACTTTCTGGCGCGCGACCGCATCCTGCCGGACATGCAGCGGGGCGAACTGCTGGCGGTCTTTTCCGCCGGGGCCTACGGCTTTTCCATGAGTTCCAACTACAACTCGCGCCCCCGCGCGGCCGAGGTGCTGGTGGACGGCGCAACGGCGCGGTGCATCCGCAAGCGCGAGACCCTGGCAGACCTGGTGGCGCCGGAGTTGAACGCCGAGGGGTGAGCGGCCTTGCGCGGGCGCTGACTCGGCGCGCACCAACGCGCGTGAACATATTCATCGATACGCATCAGGGGTCCTGCGGGACCCCTTTCACGTTGCCGGGGCGGGTGCCACTTCGCACCTTGCGGCTATCCCACTGATCTGAAAGGAAGAACGACAAAACGGCGCGGACGCGAATTTTTCGCTTGCACCCTGCGCGAAATCTTGTTTATAAAAGTGAACACAGCGAGTGAAACGGCCAGTCATGCGGCCATCATCACGTGGCCATGTCATGACGGACAGAAGAACCCGCCCCATACAGGACACCACCATGCCGGATGCCTTCGACACCTTCTTCGCCCGGGTCATGCAGGGCACGGACATCACCACGCAGCAGGCGCTTGCCCGCGTGCTGGGGGTGAACCGCAGCGCCATCACCCAGGCCAAGAACCGCGATGCCATCCCGCAGAAGTGGATTCTACGACTCTCGCGGGTATATGGACTGTCGCCCGACTGGCTGGAATACGGGCGCGGCACCCCCCGTCCCGTATCGCAGGCCCAGCCTGCCGCCGCACAGGCGCACACGGCGGGGAACCCCGGCACCGTGTCCGCCAGGCACGCCGGAGCCGTTCCCGGTCATCCGGCTACAGTGCGCCCGACCATGCCTGCCCCTCCCCTCGCGGATATCCCCCCCGCCGTGCACATGGTGCCCAAGGTACGCGCCCGGCTGAGCGCCGGTGGCGGCTCGTTCGAGGTGCAGGCCATGCCCGTGGGCGGACAGCCTTTCGCCCATGCCTGGCTGGCCCGCAAGGGCACCCCTTCTGCCATGGTACTCATGGACGTGGTGGGTGACAGCATGGAACCGGAAATCCGCGACGGCGACACCGTGCTGGTGGACCGCGCCACCGAAGACCTGCGCTTCGGCCAGGTGTATGCCGTGGGCCTGGAGGATGCCGTGCTGGTCAAACGCATCATGCGCACCCCGGACGGCCTTGCCCTGGTCAGCGACAACTCCGCCTATTCGCCCATTCGCGTGCGCGGTGACGAACTGGAACAGTTCCGCGTCATCGGCCGGGTGGTCTGGCTGTGCCGGGAATTGGGCTAACCCCCCTTTTTTTATCCGACATGTTCACTTTTATAAACACAACAGTCGGCGGCATGCCCCGCCACATCCCCAAGGAGATCGTCATGCAACAGCGTTTCTGCACCTGCGGCCATCAGCTCTGGGTTCTGTACAGCTCCATCGAACGCAAGTTTCGCACCCTGTTCTTTGCGGGCACCTGCTTCAGCGGCAAGCGCGTGGACATCTGCCCCTGCTGCGGCGCGCCCCTCGACATCAACCGCCTGAGCTAGGACGCTGCGTTGCGCCTCTTCATGCGGCAACACAACGCGCCCGCCAACTCAGACACGCCAGCCCCTCCTGACGCGGCCCGTCGCCACAGCACGCGGCGGGCCGCAGGGATGCCCGCCCCATGCCCCAGTGCGTGGAATCCTTCAGCCACCCCCGCCGTATCCCCGTACAGGCGCAAGGCCAGCCAGCGTTGATCCGGGCTGATCGCCGGGTGACGGTATGTAAAAAATCGCAACTTCGTGCCGTGCCGCGCGTGCTTGCCACGCGGTCAGCTGCACCGTCATCCGTAGCCATGGTCGTCCGCTCTGCTTGCAGAAATGCCGAGCCATCACAAATTGCTTGTTCGGTCAGCCGTGCAGGCATACGAAAAGACAGACCGTCTTGGCTACGGTTCTCTTTTCACAGGTGACAAGACGTTGCCACATGCACGACAGTTCCAGTCGTACCCGCGTTGGCGTACCGGCCTTGCCTGATGATGGATTCCGAGATCGAACCTTCCGGGGGGCGCATGATGCCCGAACCAACTGTCTCCGCCCGAAACCATTCCCTGGACAACCTTCGCGCCGTTGTCGTGTTTCTCGTCGTCGCCCTGCATGGGTTCATCACCTACATGGAGTTCGCACCACCCTGGTGGTACGTCCTCGACAGTAATCGCAGCATTCTCTTTACCTGCATGGTGCTGCTGATCGATGTGCCGATCATGCAGATCATGTTTTTTCTGGCCGGCTATTTCGTCTGGCCGTCCCTTGTGAAGCGCGGCCCCACACTGTTCTTCAGGGACAAGATTCGAAGAATAGGAATTCCGTGGGCTTTCGGTGTTCTCATTCTTGCGCCGCCCACAGCCTATATTATCTATTATTCCCGTCAGGTGCCGATGTCCCTTTGGACCTTCTGGCAGACAGACTTCTGGGGTAAGGCGTATCAGCAATCGGTCTATTGGTACCTTGGCGTCCTGCTGGCCCTGTTCGCTGTCACCGCCATCCTGTTCTCGGCCAGCCGCCGCTTCGCTGCCTGGCCCCCCGGCGTCCGTCGGCCTGCCTGGTGGCAGCACGCTTTGTTCATCCTGCTGCTGTCGGCCGCTTCCACAATGATCGCCACGCGCTGCGAGTTGGATCTGTGGAGCAACAACTACCTGTTCGCCTATCAGCCGGTGCGCATTCCGAATTACGTCGGATACTTCGCGCTGGGCATTTTCGCCTGCCGCTCCGGCTGGTTCACGGACGCCGGGTTTCAGCCTCGCCTGCGTCTCTGGATGCCGCTGTGGATACTGTCGGGGCTGGCCTACCTGATGTGGCGGATGGGCCCCCAGGCGGCGACGCCCGACATCGGCTTCAAGGCCATGGCCATCCTTCTGTTCAACCTGTTCTGCCTGACATCCCTGTTCGCGATGATTGCCCTGTTTCGCCAGAACATCGCCGGAAACGGCCGATTCTGGCGCTATCTGGCGCGTAACACCTACGGAACCTACTACCTGCACCCGCTCATTCTCTATCCGCTGGCGCTGGTGTTCGTACCGTGGCCGCTGTCCATTTTCCTGAAAGCAGCCTTCCTCATCATGGTGAGTTATGGCATAAGCCTCATGGTCAGCGACCTCGTCCTGACCCGCCTTCCTGGGCTGAAGCGCATTTTCTAGCCTGAATTCCCGCAGAGGGCACAGGGCTGCGCCAAGCATGCAAGGGGGCCAGAGCGGTCGCCGGTTGCGTCCGGGCACGACATGGGTGCAACAGGAGAGGACAGGAGCCGGGGTGTGGCAGCCCCACCTGGCACAGTTCGCACAGTTGGCACAGTTCGCATAGTAGGCACAGTTCGCATAGTTGGCGCAGTTCGCACAGTTGGCCCGGTGTCGGCTCACCTCCCCCTTCCGCGCAGGCGCCCCCAGGTTTTCCTGCCCGTCGCAGAACGTACAAAAGCCGTAACCGGTGATTCCGGTTACGGCTTCATGTTCAATGGTGCCGAGGAAGGGACTCGAACCCTTACAGGATTTCTCCCACTACCCCCTCAAGATAGCGTGTCTACCAATTCCACCACCTCGGCACGGGGTTGGCGCAAGGCGCGCCGAAACATGCGCTGCTAGTTGGACTTCTGCTCGACCGGGGCGGCGGGAGCAGGAACGGCGGGGGCCGCCGGAGCGGGCTGCACGTCTTCCAGCTTCACGTCGAGAATGGTCGAATCGTCCGACTTGCGGCTGCCGGTGAGCACGTTGTACGACAGCGACGTGATGATGAACAGGACCGCCAGGAACGCGGTCAGCTTGGCAAGCATGCCACCGGCGCCAGTGCTGCCGAACAGCGAGGTATTGCCGCCGCCGAAGATCACGCCCATGCCTTCCTTGCCGGACTGCAGCAGCACCAGCACGATCAGGGCAAGACACGCGACCACATGCAGGGTCAGGATCAGGGTCTGCACCGTACTCTCCTTGTGAAAACTCCGCGCCGGGGCACGGCTTACGCCAGAATGATGCGGCTGAACGAGTCAGCCTGCAAAGAAGCGCCTCCTACCAAGACACCGTCCACATTGTCAAGGGCAATGATTTCGCGGGCGTTCTCCGGCTTGACGCTGCCGCCGTACAGAATGCGTATCGCGTTGCCCGGCTGCCCGTAGCGGGCCACCAGCAACTTGCGCACCAGGGCATGGGCCTCGACGATTTCCGGGGGCCCGGCCACCTTCCCGGTACCAATGGCCCACACGGGCTCGTAGGCCACGGCAATGGCGGCGGGCACGGCATCTCCCTTCACCCCGGCAAGGCCGGTGTCCAACTGGCGCGCCAGCACCTCGCCCAGTCGGCCCGCCTCGCGCTCCTCTATGGTCTCGCCGATGCACAGCACCACCTTGAGCCCCGCGTCTATGCTGAACGCGGTCTTGGCCCCCACCAGTGCATCGCTCTCGCCGATGATGTGGCGCCGCTCGGAATGGCCGGCAAGCACCCAGGCACAGCCACAGTCCGTGAGCATGCCGGGAGAAATCTCTCCGGTATAGGCGCCTTCCGCCGCCGGGTACACGTCCTGCCCGCCGACAGAATACCCGGCAGCATGGCGCAGGGCATCGGCCACGGACGACAGCGCCGTGAACTGCGGAAAGATCACCACCTCGCGGTCGTCCGGCAGCGTGTCCGCCGTCAGCGCCGCCAGCGACGCGGCAGTGGTCCGCGCTTCTCCGGCGGTCTTGTACATCTTCCAGTTGGCGGCCATGAGCTTCTTCATGCGGATCTCCGGACGGTGTTGCGTGAAAGGTGGACAATGGCGGGCGGTGGGTGCCCCGCCCGAAAATCGTGCCTGCCGATTGCCCCGGACGCCATCAGGTGCCAGCGGAGGCCCTCAGGCAGCACAGGCTGCCCGCCGGGTCACCGGTCGGTGCGCAGCCTGCGCCGCACCGCATGCAAGGGGCACAGCCAGGCTCGCCCGCAGGCTCAGTTCCCGCCGGGCCCTCCGGCAGCATCGCCGCACGGGGAAGCAGTGCCGCACGGGGCAGCACAGTCCGGCTCGCGGCAGGCCCAGCCCGCAAGGTCGCATTCATAAATGATGGCGTCTTCGCCGGTGTCGCCGTAGTAGTGGGGCCGCACGCCCGCACGGGTGAACCCCAGCCCTTCGTACAGGCCGATGGCCGGGGCGTTGCCGGTGCGGACCTCAAGCACGGCCCTATGTATGCCCATTTTGGCACCCACTTGCAACAGGATGGCCAGCAGGCGGCGGCCCAGCCCGCGCCGCCGCTGGTCGGGGCGCACGGCCACGTTGAGTATTTCCAGCTCGCCCGCCAGGTGATACACGGCCACGTACGCCACAAGCCGCCCCGCATCGCGCAGGCCGAACACCGAAAACACCTTGCGTTCAAAGGCGAGATGAAATTGCTCTTCGCTCCACGGGGTGGAAAAGCACTGGCGTTCCAGTTCGGCCACTTCGGTGATGTCGCCGGAATCCAGACGGAAAAATTCCGGACGCGGGCCGCGCTGGCCCCCGCCGGGCCCGGAACAGACAGGAGACTGCATGGGCAAACGCCCTCCTTCACGTACTGCGGACGAAACCGACGGTTCGCGCCGCACCGCTGCCGCGCGCACCGCCAAAACGCCGCGCCTCCGGGCCCGTGGCCGGTCCGCCCCGCGCAGAAGCTCCGGGGCCAAGCCGGGGCACCAGGACGACGCGGACCCCGCCGATGGCGTGGAATACCTGGAAATCACCGACGAGCGCGACCGGCCCCTGCTGGTCATGCCCATTGCCCAGGCACGCCGCCAGACGCTGCGCCATCGGGTGGTGCTGGTCATGCTGCACGACGCAGAGGGCCGCGTCTACCTGCAAAAGCGTGCCGCGAACAAGCACCGCTACCCCAGCCGGTGGGACCTTTCGGCCACCGGGCACGTGCAGGCCGGAGAATCGCGCGAGGACGCCGCCCTGCGCGAGCTGCGCGAGGAACTGGGCATTGCCGCGGGGCGCCTGGTGCGCCGGGCGGAAATTCCCGCTTCGGAAGCAACGGGGTTCGCGCACATCACCCTGTTCGCGGCCGGTCCCGTTGGCGAGGCGCCGCGGCCCAACCCGGACGAGGTTGCCGACGGCATGTTCGTGGATGCCGATGAACTTAATGCGCTGCTTGAACATTTTCGAGACATGCTGACGCCCGCGCTGATCTGGGCCACGGAACGCGGCGACGTGTTCCGCGACATGCCCGAACTGGCACACGCCAGGGAACCGGAGATGCCTGGGTTGCCCTGAACCCCGCTACAGCGCCAGCACCTCGCGCATGGCCTCGTGCACCCGGCCATTGCTGGCCAGAATGCCCTCATTGCTGAAATCGTACGGCGCACCGTCAAAGCCGGTCACGCGCCCGCCCGCTTCTTCCACCAGCAGCCAGCCCGCCGCCGTGTCCCACGGTTTCAGGTCCGCCTCGTAGAAGGCGTCGAACCGACCGGAAGCGACGAAGGCCAGGTCGATGGCCGCCGCACCGCAGCGCCGCACCCCGCGCGTGGTCACCAGGGCCTTGCGCAGCCGGGCCAGCACCGTGTCCACGTCCTCGCTGATGGTATAGGGAAAGCCGGTGGCCACCACCGCCTGTTCCAGCGGCTCGCGGTCAGAGACGCACAGCGGCTCGCCATCGCGAAAGGCCCCGCCGCCCCGCACCGCCCAGAAGCACTCGCCCAGCACGGGCGCATTGACGACGCCCAGCAGCACCCGGCCCTCGTGCCACAACCCCACGGACGTCGCCACGAAGGGCAGCGAATGCGCGAAATTGGTGGTGCCGTCGATGGGGTCGATGATCCAGCAGGTGCCGCGCGGCGTGCGCGAGGTGGCGCTTTCCTCGGCCATGAAGGTGGCGCCGGGCACCACGTCCTTCAAGCGTTCCTTGAGAAACGCCTCCACGGCAAGGTCGGTTTCGGTCACCAGGTCGATGCGCCCCTTGAGCCGGATGTTGCGCGGCTTGCGCCAGTGGTCCATGACCAAGGCGCCACTTTCGCGGATGATATCAAGGATGCGGGGCAGGCTGCCCGCGAAGGGATTTGCCGCTACGTCGGGCGCAGCGACAGGCCGGTCAGGAGACGCGCCGGGGGACGAAGCACGGGATTGGCCGGGAGACGAACCGAAAGACGATGCGGACATGCTGGCTCGTGCGACGGCGGTGGCCGCCATGGTGTTGCGGCACCGGGACAGGCAAGGTGGAAACGGCATGCCGCGCGACCGGTCGTCCCGGCCGGGCCTGCCCCCTCCTTGCCGCTACCGGGCGCCTAGTTGATGTACACGCGGCCGTAGAACTTGCGGTCGTCCAGGGTGCGGCCCGTGCCGCGCACCACGGTGGTCAGCGGGTCGTCGTCGATGATGACCTTCAGGCGCGTCTCGCGGGAAACCAGCGCGCCCAGCCCCTTCAGCAGCGCGCCGCCGCCCGCCAGCAGCATGCCGTTGCTGGCGATGTCGGCGGAAAGTTCCGGCGGGGTCTTTTCCAGCGCCTTGCGGATGGCCATGATGATGACGCGCACCGGCTCCTGCAAGGCCTCGCGCACATGGCCGTCGGTAACGCGCACCACCTTGGGGGTGCCGCTCACCATGTCCTTGCCGGACACCTCGACCATCAGCTGTTCCGGCAGGGGAAAGGCCGAACCGATGGCCATCTTGATGCGCTCGGCGGTGTTCTCGCCGATGAGCAGCTGGAATTCTTCCTTGAAGTAGCGTTGCACCGCCTGGTTCATGGCATCGCCCGCCACCCGCACCGATTCGGCATAGGCGATGGCGGACAGGGTGATCACCGCCACCTCGGTGGTGCCACCGCCTATGTCCACCACCATGTTGCCCAGCGGCTCGTGGATGGGCAGATTGGCACCGATGGCCGCGGCCATGGGCTCCTCCACCAGGCGTACGTCACGCGCGCCGGCCTGGTGGGCCGACTCGATGACCGCCCGCTTCTCCACCTGGGTGATGCCCGTGGGCACGCAGATGACGATGCCCGGCTTGACCAGCGAAAAACCGCTGATGACCTTGCGGATGAAGAAGGCGATCATCTGGCGCGTCACCTCGAAGTCGGCGATGACGCCGTCCTTCATGGGGCGGATGGCGCGGATGCGCTTGGGGGTGCGGCCAAGGAATTCCTTGGCCTCGCGTCCCACCGCGAGCACGGTGTTGTGCTCGGTTTCCAGGGCGACCACCGAAGGCTCGTTCAGCACGATGCCATCGGCACGGGTGTACAGCAGCGTGTTGGCCGTACCCAGATCCATGGCAAGGTCCTTGCCCAGAAAGCCGAACAGTCTGCGCAGCATCTAGTGGCTCTCGCGGTTGCGGTGTCAGTCGTCGGTGTCGCCATCGGGGCGGTCGTGCGGGGCGGGCGCAGGCACGCGGCGTTCCAGCCGGGCCTTGGGCAGCAGTTCGCGCAGCCTGCTCTTCAGGTACAGGTTCTCCAGGAACAAGGCCAGGTGGTCCACCGACATGCGGGTAAAGGCTCGCAGATCGTCGGGAATGACGCGCGGCTCGGCGTGGCCCAGGCACAACACCCCGCGCGTGACCTTGTTGATCATCAGCGGCAGACACATGACGGAACGAAAGGCGGGCATGTGCACGCCCTTGCCGAACAGCGGGGCCACGGGCGAACCGTCGGTGCCTTCGGTGAACACCGGCGCGTCGTTGCGAAACACCCAGCCCACGATGCCGTTGCCGATGGGATACATGGGCGCGTCGCCCTTGCCCAGCAACAACTGGTGGCTCTCGCCTTCCAGGATGTAGTTCTGCCCGTCGCCGTCGCGGGCGGCGAACAGGGCATGGTCGAAGCCGGTGGCCTCGGCCATCAGGCGCAGGAATTCGGCCAGGAATTGCGGCCAGCGGCTGATGCGACCGCGCAGCTCGCTGATCACCTGCAACGCCGTGTAATAGCGGGTCAGGCTGGCCTGCCCGGCCCCCCGGCAGGCCACGCCCTCGACACCGGAAATCAGGTCGGCGAACAGTTGCAGGATCTTCTGGTCCTTGTCCGAAAAGGAATACTGCCGCTTGCTGTCGATGCACAGCGCGCCGCCGCCCGGCACCGGGCAGCCCATGAAGGCCTTGATGGTGGCCTCTTCGTTGCTGCGGTAGTAGCCAAGGTGGCTCTGGCGCTGATCGAAGTTGTTGACCAGCAGCGGTTCCCTGTTGCGGATGATCCAGCCCACCAGCCCGCGCCCCGGCGCAACGGCCGTACCGGTATCCACCATGTCGCCCAGGCTGAAGCTGGCGGCAAGGCGGTGCAGTTGGCTGTCGCGGTCCAGCGCGGCGGTGGCCGCCGCCGTGGCGGCACCTGCCGAAAGGTCGGCACTTTCGATGGCAGTACCGTCCGGCAGGAAGAGCACTGCGGAATACGCATCGAACACGCTGCAAATGATGGCAAGAATGCGTTCGTGGCAACGTTGGCTGTTCATATCCGGTTCCTCTCCGGCCCCGTGCGGTGGCCGGAGTTCATGGCGTATGGCGCGCGACCCCGCCGCAACAGGCAGGGGCGCCACCGTTGGGTGAAACGAAGGCGGATGACAGCCTATCCCCGCGCGGTGCCGCCCGCAAGGGGGCGGGCCGCGCCAAGCGATCGGAAAGAGGCCCCGCGCGCATCCCCACGGCCATGCCTGGTGTCTGGCCAGTCAGGCGGCAACCGATACGGGGACCGGGCCGGGGCATCGGCGTGCGTTGTCGCACTGCGACAGCGCCATTGCGGCCCACCGCTTCGTTTCAACCGGAGCTTTAACAAAGCCGGGCACGTTCCCGCAACAGCCGCGCCCCCGCCATGGCCCCGAGTGGCGCGGCCTCCATGGTGCACGGATACCGCCAAACCCTTGTGCCTGAACCTTTGTCCGTCACATTATGGTAGAATTTTTTTAGAAAAAAAAATAGGCTTGGATATCGCAAAGGGGCAACTGCAATCCGTCTCGCCATGCCGGAGGGGAATGGCGAAACACTGAGTGCATCGGGACAGCACATGAAGATCACCCTGAAAAACGCCTTCAGCAAGGGAGAATTCGTCTACCGCGAGGACAGCCTGCTGTCCGAGCCGGTGGAGCTTACGTCGCTTGCCGCGCTGAAGCGTTTTCTCGACGTGGTGCACGTCAAGCAATGCCTGTTGCGCCCCTTCTTCGAGCACGCCGACTATCCCCTGGTCGAATCGCGCGAACTGCTGCCCTCGTTCGAAGCGGACCTGTGGGAATACAAGCACCTGCCCGGCTTCAGCATGGTGGCCTTCGAACGGCCCCTCAACTACTTCCAGGAAGTCTTCCAGTTCGACATCCTGCACCCGGTGCTGGATACGGCCAGCGTGGCGGAAGGCGCCTCGTGCCCGCTGGAATCGCAGGTCATCGCCCGCAACGTGCAGGCCATGCAGACCCGCCTGCCCAAGACCTTCCAGGAATCCTTCCGCCAGCGCTTCGGGCGGTTCGACACCTCGGTGCTCGACTACTACCCCGCGCTGATGCCCTTTCTGCTGGCCATGGACCGCGCCCAGGTCTTCGCGCTGGACAGCTTCGGCCATTTCCACCTGGGCGGGGTGTTCGCCTCGTTCCCGTCCGACCTCGACAGCGAGATCAAGCGCTTCGGCATGCGCATCGGCAAGTTCGACGTGGGCGACAACGACATGTACGAACGCAACCGGCTGTTCGTGTACCAGTACCTGATGGAACTGTACGGCTTTCCCATAGTTTCGGAACGGCGCACCTCCAGCGCGCTGTTCGCGCGGCGGCTGCACAAGATGGGCGAACGCTTCCTGGTCCGCGTGCTGGGCCAGTCGGACCGCACCATCACCACCATGATCGGCGAGGGCGATTCGCGCCCCTACCCCCGCGTGGAAAAGCTGGCCCTGGTACGCGTGGATGCCGACCAGGAAGAGGCCCTGCGCACCATCGACGAGGCGGGATATTTCCTGGACCGCGAACGGCGGGTGGTCATCCTGCGGGTGACCTACCGGCAGCACAAGTTCAACCCCGACAACGTGCGGCAGGACCGCGCCCTGTCCGTGGAATCGCAGGAAGTCATTCATCCCGTTACAGGGCAGGTGCTGGGCGACCTGAACATCATCAAGGACGCCAGCAACATGTTCCTGCGCCTGAACGACATAACCCGTGGCGAATACACGGGCAGGATCATCTTCAAGCGCAACGAGATCGTCGAAAACACCGACACGGACGAAAAGCGCCTGAAGTTCCTGTACGCATGGCTGTCCAAGCACCAGCGGCGCATCATCGGCTACAGCGACGAATTCTTTGCCAACGTCATCAAGGTGCTGGACAACTACCTGCTCTCGCCGGAAAACTACGAGGCCTTCGGCCACCTGCACGAGCTCTACCAGGAGGTCTGGGCCAAATACAGCTACATCCAGCAGGCCCGCAAGGTGCGCTACCTAGAGGACATCCAGGACCGCGAGTACCGGGGCGAGCGCATCGGCTACCGGCGCATGCTGGCCGAGGCGGTGCAGTTGCTGCACGGCTTGAAGTTCGAAATCGTCAGTTATTTCGACACGCTGGTTTCCAGCGTCATCGCCATTGGCGAAAACATGCTCAACGACCGCTACCTGCTGCGCACCTACATCGAAAAGCGCGACGACGAACTGACCCCCGGCGGTCTCGAAATCAAGCGCAACTACGGCAAGCTGGTGTCGCTGGTGGACGAGTTCCGGGCCATCCAGCGCACCCGCAAGACCGCCGCGTAACGGGCTGCCGCCCCACGCGGCACCGCATCCGCGCGTGGCGGCTGTACACGCCGCCAGCCCCTTTTCGCAGCCGCACGCGGTGCACCGTTGCGCATGCCCAATCGGCCCGCAATGCCGACCGTCGCCCCAACTGTCCGCAGCGTATTGTGGCGCCCGTTGCGGCAACCGTTGCGGCAACCGTCACGCCAGCTGCCACCTCGCTCACCACGTCCGCTCCCAGCGGGTCGCCAGCCGGTTGCCGCAAATCCCTTCTCGCGCTATTTCTGGCGCGCGCCGCACGGCGCACCGAATTTCCGCGCCGGACGCAAGACCGCCTTGCCCCGGCGCAGCGCGCCCCCATACCACATGACCGCGCCAACCCCAACGGAGACACGAAGGAGCACCCCTTGTCGGACCTGCTGCAAACCCCGCTTACCGCGTGGCACCGGGCCGCCGGGGCCAAAATGGCCCCCTTTGCCGGGTGGGACATGCCCATCCAGTACCCCACCGGGATCATCGCCGAGCACGTGCAGACGCGTGAATCCGCCGCCCTGTTCGACATCTGCCACATGGGCGAATTCACCCTGCGCGGCCCCGGCGCGCGCGATGCGCTGTCCCGCGCCGTCAGCCACAACCTGGAAACGCTGAAGCCGGGCCGCTGCCGGTACGGCTTTTTGCTGAACGAGACGGGCGGCATCCTCGACGACCTCATCGTGTACTGCATTGCCGAGGACGACTACATGCTGGTGGTCAACGGTGCCTGCACGGAAAGCGACTTCGCCGCCCTGCGCTCGCGCCTGCCTGCCGGACTGCCCTTCGAGGACATCTCGGCCCGCACCGCCAAGCTGGACCTGCAAGGCCCCAGATCGTTCGACGTGCTGGAAACGGTGCTGGGCGAAAGCTTCCGCGACCTGCCCTACTTCGGCTTCCGCTCTGTGACCTTTGGCGGGGCGCCGCTGCTGGTCAGCCGCACCGGGTATACCGGCGAACTGGGCGTGGAACTGTACCTGCCCTGGGACAAGGCCGAGGCCCTGTGGACCGCCCTGTTGGCCGACGAGCGCGTGAAGCCTGCGGGCCTTGGCGCGCGCGACACCCTGCGCCTGGAAGTGGGCCTGCCCCTGTACGGTCACGATCTGGACGACACCCACACCCCGGCGGAAGCGGGCTACGGTGCCATGCTGACCAACCCCGCCGACTACGTGGGCAAGGGCGCGGACTGCGAAGTGCGCGAACCGCTGGTGGCGCTGTCTATCCCCGGTCGCCGCAGCGCCCGCCATGGCGATGTGGTGGCCCTGCCCGACGGCACCGTGGCGGGCGTGGTGACCAGCGGGTCGTTCTGCCCCTCGCTGGGCTACGCCGTGGCGCTGGCCCGCGTTGCCGCCGCCCATGCCGAGGCCCCGACCTTCGTGGTCAAGGCCGCCAAGGTTGAACTGGAAGCCACCCGCGTGGGGCTGCCGTTCTATACGCAGGGGACGGCGCGGACCAAACTGGTCTAGGGGCTGTTTTCAAATTGTCCTTTCGCCCGTTGGCTACGTCAAACTTCGCCCGCCATTCCGGTCGAATACGATAAGAGTATACTCCCGTCATGGCGGGCTTGTTTTCCTTGCCAACGAACGAAAATCCTAATTTGGAAACAACCCCTAGCGCGCGGCGTCTTTTTCCTGCTGTCTGCGTCAAACGCTGCCTGCCAGTTCGGTCACGTACGACCAGGGCGCGTTTTCCTTGCCAGCAGAAAAAATCCTGCCGCGCGCCATGTTGTGCATATTGCACCTATCACACCTGCTCCTGCGCCAATCCCCACTCCCCGGAGCCACTACCATGCGCACCTTCTTCCTGCCGCCCGAACGCTGGGCCGAACCGTACCTGCTCGATGGGCAGGAGGCCCGCCACCTGGTCAAGGTGGTGCGGGTACGCGCGGGCGACTCGGTGCGCCTGCTGGACGGCCTGGGACGCGAGGGCGAATTCCGGGTCACGGACACGGAAAAGGCGCTGGTACGCCTGACGCCCTTGTCGATCACGGAGCACCCGGCACCGGCATCGCAGGCGGTGCTGGCCATCGGCTGGGGCAAGGAGGTGCGCCGGGGCTGGCTGATGGAAAAGGCGGTGGAGCTTGAGGCGGGCGGCATTTGGCTGTGGCAGGCGGAACGCAGCCAGTCGCGCGTGCCCGAGGAAACCCGCGAATCGTGGCACGCCCAGATGGAGGCCGGGGCCAAGCAAAGCCGCAACCCGTGGCTGCCGGAACTGCGCACCCTGCCCGGCGGCGTGGCCGAACTGGCCGAAGCCAGCCGCGACTTCGCCAGGCGGTTCATTTTGTGGGAAGGCGACACCGGCGGCGTGCTGCTGGGCGCCGGAGATCTGGGCCAGCCGGGGCGCACCCTGTTCGTGGTGGGGCCGGAGGGCGGCTTTTCCGACCGCGAGGTGGCCGCGCTGCTGGATTCCGGCATGCGGGCAGTAAGCCTTGGCAGCCGCGTGCTGCGCTGGGAAACGGCGGCCATGCTCTGCCTGGGGCTGCACTGGTGGGGTCGGCAGGGGCGGTAGATGCCTGACGCAACGTGCAGCGGCTGCGGCATCACCGCGCATGCAGCACAGGCCCTTGCTGCCCGAAGGACACCGCCCCATTTGGCTGCCCCCTCGGGACAGCCCGGCCAGTGGGCTCCGGCACTGCCATCCGGAGTCCCGAGCCGCTCATCCATCTTTTCCTTGCGCGGCGGGCCTGATACACAGGACCGAAGCCGCTGGCCCGACCGTGTGGCAAACCGTCCACGGGTCAGGCCAGTGACCGATTCCGGCATGCACGGGCGCGGCCATGTGCATCCCCGACCAATCGCAGTTCCGCCCGGCTTCTGCCCGGCCCGTCCGATATTTCCGGAGACCATGACGTGACGCTGAAGCAGCCCCTGCCGGAGCGCATCCGGCCCAGCACTCTCGACGGCTTCGTGGGGCAGACCCACCTTACGCCGCGCATTGCCGCGCTGCTGAACGCAGAACGGCTGCCCAGCCTGCTGCTGTTCGGCCCGCCCGGGTGCGGAAAATCCACGCTGGCCCTGTTGCTGGCCAATACCCACGGCACCAAGGTGCTGCGCCTCAGCGCGCCCGAGGCCGGGTTGCAGCAGTTGCGCCGCGCGCTGTCCGGAGTGGACGTGCTGGTGCTGGACGAGTTGCACCGTTTCTCCAAGGCCCAGCAGGATTTTTTCCTGCCCATCCTGGAAAGCGGCGAAATCACCATGATCGCCACCACCACCGAGAACCCGTCATTCAGCGTGACCCGCCAGTTGCTGTCGCGGTTGCACGTCATGCGCCTGCGCCCGCTGGGGCGCGAAGAACTGATGGAACTCGGCAGGCGCGGCGGTGCTGCGCAGGAAGCGCCCCTGACCGACGACGTGCTGGACTTTTTGTCCGGCATGTCCCACGGCGATGCCCGCGCCATGCTGAACCTTGTGGAATACGTGGCCGGGCTGCCCGTCGAGAATCGCGGACTGGACGGCGTGCGCGCCGCCATGCCGGAAATCGTCAGCCGTCACGACAAGGACGGCGACAGCCACTACGAACTGGCCTCGGCGCTCATCAAGTCCATACGCGGCAGCGACCCGGACGCGGCCCTGTACTATCTGGCCTGCCTGCTGGAAGGCGGCGAGGACCCGCGCTTCGTATGCCGCAGGCTGATTCTTTCCGCGTCAGAGGACGTTGGCCTGGCCGACCCGCAGGCCCTGCCGCTGGCCGTGGCCTGCCAGCAGGCCGTGGAATTCGTGGGCATGCCGGAAGGGTTCATTCCCATGGCCCAGACCGTGGTGCACCTGGCCCTGGCCCGCAAGAGCAATTCCAGCTACGCCGCCTACCTCAACGCCGCGCGAGAGATAAAGCTGAACGGCCCGCAGCCCGTGCCCATGCACCTGCGCAACGCCGCCACCAAGTTGCAGAAGGACTGGGGCTACGGCAAGGGCTACAAGTACCCCCACAACTACCCGGATGGCTGGATAGAACAGGATTACCTGCCCGACGGCCTGACGGAACGCCGCTTCTACCAGCCCAAGGAACACGGCGACGAACAGCGGCTCTCCAACTGGTGGCGCAGGCTGGCCCGCCAGCGCAAACCGCGTACCGAGTAACGGCACCGTCACGGTGCACGGCCCGCACTGCGGGCACCACAGCCCCCTGCAACCACGCAACGCGCCAAACCCGCCGGAACCACGCATGCCCGAAACCGCACCGCGCTATTCCATCATCACCCCCAGCCGGGGCGACCGCCCGGTGGCCCTGGGCCTTGCCATCGACAGCGTACGCGCGGCCATGGAGCGGGCCGGGCTGGCCACCGGCGACGTGGAAATGCTGATCGGCTTCGACGGCGTGAAGGGCGAACGGATGCGGCCCGACACCTTCGTGCGCTGGTTCGACTTCCGGCCCGACAAGGACTACGGCAACGCCATCCGCAACGGGCTGCTGCGGGCCGCGCGTGGCAGGCGCATCCTGTTCCTGGACGACGACAACTCGCTGACGCCGGAAGCCTTCATCATATATGAAGCATACCCGGACGTTGACCTGCTGATCGCGCGCATCGACGTAAGCCTGGCGCACAAGGCCGCCTACCTGCCGGTGATCGAGGAAGGCCGCGACCCGGTGTGGCAGAGCAACATCGACCCGCTGTGCCTGTGCATGACCCGCGAGCTTGCCGTGGTACGCTGCGAGGGCTGGCAGGGCCGCAGTTACGAGGCGGATTACCGCAACATGCTGCGCTACTATCGCCGCGCCCGCAGCGTGCAGTTCACCGACCGCACCGTGGGCATCTACGATTCCGGACGGGGTCTGGACGAGGGCGGCCTGAATTTCCGGCAGATTAAGAAAGAGCAGGAAAACGCCGCTTCCTGACGGAGAACCTGCGCGCCTGCCCCTATCGCCCAAGTCACTCCTAGCGCCTAAGTCGCCCCTATCGCCCCTATCGCCCAAGTCACGCGCAAAGGTATTTTCCTTTCTCCGCCGCCGGGATATACGGCGGTGCAGCGCACGCCACCCCCCGCCTCGGCACATGCCGTGGCCGCGCGCCATACGCCCGACAAGACCGCAAAGGGATACGCCACATGACCGACGCCGACATCCCCACCCCCAATATGCCCGCCCCCGATATGCCCGCCCCCGACATGCCCGCCCCCGACATGCCCGTGCCGTTCACCGGCGATGCCTACACCACGCCTGTCGATGCGGCAGGCCCCATCGCCCGGTTGATCCCCACGCTGGCCTACTATCCGATGATGGCAGGCATCGTGCGCCGCGCGGCGGCGGCGGCCCTGCGCAAGGAATATCCGGCCTCGGCATGGGTGGGCAGCAGTCTGGAAATTGTCCGCGCGCTGGAACGCACCGGGGTACGGTTGCACATAGAGGGCATGGATCACTTCACGCGCCTGGAAGGTCCGTGCGTATTCGTGGGCAACCACATGAGCACCCTGGAAACCTTCGTACTGCCCTCGATCATCCAGCCGCACAAGAACGTGACCTTCGTGGTCAAGCAAAGCCTGGCCGACTACCCCGTGTTCAAGCACGTGCTGCACGCGCGTGACCCCATCACCGTGGGCCGCGTGAACCCCCGCGACGACCTTGCGGCCGTGCTGGAAGGTGGCGAGGAACGACTGAACCGCGGGATATCCATCATCATCTTTCCGCAGGCCACCCGCAGCGATGCCTTGGACCCCAAGACATTCAACTCCATCGGGGTCAAGCTGGCGCGCCGTGCCGGTGTTCCCGTGGTGCCGCTGGCATTGAAGACAGATGCCTGGGGCACCGGCTGGCCCATCAAGGACTTCGGCCCCATCCGCCCCCAGCGCACGGTGCACTTCCGCTTTGCCGCCCCCCTTGCCGTAGCTGGCAACGGCAAGGACGAGCAGGCGGCCGTGTACGCCTTCATCGCGGGCTGCCTTGCCGAATGGCGCAATGAAATTCGCGCCATTTCATCTTGACAGGGGTTGAAGTGTTGACACTCGCCCGAGGGGGTACTATAGTCTCCTTGCACTGATTGATTACCCAGTCAGCCCAGGGCGTGATCTGCACCATCCACCCTCCGGTATGCACCTACCGGCCAAGCTCTTCTGGCATCAGTACACTCCTCTCCGAGGCGGCTCCCTTTCACGGGAGCCGTCTTGTTTGTTTAAACAGTCAGCACCTGCATCAGCCCACCCACGCCACCGCCACGATATTCGAAACAGATCAAGGGTAACCTTAGCGCCGCTATCCCCCGGCAGCGCGCTGCCCCCGCTGTCAAACGGCCCACCTCCCCATCCTTGACGTGTCGCCCTTGCGATGCTAATTTTTGATTGCTTGGCCAAACAAACCGGCCCGACGCACTCCGCCTGCCTCCTTCACGCTTTCCTGGACAGGTTCGTCGGTTCCCTCGGTGCGCAAGGTGAGCAACGGAACACTCCTCACGAGACGGCCCCATTGTGGGGCCGTCTTCGTTTTGCGCTACCTGCCGCCAAAGCACGACAATCCGTACTGGATTGATCAACCATTCAAATGCATGGACTACTACAGCGCATGACAATGCAACATTTCAGAGGAATCTAGTTGACAAAACCCGCATCAACCTTTTCACTGTGCGCACAGGCGGCGTTGACTGCCCTATGCATGTAGGCTACACAGGTGCAGCTCTTCGCGGCCCCTCGCCGGGCAGACAGCGAAGGCACAAGTGTTCCCGGTGTTCCATCGGATGCGGGTCCGATGGTTCTTATGCGGCTCCACGACGAGCATCCACCCGACCGGATGCGGAGCCCCTGTATATACACCTCAAGCACTACCACGGGCCGTTGATATGAGCATCTCGAAGAAAGAAGCGTTACTTCATTCGGCAAAAGAACTTTTCGGTGAATACGGCTATGCCGACACCACCTTCAAGAAGATTTCCGAACGTGCCGGGGTGGCCCTTGGGCTGCTGACGCACCATTACGGCAACAAGGAAAAACTTTTCCTTGCCGCGGGCATCGACGTGCTCGAACAGTTTCTTGGCGTGCTGCGCGAGGCTTCCGCCAGAGGCAAGAACGGGTACGAGTCGGTCGTCAACTTCTGCACCGCCTACCTCGACTTCTCCATCGACAAGACTTCCAACTGGCTGGTGCTTGTGCGGTGTTCTCCGTACAGCGACATGAAGACCAAGACCGACCGCGACCTGATGTACGAAAAGTTCAACCAGGTACCGCGCGAACTGGAAGCCCAGCTGCGCCGGGGCATCGAGGATGGTTCCATCCGCCAGCTTCCGGTGCACGAAACGGCACAGGTGATCATTTCCATGCTGGTCGGCGCCAACCGTACCCGCCTGCTGACCCCCTATGCCCCGCCGAACCTGTACGAAGAAGCCATCCGCTTCATTTCGCGCAGCATCGCCCCGTAGCATCTCGCCCCCGCATCGCAACAGAGCCACCCAACCGCCCCCTTTCGGGGCGGTTCTCTTTTGGGCATGAAAAAAGGGCCGGAACCCGCACGGGGTTCGGCCCATCAATCGTGGATTTGCCTGAAAGAATGCCTGAAGCGACACGGCACCACGCCAGCCCGAAAAACGCGGGGATGCCTCAGCCGAAGGTGACCACCAGCGGGATGACGTGCAGCGTACGCGACATCTCGCGCGTGGGCAGCAGGCGCCATTGCAGCGCACTCTCTGCCTTGTCCAGGACACTGGCTATCTTGGCCACCACGCCGGGCAGGTCGATGACGGGATGGCGCTCGAAAACCTGCGGCAGGCCATAGGTAAGGTTGCAGGCCAGACAGTGGCCGGGCCGCTGGGTGAGCCGGAACGAGAATTCCATGCCGTTCTCGCGCTCGCCCTCGAAGGCCAGCGCAATGTCGTAGGCGCCGTCTTCCGCGTCGCCGTACAGGGCGTCGAAAAAGGCGTCAGCCCGCTCGGGCGGGAACAGGGCGGCAAGCCGTTGCGGGGTGAAGATGCGTTCGCTGCTGGTGGTGGGCATCGCTGTTCTCCCTTTTCGCGGCAGTGGCTGGCGGGCCGGGACGCCGCCCTGCGCTGCGCGGCGTACCCCCGGAAGCGGACGGGCACGATGCAGCCAGGGGCGGGAAACGGGCCAATATGCATGGTCGAGCGGCGGAACCCCTTGCCATTGCCGGAGTTCGCGGACAATCTGGCTAGCACGCACGGAGCGGCGAGGCAACCCCCTTACAGAGGACTGGTCGGCAAACGGCAGCGCAGAGCGCCGGAAGCACCGTTCCCCCGCTCCCTCAGCCCCCCTCGAATCCCGTCCCTGCCTCGTCTTCTGTCCCTACCCTATCCCCTTGCCGTCACCCCCGGTGGCATCCCTGAAATATCTATCCCCTGGCGTGTCACCGTCGTGTCACCTGACGCGCCCCTATCCCATCCGGCGCAGCACGTCGGCAACATCCACGGGCAGAATCACCGGGTGACGTGCCACGCGGCCAAGGTCGAGGCCTGCGGCCAGTTCACGCGGCGTGGTCAGCCCCGGCGCATCGCGCAGGCCCAGCCGCCAGGCAAGGTACCCCACGATGGCCCACGGCGACACGCCTGCCTCGCGCAGGGCGGCCACGCCCAGCGAGCCGTGCCGCTTGGCCAGCCGTTCGCCCTCGTGGTCCAGCAGCAACGGCACGTGCACGTATTCCGGCACGGGTGCGCCCAGCAGGCGGTACAGCCATATCTGGCGCGGCGTGCTGGCCAGGATGTCGTCGCCGCGCACCACTTGGGTGACACCCATGGCGATGTCGTCCACCACCACCGCCAACTGGTATGCGAACACCCCGTCGGAACGGCGCACGGCAAAGTCGCCCCCGCACTCGGCAAGCGACATGCACTGTGGCCCGGCAATGCGGTCGGTGAAGGCAATCACCGTGTCGTCACAGCGCACCCGCATGGCCGGGCGGCGCCCTTCGGCCAGGCGCCGGGCGCGGTCCTCCGGGCCAAGGTGGCGACAGGTGCCGGGATAGGCGGGGCCGCATTCCCCGGCATGCGGGGCGGACGCCAGCGAGCGCAGTTCCTTGCGGGTGCAGAAACAGGGGTAGACGTGCCCTTCCCGTTCCAGCCGGGCCAACGCATCGGCATACAGGGCCAGACGTTCGCTTTGGGAATACGGACCGTGGGGACCGCCGCGCGCGGGCATGCGGACATGGCTGGATGCGTCGGCAGCGCCGGTCGGCAGCGCGCCTCCCGGTGCGCCCTGCCGGGCGGGCAACGGATCGGACACCTGGCCTGAGAGTGGATACGCCAGATCCGGAAACTCGGGGCCCTCGTCCCAGTCCAGCCCCAGCCACAACAGATCGCGAACCATGCCCGCCGCGAATTCCGGGCGCGACCGGTCCGGGTCGATGTCTTCCATGCGCAGCACCATCTGCCCCCCGGCGGCGCGCGCGCACAGCCACGCCATCAGGAAGGAGGCGGCATTGCCGAGGTGGATGTGCCCCGTGGGACTGGGGGCCAGGCGCCCGCGAACGGGTCGGGACCGATCCGGTGATGCGACGGGTCGGGACCGATCCAATGGTGCGTCGGACAGGCCACTGGAACAGCTTGCGGATGGCACGCACGAAGCGCGACTACCCTGTGGCATGATGCAAGAATCCTGATGCGACATGCCCGTACCGGCATCACCTTCCGCCCGGAATGTCAAGGATGGGGCGACGGAATGCGGAGCCATCGGGCACGCACCGAAGACATCAGCACGAAACATCGCATATTTTCAGACACATGTAAAACCAACAACAAAACAACAAACAATCGATCAATACGCACCGCCCTGAAACGACAAAGAGGATACGAGACAATCATCTCGTATCCTCTTGTTTTTCTGGTGCGCCCGACAGGAATCGAACCTGTGGCCTACAGCTTAGGAGGCTATCGCTCTATCCGACTGAGCTACGGGCGCAGGAATCGAAGGTGTCTAGACGATGCCGTAGCGCATTGTCAAGGTCAACATCGGCGGCACGCGGCTTCGTGCAGGGATGGAACCGATGGATTCGGACCTGTGGCAGACTGCCTGGGGGGAGGGCTGCCGCTCATTCTGACCGCACTTGCCCGTCAATCTGAATCCACCTGCCCGGCCAGCCGCACGGCCAGCGCGCGCAGTTCCTCGCCCTCTTCCAGTCCATCGATGAACCGTTGCGGTATGCCGGACAAGCCCACCTGCGCCCCCACCAGCGCCCCGGCAAGGATGGCCCGCACCTGATTCTGCCCGCCGCCGTTTACCGCATGCAGCACGGCGGACTCGAAGTCGTCGTGAAAGCGCGCGGCAAGGTAGTAGGCCGCCGGAAGCATGTGGTAGATGGCGCAGGGCATGCCGTACACCAGCGAAACCTTCCACGCCGGTTCGATGCGGATGTCCGGGTCTGCCGCTGCCGCCGCCATGTAGCCGGGCAACAGCAGCGCATCGGGCGAGGCAAACCGCCCGGCGCGCGGCGGATCCGGGTCGCCGGGGCGCGGGGCCTGAAAGCCGTCGCGGGTTACCGCATGAAACGGCAACACCCCGTCCTTAACCTGATGCATTAACGTTTCGGAAATTGCCGGGGTCAGCTGGTGCCCCTGCACCAGCAGCGCCAGCACCGCGCCATAGGCCACGGTGAGCGACAGCACCACGTCGTCGCACTGGGTCAGCGCCGCATTGCCGCTGACGGCGGCGGCCAGCCGGGCGGGCTGCGTGGCGTAGCGCACCGCAATGGCCAGGGTGCGCTCGATGGCTTCGGTGGTGTCCGCGTGGCCTGCGGTCTGCCCCCACGGCAATCCCTGCTCCACCCTGCGCCGCCATGCCTCGCGAATGGACTGGCTGGTGTAGTTGCCCGGCCCGCTCACCGGCTGCCCGTTGAGCAACGGAAACAACTCCTCGTCCATGCAGCGGCAGAAGTCGGCCTGGTCGTACCCGCCCCGTTCCACCAGCGAGCGCACCGTCAATTTCAGGATGAACCCCGCCTGCGACAACTGCCCGGCCTTCATGCCGTCGTGATAGCGCCCCGGCCTGGGGTCGGTGTACCCGCTGATCCACGGGCCGTAATCGCGCCGCAGTTCGGCAAGGTCATAGTACCAGTGCGGGCCAAGGCCCAGCGCATCGCCAATCCACGCGCCCATCAGCGCCCCGGCGGCGCGGTCGGGCATGGAATCAGGTGCTGTCATCATGGTTATACTCCTGCGCGAAGGAAAGAACGAGAAAGACCGTGGCGAACCCATCCATGGCCCCGAATCTCGACCATTGCTCGAACCTGTCCACACATACCACGTTCCGGAACAAGCGGCACCCCATGCACGACGCCCCACGCCTGAAAAACAAGGCGGCTACGGGTATACCGCAGCCGCACGCCACCATTCGAAACACCCGGCAATAACGCCGAGGCCAACCGCCCACTTATCCTATGTCATACTCCCGCATCTTCCGGTACAGCGTCTTGCGGCTGATGCCGAGCGCCGTGGCGGCCAGCGAGCGGTTGTTGTCGTAGAATTCCAGAATGCGGGCGATGTGTTCGCGCTCCATGGCCTCCAGCGTCAGCGGCCCCTGCGATTCGCCGCCGGAACCGTGCTGCCCCGCCGTACCGCCACCTGCCGCGCCGCTTCCCGGTCCGCCCCCCGCCCCCCCTGCCCCGCCCGCCCCGCCAGCAAGGCCCGCCAGTTCACGCGGCAGGGCGTGTTCGGTGATCAGGTTGTTTTCCGCAAGGATGATGCTGCGCTCCAGCACGTTGCGCAGTTCGCGCACGTTGCCCGGCCACGCATATTGCATCAGGCAGGCCATGGCCCGGTCGGAAATGCGCAGGTCGTCGCGGCCGTTGCCCAGCCGGGCCAGAAAGAATTCGGCCAACAGGGGAATGTCCTCCTTGCGGTCACGCAGGGGGGGCATTTCAATGTTGAATACGTTGATGCGGTGGTACAGCGCCTCGTGAAAGCGCCCGGCCTCCACCTCGCCAGCCAGCGAGCGGTTGGTGGCGAAGATGAGCCGGATGTCGCAACTGCGGTGATCCTTCTCGCCCACCCGGCGGTAGGTCTTGTTTTCCAGCACGCGCAGCAGCGATGCCTGCACCTCCACCGGCAACTCGCCTATCTCGTCCAGAAACAGGGTGCCCTTGTTGGCGAAGGCCATCAGCCCGTCGCGGTTTTCCAGCGCGCCGGTGAACGATCCGCGCACATGCCCGAACAGCTCGCTGCGCGCCAGTTCCTTCTGCAACGTCGCGCAGTTCTTGATGATGAACGGCTTGTCCGCCCGGGTGCCCAACGACTGGATGGCGTGGGCGGCCACTTCCTTGCCCGCCCCGCTGTCGCCCGTGATCAGCACGGGCACGTCGGTGGGGGCCACCTTTTCGATCAGGTAGCGCACCTCCTTGATGCCCTGCGAATTGCCGATCAGGGTCACCCCCGGGCGCGCCCCGTCGCGCGCGTGGCGCAGGGCGCGGTTTTCGTTGCGCAGAAAGGCCCGCTGGTAGGCGCGCTCCACCACCACTTCCAGTTCGGTCAGGTTGAACGGCTTGGTGATGTAGTCGTAGGCGCCCAGCTTCATGGCCTCCACGGCGTTGTCGATGTTGCCGTGCCCGGTGATCAGGATGACCTCGGTATCCGGGTAGCGCTGGCGCAGTTCCACCATGAATTCGATGCCGTCGGCATCCGGCAGGCGAATGTCCAGCACCACCACCTCGTACGTGGCGCGGCGCAGCCGCTCGCGCGCCTGCCGGGCGCTGGTGGCCACGTGCACGGTACGGGTGGGGGTGGAAAGTTCCTTTTCCAGCAGCTTGCCGATGGACGGTTCATCGTCCACGGCCAGCACGGTGTAGGTGGTGCGCACGGCGGTTACTCCGGCGGAAGCGGCAGCGTGACGGTGAACGTGGAGCCTTCGCCGACCCGGCTTTCCACGCGGATGTCGCCACCGTGTTCCGTGACGATGGTATAGCAGGTGGACAGCCCGATGCCGATGCCCCGGCCCACCGGCTTGGTGGTGAAGAACGGCTCGAACAGCGAATCAAGATGTTCCGGCGGAATGCCGCTGCCCGTATCACGTACGGAAAATCCCGCGTGGCGTCCGTCCCGGAACGGGGTGACAGTGATGACCGCCTCGACGCTGTTGCGCGCCCTCCCCCCGTTCACGGTGGGGAGTTCTTCGGCACCGCCTGCCGCACCACCATCCGCACTGCCCGCGTCCCCTTTCGGGGAACTGGCCTGGCCCTTGCCATCCCCCCCGGCAGGCCCGTCAAAGGCATCCAGTGCGTTCACCAGCAGGTTCAGCATCACCTGCTTCAACTGCGCCTCGCACCCCAGCACCACCGGGGCCGTGGGGCACAGCCGGGCGTCAATGCGCACGCGGCGGTACTTGGGTTGCTTCAGGTGGTTGTGCAGCAGCTTCAGGGTGTCGCCCACAACCACGTTCAGGTTGACGGGCGAGAATTCCGAGGAATGCGGCCTGCTGAAGGTCAGCAGCGAATGCACGATCTCCTGGCAGCGGCCACATTCACCAAGAATGGTCCCGGCGTAGTCCGCAAGGTCGGCGTGCATCTCCGGGTCCACCGTGCCGCGCAAACGCTCCACCCGGCGCAGGATGCCCTCGGCAAAGCCGTGAATGGCCGTGAGCGGGTTGTTCACCTCGTGCGCTACCCCGGCCGCCAGCATGCCCACCGTGGCCATTTTCTCGGCCTGGTGGAACTTGGCCTGGAATTCCTTTTCCAGGGTCACGTCGCGCTTGAAGATGAGAATCTGGCGATCCTGCGTGGCCGGGTCCTTGATGGGCGAGGCCACCATCTCGAACTGCAACTTGCGGCCATTGATGCGGAAGATGGACGTCTCGCGGCATACCTCGTCGGTAACGAACGAGCGGTGCGCCGGGCATTCCGGGCAAGGGTGGTCCTGCTGGCGGAATATCTCGTAGCAGTAGCGCCCCTCCGGTTCGCGCACGCCCAGGATGTCGTAGAACACGTGGTTCACGGCAATGATGCGCAAATCCTTGGAAAGCACCATCATCAGGTCGGTGATGCCGTCCAGGATGGCCTCTATCTCCAGGCGGTTGCGCTCCGACTCCCGGTGCGCCGCCTTCAACTGCACGATGGTCTGGCGCAGTTCCTGAAAGAAGCCCAGCTTGCTGTGCTCTATGCCGATAAGATCGTCTAGGCTGGTTCCCTGGGCCATGTCACCACGCCTCTTCGCAGATGGTCAGCAGGTCCTGCCAGGTGACCGCGCGCGGATTGGTCAGGGTGCAGGCATCGGGAACCGCCGTACGGGCAATGGTTTCCAGCGCGGACCTGTCGGGCAGCAGTTGCCCCAGCCGCACCGGCACGCCCAGCCCGGCAAAGAATTCGCCCAGCCGGTCTATGCCCGCTCGGGCGATGCTTTCCGCGCTGGCCACGCGCGGCCCCACCACGATGCGCCCGATGGCAGCCAGCCGGTCCACGCTCACCGGCAGGTTGTAGCGCATCACGTGCGGCAGCAGCACCGGGTGCACCAGGCCGTGCAGCACGTCGAACATGCCCCCCAGCGAATGGGCCAACGAATGGCCGATGCCGAGGCCTGCGTTGCTGAACGACATGCCCGCCGCCGTGCTGGCGATGCTGAGCTGTTCCAGCGCTTCCGGGTCGCGCCGTTCCACGGCGGGCATCAGGTTGGCCATGATCAGTTCCATGGCGCGCAGGGCCTGATGGTCGGTGAACGGAGAGGCCAGCAACGACAGGTACGATTCCACGGCATGGGCAAAGGCGTCGATGGCCGAGGCGATGATCAGTTCCTCGCTCTTGGTCAGCAGCACCTGCGGGTCGATGATGGAGACGTTGGGGACCAGCGAGCGGCTGATGATGGACATCTTCAGGCGGCGCGCAACGTCGGTGATGATGCAGAACTGCGAGATGTCCGACCCGCTGCCCGCCGTGGTGGGCAGAAAGATCATGGGCGGCAGGGGCCGCATGATCTTGTTGGCCCCCTCGTAGTCGCTGATGCGCCCGCCGTTGCCCACGATGGTGCCGATGCCCTTGGCCGTGTCCATGGGACTGCCGCCGCCCAGGGCGATGACCACGTCGGCGCGTTCCTCGCGGTATATCTGCGCGCCCTCGTGCACCTGATGATCGCGCGGGTTGGAACTGCAATCGGCAAAGTACACCCATTCAAGGCCGTTGCCGCCCAGGATGTCCATGACCCGTTCCACCCAGCCGCTGGATTCCAGCCCCTTGTCGCTGACCAGCAGCACGCGCGAGGCGCCCAGCCTGCGGGCGCACGGCGCAAGATGATCAAGGCTGCCATGCCCGAAGATGATCTCCGGAATGGCGAATTTGGTGATCCGCATGTAGTCCCTGCTCCCGAAGCCCGCGCCGTGCGGCGGGGCGCCGCCTGCCCTGTGTATCGTAGCCGCCGGACTATCCGGCTGCGCCACCGTGCGCGGCATCCCACAACGCCACGCACGGAATTGCCGTGCAGCCGACCCACGACGGCGTCACGGCAGTGTCACCCGATCATGCGCTATGTCAGCAGCCTGCACATCGGCGGACCGTGCCCGTCGCCGTGCCCATACACTGCGGCATGCGTCCCGCCTGGCTGATGCCCCGGCTGGACGATCACGAGCCCATCGGAACGGGTGACCATGTCGCGGATATAACCACGCCGGGCGAATTCCTGCAACAGCGGCAGGATATCCCGGCCCTTTCCCCTGGGCGCCATGGCCCGCAGGCGTCGCGGATCGATCAGGCAGGTTTCGCGCAGGGTCCAGGCCACGCCCAGCAGCCATTTGCCCAGCCCGTCGCGCCCCAACGCGGCCCGGTCGGCGATGAACCGCGCAATGCCTGGCGCATCGCGCAGCGCAGTGAACGGCTCTGGGCCGAACTCGATGCGCAGGGTGCCGGAGGCCTCGTCGCGCACCACGGCGGATACAAGCTGCATCCGCGCGGCGAACCGGCCATCGCCGCAGGCCATGCGTGCCTCGTGCAGGCGGTCCAGCCGCGCGGCAAAACGGGCCGTCCCCGCCCTGCCCCCAAGGCCGGCCAGTCTGGCGGGCTCGTCCGCCGGGCAACGCAGCCGGGAACTACCCTGGCGCAGTCCCAGCAACAGGCAGGCCAGATAGACATCCAGGTCGCCCTGGTCCAGCCACGGCCCCTCGCAGGTGACGGCGGCGGAAAGCGCCAACGGTGTCACGGGGCGCAGGCAACGACGTTCGACACGCAGGTAGGCTGCGGCAAACAGGTCCGAGGCCAGGAACAGCGAAGGGATGTGATCCAGAAAGACACGCTCGTCGGCAATGCTCCACGCGGGCACGCCCCCGGACTCTGCCGGACGGGGGCCGGGTGACAACGGGACGATGGCAGGATCACCGAAGGGTGAAGTATCGAAGGGGGATGACAGCAACATCAAGGCCTCCCGCGCTGGCCGGGCGGCACGGACGTCGCAACACCCGTGGCACACGGCCCGCCTGTATCCACCGCCCGCGGGAGGCTGCGCGGGACGGGCATGGGACGCTGGGCCATGGAGATGACGGACGGTCGGGTGCCTCTTTCCGACCGTCCGCCCCTCCATTGCGCCGGTCCGCACCCGGTGCGGACCGGCCCCGCGCGCGCCGTTGCGTCGGTCGTCGCGCGCGGAACATGCTTGCACTGGCGGCCGCCAGTGCGCCAAATACTAGGCGTGCACCTGGGCCAGCATGGCGGTAAGGGCGCGCAGATGGACGCGTTCTTCCGCGATGCAGGCATCCACCGCCGCCTTTTCCTGGGCGGGCACCAGCTCGCGCATTTCGGTGAAGAACAGCAGGGTGTCCTTCTCGAACTGGATGGCCATGCGCAGGGCGGTGGCGTGGTCGGCGGCGGCGCCCTTGAGCGCGGTCAGGGTACCGGCCTGGGTAAACAGCGCGTGCGAATCGAGCAGCGCGTGCAGGTATTCCACATACTCGGCGGCAATGCTCCACGCAGGCAGTTCCACGGGGCCGACGCGGTCGGCCATGGCGCGAAAGATTGCCTCGTGCTTGGCCTCTTCGGCGGCAAGGTGCTCGAACAGCGCCTTGACCTCGGGACTGGTGGCCATGGCCACGGCCTGATTGTACACGTCCTGGCCGCGCTGCTCGATGCGGATGGCGGCGGCGGTGACGTCTGCGGCGTTGAAGAACTCGGCCATATGCTCTCCGTAGGTCCCCGGCGCGGCGGTCCCGCGCCGGGGGCTTGTGGACTGTCCAAAAGTACTCTCAATGCTGACAGGGAGCAGTTTTCCCGTCTGCCCGCGCTCCCGCCCGCAAGGCAGGATTTTGTTCGCTGGCAAGGAAACCAAGCCCGCCAGGCGGGAGCATACTCTTCTCGTATTCGACCGCGTGGCGGGCGTCGGTTGACGCAGCCAGCGGGCAAAAGCCAACTTGCGGTTAGAGTTCGTTGGGCAAGTCGCGCAGTTCGGCGTAGGTAAACACCGGCCCGTCGACACACACGTATTTCGTGCCGATGTTGCAGCGCCCGCAGATGCCGATACCGCACTTCATGCGCCGCTCCAGCGTGGTGTAGATCTGCTCATCGGCGAAGTGCAGCTTCTTCAGCGCCTCCACCGTGAACTTGATCATGATGGGCGGGCCGCACAGCACGGCCACGCTGTTCGCATTGGACGGGGCCAGGTCCAGCAGCACGTGGGGGATCAGCCCCGCGCGGTGCGGCCAGTCTTCCGGGGCCTGGTCCACGGTCAGCGTGGCCTGCATGTCGGTGCGCGCCAGCCATTCCTGCACGTCGTCGCGGAAGGCCATGTCACCGGGGGTACGCGCCCCGTACAGCAGCGTGATGTTGCCGTAGTCGGCGCGATTGTCCAGCATGTACAGCAGCAGGGTGCGCAGCGGGGCCATGCCGATGCCGCCGCCCACGAACACGATGTCCTTGCCGCGCATGTTCTCTAACGGAAACCAGTTGCCCAGCGGCGCGCGCACGCCCACCTTGTCGCCGGGCTTCAGCCCGTGCAGGGCGGCGGTCACCTCGCCCGCGCGCATGATGCTGAATTGCAGGTAGTCCATGCGGGTGGGCGGCGAGTTGATGACGAAGGTGGATTCGCCCACGCCGAACAGCGAAAGCTGGCCCACCTGGCCGGGATTGAAACGGAAGGCCTCCATGCGCGCCGGATCATCGATGCGCACGCGCAGGGTCTTGATGGCCGGGGTTTCCTGCACGGTTTCCAGCACGGTGGCCACGTCGGGCAGGTAGGGGTTGTCGGTGAACCCCGAGCCCAGGGTGGTGGCGTGCGCGCCCGCTTGCGGGGTGATGGCATCAGGCATTGGGGGTCTCCTCATTGGCTTCGGTGGCGCGCACCACCATCTCGCGGATGTCCACGGATACCGGGCAGCCGGTGATGCAACGACCGCAGCCGTTGCACGACACCACGCCCTCGTGCAGTTGCGGGTAGTACGAGAACTTGTGGCCCACGCGGTTGCGCAGGCGCAGGGCCTTGCCCATGCGCGGGTTGTGGCCGCTGGCCTCGCGGGTGAACAGCGAGGACATGCAGTTGTCCCAACTGCGCAGGCGTCTGCCGCGCATGCCGTCGCCGCCGTCGTTCTCGTCGGTGATGTTGAAGCAGTAGCAGGTGGGGCACAGGTAGGTGCACGCACCGCAGGACAGGCATTTGTCCGACATGTCGCGCCAGAAGCCGGTATCGGGAAAGCGTTCCAGCAGGCGCGCCGGGGTGGCGGACAGGTCCGGGGCCGGGCTTTGCGCCTCCAGCGCCGCATGGGTGGCCGCGTGCACGGCCTGGGCGGCATCCGCACGGGCGGTGTCGGCCTCGGGCAGGTTGGCCCGCTCCAGCACGGCGCCGCCGCGCTCGGTGACGGCCACGGCCACGAAGCCCGCGTCATTGCCCACGCCCACGGGCGTCAGCAGGATGTCCGAACCGGTGGTGTCCGCCGGGCCGCAGCCGGTCCAGTGACAGAAGCAGGTGGATCCGGCCTTGGTGCAGGCCAGGGTGACCACCACGGTAGCCTCACGCCGCGCCGCGTAGTACGGGTCGCGGTGGGGGCCGTTCAGGTAGACCCGGTCGAAGATGTGGAAGCCGCGCGCGTCGCACGGACGGGCACCGAAGATCAGCGCCGGTTCAATGTCCACGGTGGAATCCAGCCGCACGGTGGTGTGACCGGGGTCGTTGGGGTCCTTTTCGCGGATGAAGGCGAACAGCCGCTCGCTCTGCGGAAAGATGACGCCCTTGGGCGGCACCGTGGCGCGGGCCAGCAGCGGTTCCTCGCCTTCCGCGCGGGGGCGGAAGACCACGGCGTCACCTTCCCGGCGGGGCGCATACGTCACGCGGCCCCGCGCCATGTCGTCGAGGGCGCGGGCAAGTTCGCCGCGCGCGATGTATCGTGCGAAGCTCATCACAGCCCATGCTCCTTGATGTTCTTTTCTTCCACGGCAAAGGCCAGCAACGGCGGCACCGCATTCACGTCAACGCCGGCCCGGTAGTCGAACAGGGTGCGCACCGAACGGTTCATCCACTGTTTGAGGGACAGCACCGGGATATTCACCGGGCAGGCCCGCTGGCATTCGCCGCATTCGGTGCAGCGCCCGGCCAGATGCAGGGCGTGGATGACCTGGAACTGCAACTTCTCGCGCACGTTGCCTTCCTGGGTGGTCCAGTGCGGGTCGCGGCTTTCGGCAATGCAGTGGTCGCGGCACACGCACATGGGACACGCATTGCGGCAGGCGTAGCAGCGCAGGCAACGGTCCATCTGTGCGCGCCAGAAGCCGCGCCGCTGTTCCGGGGTCATGGCGTCCAGGGCTTCGAGACTGGGCGGCGCGTCGGGCGCGGGGCCAGCCGGGGCGGAGGCGTTGCCCTCCACCACGTCGCCCAAGAGGGGCACCGGGGTGTCGCAGGTGCGGCACTTTTCGGCCACCACGTCGGCCAGTTTCAGGCGAGCCGTGGCTTCACCTTCAAAGGACAGGCTGTCTCCGTCAACGCCCACCGAAGAAGGCGCCGCGTCTGCGCACATCGCGCCATCCGCGTTACCCGCGTCCAGCGTTTTCTGCACGCGGGTCATGTCCACCACGCCCTCGCAGGGCATGCCGAACACCCGCACGTTGTCGGGTTCCACCAGCTTTTCCTGCAACAGTTCGATGACCGAGCGGCTGTCGCAGCCCTTCACCACCACGCCCACCTTGCGATTCTTGAACTGCGGCAGGTAGGTGGCCAGGTTGTGCACGTTCAGCGGACCCCAGGTCAGCTTGTCCACGTCTTCCGGCTTGCGCATGAACAGCGGCGTGGCGTGCAGCGCGTCAAAGCCCTGCTGCCAGCCGATGACGCAATCCAGTTCCGGCAGCGCCGCGCGGATCTTGTCGCGCAGTTGCTCCAGCGATGCGGCCAGCGTTCCCGCAGCCGGGTACGACAAAGGACGCAGGGGGGCGCGCAACGCGTGCGGGGTGTCGCCCTTTTCCGCCAGCGGCAGGTACGGGGTGGCTTCCTCTATGCGCGGGGCATGCCCCAACTGATGCACCTTTTCGACGAAGTTGGAGACCACGTTCTTCCAGCGCTGCCCTTCCGACGCGGAAACCCAGGTGTACTGGAAACGGTCCGGGTCGATGCCGAGGGCGGGCAGGAAGTTCTTCAGCGTTTCAAGCCGGCGCCGGGCGTAGAAATTGCCCTGGCTGTAGTGACAGTCGCGCGGGTGGCAGCCGGAAACCAGCACCCCGTCCGCGCCGCCCAGCAGCGCCTTGACCACGAACATGGGATCCACGCGGCCCGAACAGGGCACGCGGATGATGCGCAGGTCCGTGGGCTGCGAGAATCGCCCGACCCCGGCGGTATCGGCACCGCCGTACGAACACCAGTTGCACAGGAACCCTACGACGCGGAGTTCCTTCCCCTTCAGGACAGGCATAATGCGTTGACCTCCGCGAGGATCTGGTTGTCGGTGAAGTGCTGCAACTGGATGGCCCCCTGCGGACAGGTGACCGTGCAGATACCGCAGCCCTGGCACACCGTTTCAATGACGCGGGCCTTCATTTCGCCGCGCAGTTCCATCCAGTCGATGGCCCCGTAGGGACAGGTGGTGATGCACTTGCCGCAGCCCACGCAACGGCGCACGTCCACCTGCGATATCTGCGGGTCGCTTTCCAGCCTGCCGCGCGAGAAAAGGCCCAGCACCTTGGCCGCCGCCGCGCTGCCCTGCCCCACCGAGGACGGGATGTCCTTGGGCCCCTGGCACGCACCGGCAAGGTAGACCCCCGCGGTATTGGTTTCCACCGGACGCAGCTTGCAATGGCTTTCCATGAAGAAGCCGTAGTTGTCGTACGAGATGCGCAGCTTTTCGGCCAGTTGCGGTGCCCCGTGCGAGGATTCCGCCCCCACGGCCAGCACCACGAGGTCGGCGGGCACCTCCACCTGTTCGCCAAGCAGCGTATCCACCCCGCGCACCAAGTAGGTGTCGCCCTGCGGGACAATCATGGACACGCGGCCGCGCACGTACTGCACGCCGTATTCCTCCATGGCCCGGCGGGTGAATTCCTCGTACATCTTCCCGTTGGCGCGGATGTCCATGTAGAACACGTAGCTGCGCGAATCGGGGATGTGATCCTTGGTCAGCACCGCCTGCTTGGCGGTGTACATGCAGCAGAAGCCGCTGCAATACGGGCGGTCCACCGAGCGGTCACGCGAGCCCACGCACTGGATGAACACCACGGTCTTCGGCTCTTTTCCGTCGGACGGGCGCTTGACGTGCCCGCCCGTGGGGCCGGATGCCGACAACAGCCGTTCGTACTGCAAGGAGGTGATCACGTCCGGGTAGCGCCCGCCGCCGTATTCCGCGTACTTGGTGTAGTCGAACAGGTCGTAGCCGGTGGCCGTGATGATGGCCCCCACGTCTTCGGTCACCACCTGATCTTCCATGTCGTAGCGGATGGCCCCGGTGGGGCACACCTTGGCGCACACGCCGCACTTGCCCTTGACGAACTGGCGGCAGGACGTGGGATCGATGATGGCCTTCTTGGGGATGGCCTGCGGGAACGGAATGTTGATGGAGGTGGTGACGCCCACGTGCTCGTTGAACGCATCGGGCGACTTCTTGCTGGGGCACTTTTCCATGCACAGGCCGCAGCCGGTACACAGTTCCCAATCCACGTAGGTAGCCTTGCGCCGCACGTCCACCTTGAAGTTGCCCACGTAGCCGCTGATCTTCTCTACCTCGGCATGGGCGTACAGGCGGATGTTGGGGTGCTGCGACACGTCCACCATCTTGGGGCCCAGGATGCAGCTGGAACAGTCCACGGTGGGGAAGGTCTTGTCCAGCTTGGCCATCTTGCCGCCGATGGTCGATTCGCGCTCCACCAGCACCACTTCGATGCCGCCGTCGGCACAGTCCAGCGCGGCCTGGATGCCCGCCACCCCGCCGCCGATGACCAGCACGCGCTTGGTCACGTCGAACGACTTGGGGTACAGCGGCGCGTTCAGGCGCAGCTTTTCCACGGCCATGCGGACCAGTTCCGCCGCCTTGTTGCTGTTGGCCTCGCGGTCCTTGCCGATCCACGAGACATGCTCGCGGATGTTGGCCATTTCGAACATGTAGCGGTTCAGCCCGGCCCGTTCCACCGTACGGCGGAAGGTGGGTTCGTGCATGCGCGGGGTGCACGAGGCAACCACCACGCCATCCAGCGCGTGTTCCTTGATGGCGTCCACGATGGCCGCCTGCCCCGGTTCGGAGCACGCGTACATGGTGTCGGAGGAAAAGACCACGTCGGGGTAAGCGCGGGCCACCTCGGCCACGCCGGGCACGTCCACGGTGCCACCGATGTTGCTGCCGCAGTGGCAGACGAAAACACCTATTCTCATGCCCTGCCCCCTTCATTCGCTGCGGCGGCCTGTTTGGCCTGGGCGGCCTTGGCTGCTGCCTGGGCGGCCGCCTTGGCGGCCTGCGCGGCCTCTTCGGCCTGCCGTGCCGCCACAACCTGCGCCGCGCGACGGAAGGCGATGGCCGGGTCAACGCACAGCTGTTCCAGCCCCAGTTCCGCATCCGGCACGCCCAGGGCGCGCCCCAGCAACTGGGTGAAGTAGAACACCGGCATGTCCACGGCATTGCCGCCGGGCCATTCCACCTGCGTCTGGCGCAGGTCCAGGTTCATCTGGCACAGCGGGCAGGCCACCACCACGGCGTGGGCACCGGCGTCGCGCGCCGCGCCCAGCAGCCGCCCGGAAAGCCGGGCCACTATGTCCCGCCGCGTGACCCCGTACGAGGCCCCGCAACATTCCACCTTGTAGGCAAAGGGCACCACCTCGGCGCCCAGCGCCGTAAGCAAGTCATCCATGGAGGTGGGGTTTTCCGGATCGTCGAAGCGCATGACATCCGCCGGGCGGGTCATGATGCAGCCGTAATAGGGGGCCACGCGCAACCCGGCGAGGGGCTGGCGCACCTTGGCGCGGATGGCGTCAAGGCCAACGCGGGTCACCAGCGTTTCCAGCACCGACTGGACGTCGGGCAGGGCCGCGAGTGCGTCGGCGGGCTGGTCCAGCAACCGCCCTACCTTGGCGCGAAAGCCGTCGTCGGCCATGCGGTGACGGGCAGTCTTGAGGTTGGAAAGACAGCTCGGACAGGGGGTGGCCACGGTGTCGCAACCCGCGCGGGCGGCGCCCACCAGGTTGCGGGCCGACAACGCGCCCGACAGGGCATGCTCCAGCGCGTGGGCCGGGGTGGAACCGCAGCAGCTCCAGTCCGGGATATCCGTCAGCTTCACGCCCAGCGCCGCGCAGGCGGCCCGGGTGGAGCGTTCGTACTCGCGCGAGGTGCCGAGCCCCGAACAGCCGGGGTAGTAGGCGAGATTCATCGCGTCCTTTCCTCCTCGTAGCGCTGGAAGATGCGGGCGATCTCGTCCCGGCCCCTGATGTCGTGCGGCATGGGGGAAAGTTTGCCCTTGGGCGCGATGCGCGGCAGAAGATCGATGTCGGTCCACACCCTGCCGGTGCGGGCCACATAGTTGGCCACCACGCCCAGTTCGTAGACCCGGCCATGCTTGCGCACGGAGGCAAGGAAGGCGTCCCAGAAGGTGGTCACGCCCTTCTCGGCCACCCGGCCCTCGCGCCGGGCGATGTGGCGCAGGACGTCCATCACCCGTGCCACGTCGATGTTGTTGGGACAGCGGGTGGTGCAGCTGGAGCAGGACAGGCACAGCCAGATGGATCGGCTGTTCAGCACCTTGTCCTTCCGGCCCGCCTGCAGGTTGCGCATGATCTGGCTGACCTGGATGTCGTAGGCGAACCCGCACGGACACCCCGCCGTACAGTTGCCGCACTGGTAACAGTGCGTAAGATTCTGCCCGCTCTCCTCCATGACCGCATGGATGAAGTCGTCGTCGCGGACAGATTCAAGGTTGGTCACGTCCATGTCGTTTCCCGGCACGTTGCGGTTGCGCGCTCGCGGATGCCGCCGCGGGAAGGGGGAAGGAACTCTCCTTTCCCGCGGCGGTCGAAAGCGCAAGTGGGGATAGTGTCACAAAACCGGTCGGGGCCGATCTGGTCCGCTCCATGATAAGGAAGGGACCGGCGTGGGGGGCCTTTTGTGCGCCCGCGCGGAAATGATGGTGCATCTGCCGCGCGGGCTGGTCGCAGGTGGGGTTGCCCGCCGTCACCCTGAAAAGGACCACGCCCGGCTTTGTCTGTACCCCTTACATGGCCGCTTCGTAAATGGCCGCGACATCAGCATCGGTAGGACAACGCGGATTGGTCAGACCGCAGGCATCCTTCTGGGCGTTCTTGGTCATGATGGCGATGTCCTTGGGCTTCACGTCCTTGCCGTAACGCTTGCCAAGGGCCACGAGGCCGGCAGGAATGCCCACGTCCGCCGACAGGCGCTTGATGGCGCAGATGGCCTTTTCCGCCGCGTCGCGCACCGAAAGGCCGCTGATGTTCTCGCCCAGCAGTTCGGCGATGCGGGCAAAGCGGTCCAGCTTGGCGATGAGGTTGAACTGCGAGACGTACGGCAGCAGGATGGCGTTGCATTCGCCGTGCGGCAGGTCGTAGAAGCCGCCAAGCTGGTGGGCCATGGCGTGCACGTGGCCGAGGCTGGCGTTGTTGAAGGCCATGCCCGCCAGGTACTGGGCGAAGCACATGCGCTCGCGGGCCTCGATGTCGCGCCCGTTGGCCACGGCGCGGCGCAGGAAGGTGGCGATGAGCGTGATGGCCTGCTCGGCACAGGCGTCGGTCATGGGGGTGGCGATGGTGGAAACGTAGGCTTCCACGGCGTGGGTCAGGGCGTCCATGCCAGTGGCGGCGGTCAGCGCCGGGGGCATGCCCATCATCAGCAGCGGGTCGTCCAGGGCGATGCTGGGGGTCACGCGCCAGTCCACGATGGCCATCTTCACCTTGCGGCTGGTGTCGGTGATGATGCAGAAACGGGTCATTTCGGACGCGGTGCCCGCTGTGGTGTTCACGGCCACGTAAGGCGGCATGGGCTTGGACGACTTGTCCACGCCCTCGAAGTCATGAATCTTGCCGCCGTTGGCGATGACAAGGCCGATGCCCTTGCCGCAGTCGTGCGAGCTGCCGCCGCCAAGGGTGATCAGGCTGTCGCACTTGTTCTTCTTGTAGACTTCAACGCCCTTGTGGACGTTGTCGTCGGTGGGGTTGGGGATGGTTTCGTCGTACACGCTGTAGGCCATCTTGGCGGCGTCCAGCAGGTCGGTGATCTGCTTCAGGATGCCCGCCTTGACGATGCCCATGTCGGTGACGATGAGCGGCTTGGATCCGCCGAGCGCCTTGATCTTTTCGGGGATGGCCTTGGAGGCGCCGATGCCGATCAGGGTAACGCTGGGAATGAAGAACCCGTAAACCTGTTCCTGAACTGCCATGTCTGCCTACCTCGCTGAGTTGGGGTTAGCGACGTCATCGCGGGTTCCGTAAACCCCGCGAACACTCCTGCCCCCACTAGAGCAAGGATGGGGCCAAAGTCTCTTTTCCTTGTATTCCGTTATACTGCGTTATTTCACCCCCGCACGGGTGGCGCCAACTGGCCCGGCCTCGCGCAGCCACGCCCGTCCGCCGGGCACGGTATGTCCTCTTTTCGTGCCTGCAGGGTTCCGCAAGGCAAGGCAGGGCGCGGGCTGGAAGGCCGGGGGACAGAATGGCCCACTTGGGGGAGCAGATTGGGTCGAAACGACACATGTGCCTAAAAAAGCATAATAAGCACGCCAGGCAGGCAAATCGTGATTGTTTTCACGAAACCCTCTCGATTTTTCACGGTCACGAGTGTATCGGAATGCGTGTTCCTGTTACAAACGACACATGCGCGGCTTTGCTTGCGCGGCGCGGACAAGCGCTGATAGGCGGGGCAAGCTCAACCAGATATCCAACGGCAGGCAAACACCGGAGGCAGCCATGGCAGGCAGGCAACAGGTGTACAGTGTATGCGGCATGTGCAGCGTGCGCTGTCCCATCGTGGTCGAGGTGGAGGACGGCAAGGCCGTTCGCATCGAGGGCAACCCCAAGTCGCCCCTCAAGGGGTCGCTGTGTGCGCGCGGCGCGGCGGGCATCGCCCTTGAAATGGATACGGAACGTCCGCAGCGCCCGCTGATCCGCGTGGGTGAACGCGGCGAAGGCAAGTGGCGCGAAGCCTCGTGGGACGAGGCGCTGGACTACGTGGCCGAAAAGCTGAAGGACATCACCGCCGCCCACGGCGGGCGCAGCGTGCTGTTTTCCGACCGGGGCGGCCCCTTCGTGGACCTGCACCAGGCCTTCATGCGCGGTCTGGGTTCGCCCAACTACTGCAACCACGACAGCGCCTGCGCGCGCAACGTGCAGCACGCCGCAAAATCGGTGATGGGCATCGGTCGCAAGGAAGTGGTCTACGACTACCGCAACTGCAAGCACCTGGTCTTGCAGACCCGCAACATCCTTGAAGCCATCAACGTGGCCGAGGCCAACGCGGTGCTCGACGGCCTGGAAAAGGGCTGCAAGCTCAGCGTGGTGGACATCCGCGCCACCTACACCGCAGGCAAGGCCGACAATTTCTACATGGTGCGCCCCGGCAGCGACCTGGCCTTCAACCTGGCCGTCATCCACGTGCTGCTCAACGAAGGGCTGTACAACAAGCCCTACGTCGAAGCGCACGTGCAGGACCTGGACGCGCTGGCCGAGCATGTGGCCACCTGCACCCCGCAGTGGGCCGAGGGCGAAACCGGCGTGCCCGCCGCCGCCATCACCGCGCTGGCCCGCCAGTTGGCCGAGGCCGCGCCCAATGTCATCTGGCACCCCGGCTGGATGGTGGCGCGCTACGACGATTCGTTCCACGTCTGTCGCACCGCGTACATCATCAACGCCCTGCTCGGCTCCATCGGGGCCAAGGGTGGCCTGCCCATCGCCAACAAGCCCGGCGACGTGGGTCGCAAGGGCCTGAAGAAGCTGGTGGACCTGTACCCCGCCCCCGAAGAGAAGCGCGCCGACGGCGTGGGCTGGCGGCACACCCAGTTCGACGGCGGCCCCGGCCTGATCAACCTGGCCTACGACGCCATCGCCACCGGCGACCCGTACCCGGTCAAGGCGTACATCTGCTACCGGCACGACCCGCTGATGGCCATGCCCGACGCGGACGCCATGAAGCGCAAGTGGGAAGGGCTGGACCTGCTGGTCAGCGTGACCTTCTCGTGGTCGGACACGGCGTGGCATTCCGACGTGGTGCTGCCCCTGTCCACCTACCTTTCGCGCGAGAGCATCATCGCCTCCAAGGGCGGGCTGAAGCCGCAGTTCTTCGTGCGCAAGCGGGCCATGCAGCCCACGCTGGATACCAGGGCCGACTGGGAAATCCTGTGCGGTCTCGCCAAACGGCTGGGCATGGACAAGCTGGCCTTCGAACGCATCGAGGACATCTGGGACTACCAGTTGCAGCCCACGGGCGTGACCATGGCGGACTTCGACGCCAAGGGCTTCGTGGAACTGTGCGACGCGCCCAAGTACCGCGAGGACGCGGAACTGAAGTTTGGCACCGGCTCGGGCAAGCTGGAAATGATCAGCCCCAAGTGGACCAAGGCCGGCGAACCCAGCCTGCGCCCCTACGCCGCGCCGCCCGCACCGCCGCAGGGCATGTTCCGCATCGCCTTCGGGCGCACGGCGCTGCACACCCAGGGCCACACCGTGAACAACCCGCTGCTGGCCGAGCAGATGGCCACCAACGTGGCGTGGATCAACACCGCACGGGCCGCCGAACTGGGCATAGCCGACGGCGAACTGCTGGAAGTGCTGGACGCGCACGGCACCGCCGCCGGGCGCATCCGCGCCTTCGTCACCGACTTCGTGCACCCCGAGGCACTGTTCATGGTGCACGGCTTCGGCCACCGGCTGCCGGTGGAATCGCGGGCGCGGGGCAAGGGCGTGGCCGACCAGGAACTGATGCCCGGCGGGCTTGAACGCTACGACCGGGCCGGGGGCGGCATCTCCATGCAGGAACACTTCGTTGCCGTGCGCAAGGCCGCGGCCAGGGCATAGGGGACAGCACATGAGCACCTACTGCATCGTCACCGACGAACGCCGCTGCATCAGCTGCAAGGCGTGCGAAGTCCATTGCAAGGTCAAGAACGCCATGCCCGTGGGCATCAAGCTGGGCGAGCACTTCACCGAAGGCCCCGTGCCCTCGGCCAGCGGCGCGCCTCTTTACCGCACCCTGTACATGCCCTGCTTCCACTGCGAGGAGCCGGAATGCGTGGACGTCTGTCCCACCGGGGCCATGACCAAGCGCGAGGCCGACGGCATCGTGTACGTGGAGGCCGATGACTGCATCGGCTGCGGCGCCTGCCTGGAAGCCTGCCCCTGGCACATCCCCCAGTGGAACGAGGACGGCGACAAGGCCGTGAAGTGCGACCTGTGCATGGACCGCATCGACGCCGGGCTGAAGCCCGCCTGCGTCACCGGTTGCACCACCCATGCGCTTGCACTGGTGGGTCAGGACGACCCCCGCTACGAAGAACAGCGCAAGCGCGCGCCGCAGCGAGCCCTGGCGGAACGCTAGCCGATTCCGACGGCAGCCACGGCGTGGTCAATGCCACGCCGTGGCGTCGGCAAAGGGGGGGGGGAAGCCTGTCTTCCTCCCTTTTTTTGCGTCCCCGCTCCCGCTGGGGCCGCAACGGGCATTCTCATCATGAGAAATGGATGATAGCGTCCACTCCTGCCGCGCAAGTACGGCCAGTGAAGGGAGGCACTTTCATGCTCGCAGACATTCAGGCTCAGGTGCAACGCTATGCCGAGGTCATCTCGCAGGTGACCGGTATCGACGTCGAGGTGGTTGACGACAGGCTGATACGCATCGCCGGAACCGGCATGTACGAAAAGGGCGTGGGGCACAGCCTGCGCAGCGCGGGCGAGGTGTACCGCACCGCCATGCGCACCCGGCGCACCGTGTTCATGGAAACCCCGCGAGAACACGAAATATGCAGTCAGTGCCCCAACCGCGCCGATTGCCGTGAAAAACTTTCGGTCAGCACACCCATCGCCGACGGCGAACACTTGTACGGCGTCATCGGCCTGGTCTGCTTCAAGGACGATGAACGCGAACGGGTGCTGGCCCGCAAGGACACCTTCATCCATTTCATCGGGCTGCTGGCCCAGGCTCTGGCGGGCAAACTGCACGACAAGCGCAGGCTGGAGGGGGCCACGGAATTCCTGGACCTGATGCTCCAGATCGTGGACGTGAACAACCGGGGCATCCTGGTGCGCAACGCCGAAGGGGGCTTTACCTACGCCAACGGATTTGCCCGCAGCCTGCTGGGCCTTGGCGAACAGGACACCGCACCCGCCACGCTGGAAGTTTTGCCCACGGGCGACAGTTTCTCGGACATGGACGAGTTCGTGCTGCGCTGCAACGGCAGACAGGTGGATGCCGTGGGACATCTGCGCGGGCTGCATTCGCGCAACCCGGACTTTGCCTCGGTGCTGGCCTTTGAATCGCTGGATGACGCCAAACGGAGAGTGCACAGCCTGGCCGAAAGCGGAGGCGGCGGCGGGCTGGACGCCATCGTGGGCGAATCCGCCAAACTGAAGGCCCTGAAGGCGCAGGTGCAGCGCATCGCCACGTCCACATCCACCGTATTGATCACCGGAGAATCCGGAACGGGCAAGGAACTGTTCGCGCGGGCCGTTCATGCCGAAAGCCCCCGCCGCGACGGGCCGTTCGTGGCGCTGAACTGCGGCGCCATACCCGACACGCTTCTGGAAAGCGAACTGTTCGGTTACGTGGGCGGGGCCTTTACCGGAGCATCCCGCAAGGGCCACATCGGCAAGTTCGAACTGGCCCACGGCGGCGTCATATTTCTGGACGAAATAGGAAGCATGCCGCTGTACTTGCAGGTAAAACTGCTCCGTGTATTGCAAGAGCGCGCCCTGACCCGCCTCGGCTCCAGCCGCGCGGTCAGCGTGGACATCCGCGTCATCGCCGCCACCAACGACGACCTGGAAACCATGGTGGCCCAGAACATGTTCCGCGAAGACCTCTACTACCGGCTCAACGTCATCCCCCTGCGCGTACCGCCGCTACGCGACAGGCCCGGCGACATCCGCCCGTTGGTGGACCGTTTTCTGGACACCTACTGCGCCCGCTTCGGCAAGACGCGCCCGACGCACGTTCCCGATCGCGTGCTGGAACTGCTGAACGCCCACCATTGGCCCGGCAACGTCCGTGAACTGGAAAACGTGGTGGAATACATGGTCAACATGATGCCGGGCAACGGGCGGCTGGGTCCCATGCACCTGCCCCCTGCCCTGCTTTCCCCCCGCAACACCGCACGTGCCCACATGGACCGCTCCTGCGCGGCGGAACCCGACGCGCATCCCCACCCTGCGACAGGCCACACCATGCCCCACGTCGCGACCGCCTGCCCGCCTCCAGGCCAGGAGGACAGCACGATGCAAGGCGCGGCAAGGATCATGGATGGCTCAATGCCAATCATGACGTTGCAGGAACTGGAGCGCCGGACCATAGAGGCCGCGCTGGCCCGCTACGGCGTCGACACACTGGGCAAACGCCAGGCCGCCGCGGCGCTGGGCATCAGCGTGGCCACCCTGTACCGCAAGCTCAAGGAAGCCGGGGACTGATACGGCCTGGCTACTTCTCTCGCCAACACCATGCTGATCGCACCGCCATTCTCATATTGCGAATTTTCTCATTCCGAGAACACTCCCCCTTCCTGCGCCACGCTCGCCACGCACATACAACATACTGCTTTTACATGCTTTCACTTTGCGCCGCAGCATTGGCGCGCCGTTTGCTTTTCCGTGTGGGACCAAACACCCCACAAACAAGGAGACGCAACGACGTGACCGGCATCAAGGTTCTTCACAATTCCCGGTTGCGAACCGCCAATGCGGGAGCCGATCTGTCGGCCCTCTCGCAAGGCGAGGCGCAACGTGCCCTCCGCTTTCACCGCACCTTCCCGGAATACGCCCCCACCCCCCTGCATACGTTGCCGGGGCTGGCCCGCGACCTTGGCGTGGGCCAGGTTTTCGTCAAGGACGAATCGCACCGTTTCGGCCTCAATGCCTTCAAGGTACTGGGCGGGGCTTATGCCATCGGTCGCTACCTGGCCAAGGCCCTTGGGCGCGACATCGATGACATCAGCCGCGACATGTTGTGCTCCGATGCCGTGCGCCGCCAACTGGGCGAACTTACCTTCGCCACCACCACCGACGGCAACCACGGGCGCGGCGTGGCCTGGACGGCCCAGCAACTGGGGCAGAAGGCCGTGGTGTACATGCCCAAGGGTTCGGCCCGCGAACGCGTGGACAACATCCTTGCCCACGGCGCCGCCTGCACCGTCACCGACCTCAACTACGACGACGCCGTGGCCATGACCTGGCAAAAGGCACGCGCCAACGGCTGGATCATGGTGCAGGACACGGCGTGGGAGGGATACGAGGACATCCCCACCTGGATCATGCAGGGCTACATGACCCTGGCCCTTGAGGCGCTGGAGCAGATGCGCGCACTCGGCACGGAACGCCCCAGCCATGTCCTGCTGCAAGCGGGCGTAGGGTCGTTCGCCGGGGCCGTGCTGGGCTATCTGGCTTCCGTGTTGGGAGCGGACATGCCGCGCTTCGTCATCGTCGAACCGCACAACGCCAACTGCATCTATACGTCCGCCCGCATCGGCGACGGCGCTCCGCATACCGTTACCGGCGACCTGGATACCCTGATGGCCGGGCTGGCCTGCGGCGCGCCCAACACGGTGAGCTGGGGGCTGCTGCGCGACTACGCGCACAGTTACATGTCCTGCCCGGACTACGTGGCAGCCAACGGCATGCGCATGCTTGGTGCGCCATTGAGTGGTGATCCCCGCATCATTTCGGGCGAGTCGGGCGCAGTGACCACGGGGGCGCTCCAGTGGATCATGCAACACCCCGACGGGGCCGCCACGCGCGAGGCCCTGCAACTTGACGACGCATCCCGCGTGCTGTGCGTAAGCACCGAGGGCGACACCTCGCCCGCAACCTATCGCAACGTGGTGTGGTTCGGACAGAACCCCGACGGAGACCGCCCATGCTGAACGACCAACGCAGGAACGAGGTCAACGAACTCTGCCGCTCCCTGATACGCCAGCCCAGCTATTCCGGACAGGAAGGCGACGTGGCGCGCGTGCTGGGCAGCTTCATGCGTACGCGCGGGTACGACGAGGTGACCGTGGACCGGTACGGCAGCATCGTGGGTTGCATCCGGGGCAAGCGCCCCGGCCCCGTGGTGCTCATGGACGGCCACATCGACACGGTGCCCGTGCCCGACCCCACGGCATGGACGCATGATCCCTTCGGCGGCGAGCTTGCCGACGGGCGCATACACGGACGCGGCGCGTCTGACATGAAGGGCGCGGTGGCAGCCATGGCCTGTGCAGCGGCAAATCTTGCGCAGGACACCGACCGCAACTTCGCGGGCACGCTGTGCGTGGCCGGGGTGGTGCACGAAGAATGCTTCGAGGGTATCGCCGCCCGCGAGATCAGCGCCAACTTCAGGCCGGACGTGGTCATCATCGGAGAGGCGTCGGAACTCAACCTCAAGATCGGCCAGCGCGGCCGGGCGGAAATAGTGCTGGAAACCTTCGGCGTGCCCGCCCACTCCGCCAACCCGGACAAGGGTGTCAACGCCGTGCATCTGATGCGCGCCCTGCTGGCCGAAACGGAATCCATCACCGCACCCGAGCACCCCGTGCTGGGCAAGGGCGTGGCGGTGCTGACCGACATCATTTCCACCCCCTACCCCGGGGCATCGGTAGTGCCCAGCCACTGCCGCGCCACCTACGACCGACGTCTGCTGACGGGCGAAAAGCCCGATGCCGTGCTGGCCCCCTACCGTGATGCCGTGCGGCGGCTGGAAGCCTCCGTGCCGTCGTTCAAGGGGCGTGCCGAATACGCGCGCGGCGCCGAGTCCTGCCATACCGGCGCGACCATCGAAGGCGAACGCTTCTTCCCCGGCTGGCTCTTCGACGAAAGCGAAGACTTCGTGCAACGCGCCCTGGCCGCCCTGCGCGGCGCGGGCCTTGCCCCCGCCATCTCGCATTACTCGTTCTGCACCAACGGCAGCCACTACGCCGGGGAAGCGGGCATCCGCACCCTGGGCTTTGGCCCCTCGCGCGAGGATCTCGCCCACACCATCGACGAATACATCGAGGAATCCCAGCTCCATGCGGCCACCGCCGGGTACGCCGCCATCTGCAACGCTCTGCTCGAGGGGTAACGACATGAATCCGACATTCTACATCGTTCTCGCGTACATGGCGGCCATGATCGGGATTGCCCTGTATGTCTCGTCGCGCAAGGTCAAGAGTTCCGAGGACTTTCACCTGGCGGGACGTTCGCTGGGTCCCCTGATGATGGCTGGCACGCTGGCCGCTGCGGAAATCGGCGGCGGCAGCACCATCGGCGTGGCATCCAAGGCGTACGGCGAATGGGGGCTTTCCGCCGGGTGGTACGTGGTCTGCGCGGGCATCGGCATCTTTCTGGTGTCGTTCGTGGCCCCGTTCCTGCGGCGCTCCATGGCCACCACGGTTCCCGAAATCCTGGCCCGGCGCTACGGCAAGCCCTCGCACATGATCGCCACCTTCCTGTCGCTGTGCACCCTGTTCGTGGCTACGGCAGCACAAATCAAGGCCACCAGCAGCATCATCGAAACCATCTCCGGCGGCGACTTCACCACCGTGACCATCATGGTGGCCATTGTCGTCACGCTGTACACCATGCTGGGCGGCCTTGTGTCCGTCGCCTTTACCGACATCGTGCACATCCTGTTCATTACGGTGGGCATGGCCATCGCCATGCCCATCATTCTGAACGGCGCGGGCGGCTGGGATGCCGTTTCCGCCGCCGTCGTGGCCCAGAACCCGACGCAAATGAGCATGACCAAGGTTGGTTGGAAGACCATCATCGGCCTCATCCTCATGTACTTCATGACCTTCTCCACCGGGCAGGAAGCCGTGCAGCGCTACTTTGCCGCACGCGACATCAAGACCGCCCGCCTCGGTTCCTTCCTGTGCTCCATGCTGATGGCCTGCTACGGGTTCATCCCGGCAATCATCGGGCTGTGCGCCCTGGCGCATTTTCCGGACATCAAGCCCAGCCAGGCCATGCCCATGGCAGCCATGCACTTTGCGCCGCTGCTCATAGCAGGCCTGGTCATGGCCTCCGTGGTGGCGGCCACCATGTCCAGCGCATCCGGCAACCTCATCGCCTCATGCACGCTGTTCACCAAAGACGTCTACCAGAAGTACATCAACGAGCAGGCCAGCGACCGCACCATACTCATGCTGAGCAAGGCGGTGGTCATGGTCATGGGCATGGCGTGCCTGGTCATCGCACTCAACCCGGCCATCGGCATCATCGACCTGCTGGTCTTCGGCTTCACCATGCGTTCTGCGGGGCCCTTCGCCGCATTCCTGTTCGGGTTCATCTACAAGAACGCCACGCGCAACGGCGGCCTTGCCGCCATCATCATGGGCTCGGCGGCAGCCGGGGTCTGGCAGTACCTGAAGGAGCCCTACGGCATCATGTCGCTGGTGGTGGGTTCGCTGGTCAGCACCGTGTTCTTCTTCCTGGTCTCCAAGATCGAACGCAGCCTCGGCGTACCCGCAGCTCCGCCCGCCATCACCGATGAACACATCGAGCTGAACCGGCTTTCCGAAATAAGGAGATAGCCATGCGAACGCTCATTCGTAACGGCACGATCATGGACGGTACGGGTGCCCCGGGCTTTTCCGGCAGCCTGGCCCTGGACGGTGAACGCATTCAGGAAGTGGGACCGGACGACGCGTTCGACACGGGCGGTTTTGACGCCGTCATCGACGCCGGGGGCAAGGTCGTATGCCCCGGCTTCATCGACTCGCACAGCCATTCCGACGTGATGGTCTTCAAGGAACCCCGCCTGCTGGCCAAGGTCATGCAGGGCATAACCACCGAAATGCTGGGGCAGGACGGCATATCCATGGCCCCCTTGCCCGCACGGTACATCAGCCCGTGGCGCAAGAACCTGGCCGGGCTGGACGGCGACATGGACGAACTGGACTGGTCCTACGCCACCACCAGGGGCTATCTGGACATGCTGGAGCGCAACGGTTCCGCCACCAACCTGTGCTACCTCGCGCCGCACGGCAACGTGCGCATGGAGGCCATGGGCCTTGGCAGCGGCGTGGCGGATGACGCCAGCCTTGACCGGATGCGCGCGGTGCTGCGCCGCGAACTGGATGCCGGGGCCTTCGGCTTGTCCACCGGGCTCATCTACATGCCCTGCGCCTACGCCGATACCCGTGAAATGGTGGAACTGTGCACCGTTGCAGCGGCATACGACAGGCCGCTGGTCATTCACCAACGCAGCGAGGCGGATGCCATTCTCGATTCGATGCGCGAGGTCATCGCCATCGGCCGTGATTCCGGCGTGGCGGTGCACTTCTCCCACTTCAAGATCTGCGGCAAGAACAACGCGGACAAGTTCGAGCAGGTGCTGGCCTTGCTGGAACAGGCCAAGGCGGCCGGCATTCGCGTGTCGTTCGACCAGTATCCCTACGTGGCAGGCAGCACCATGCTCGGTGTCATCCTGCCTGCATGGGCGCACGACGGCGGCACGGACAGCCTGCTGGAACGCCTGGCCTCGCCGGAGGCCAGGGCGCGCATGACCCGCGACATCCACGACGGCATCCCCGGCTGGGACAACTTCGTGGCCTTCGCCGGGCTGGACGGCATCTTCGTCACCGATGTGAAGACGGACGCCAACCGCGACGCCATCGGCCTGAACCTCGTCCAACTGGGCGAACTGCGCGGCAAGGATCCGCTGGAGGCCACCTACGACCTGTTACTGCAGGAAGCCAACGCGGTGGGCATGGTGGACTTCTACGGTCTCGAGGAACACGTGAAGGCCTTCATTGCCCGACCGGAAATGAACGTGTGCACCGACGGGCTGCTGGGCGGAACGCCCCATCCCCGCGTGTACGGGGCGTTCCCCCGCGTGCTCGGCAAGTACGTCCGCGAGGAGGGGGTGCTGCCCCTTGAAGAGGCCGTCCGCAAGATGACCTTGCGACCGGCAGAGGTATTCGGCATCCGCGAGCGGGGTGTCCTGCGCGCGGGCTGCTACGCCGACGTGGTGGTGTTCGACCCGAAAACCATCATCGACAAGGGCACCTTCACCAATCCGCGTCAGCACCCCGAAGGCATTCACCATGTGTTCATCAACGGCGCCCATGTGGTGCGCGACGGACACCCGACCAACGCCGCCCTTTCCGGCAAGGTATTGCGCGCCTGATCGGCGGCGTCGATGTCAGCCCCGTCCACAGGCTTCCATGAACATCAAAATGACAACCCAGGAACGCACATGCTCACACGCATAGACACCGCGGCAGCCCCCGGAGCCGTGGGCCCGTACTCCCAGGCCATGGCCACCGGCAACCTCGTCTTCGCGTCCGGCCAGTTGCCCATTGACCCCGCCACCAAGGCCATGCCCGATGACGTGAGGGAACAGGCCGCGCAGTCGCTGCGCAACGTCAGGGCGATTCTAGAGGCGGCGGGGACAGGTCTTGACAAGGTACTCAAGGCTACCGTGTATCTTGCCGACATCAAGGACTTTCCTGCAGTAAACGAGGTGTACGCAACGTTCTTTTCCGCGCCCTTTCCGGCCCGCAGCTGCTTTGCTGTGGCGGCCCTGCCGCTGGGGGCAAAGGTGGAAGTGGAAGTCGTCGCCGTCCGCTAGGAAACGGCTTCTCCACTGACGCTGCACGACCCCCGATCCGGTACTCGAAAACAAGCAACCGCCCCGTCGGAACAAACGTTCCGGCGGGGCGGTTCGTCATGCTGTGTGCCTGCGCTGTTCAGGGAAATGGGGCGGATACAGGCGGCACGGACACGGCGGCGCCATGCGCCTCACAGCCCGAAGGCCCCGCCCCCGTGGCGCGCCCCGCATGTCGCCGTGTTGGCCACGCGCGTCAGATCACCCCACACGGCCTTGCGGCCAAGGCCCCGCTCCAGCAACGGAACCAGACGCTGGAACACCTGCGCGCACAGGCAGGCATCACCCAGTGCGTCGTGCGCGCCGTGCACCTCTACCCCAAGGGCACGGGCCACCGCGTACAGGTCTGCGTCCTTGAGGGGGATATCCCCCAGCGCGGCGAGCATGTCCGGAGAATCCGGCACGACCGGAGCAGGCGCTGGGGCATGCGCCGGGGCAAGCGGTGGCGCAGGCAACGCGCGTGAAGATGACACGCTTCCCGCCGTTTCAAGATGCTGCTGTACGGGCATGCTGCCCGCCGCCGGACGCCCCGTGGCGCGCAGATGCCGGAACAGGTCCAGCACGTCGCAGCGGGGATGCGTGCGGGCAGGCAGCCCGGCGCGCTTGCGCCCTGCGGCCAGGAATGCCTCGTCCAGCCCCAGGCACCATCCCAGCAGCACCACGTGCACCCCTGCCCCGTTCCCCGCGCCTGGCGCTGCGGTACACCCGGCAAGCCAGGCATCCAGACGGGCCAGTTCCGTCGCCGCGTCGTCGCCGTGGGCCGCCTCTCCGGGCAGGATGCCGTGCACGGGCACCCCTTCGGGCCGCACCGGGCAGACCGGACGCAGCCGTCCGCGAAAGGTGGCGGAAAGGTCCATGCGCGTGCCCCGCAGGGCCACGGCCCCCACGGCCAGCAGATCGTCGCGGGCGGGGCTCAGGCCGGTCATCTCGCAGTCAACGGACACGAAGACCATCCGCCGCAGTGGCGTGGCCGGGTCCGGACCGCTGCCGGACAGCAGGCGGCGCAGCAGCCGCTTCACGGCCTGCCTCCCTGACGGGGCGATACGCTCGAAGCATGACCGACGGGTACGCCATTCGCGTCCACTCCCGGACGGGGCGGCGTGGCGCCCTTACGAGGGCCCGGCAGCCCGTCGAGCGCGTGCAGTACATCGCGGGCGCGGCGCAGGGCCAGCGCGTCCAGTCCGCCCGGTCCGTTCGGTGCATCCCCCCCCTCGACCACAGGAGCACCGCCGGAAGAATCCATCGCCATGGCCCCGGCATCGTCCGCCTCCTCGCGGCTCTCGTCCTCACCGCTCTCGTTCGGGCCGTCTCCCATGCCGTGGCGGGCAAGTTCCCCATGTGCGAAGCGCAGCAGCAGGTATTCGCAGGCCCGCCGGGCATCGCCCAGAGCTTCGGCGTCCGTCTCTTTGCACGCGCCTTCGCGCGCGGCTAAGTCCGCCGCAACAGCATCCAGCCGTGTCAGGGTTGCGGGGGGCTGCACGTTGTGCCCCGCCGACAGAACCCGCGCCATGGCTGTCAGTTCCGCGCGCGGAGAGCCCCCCCGTCCCCCCTGTCCCGCCTGTCCCGCCTGTCCCGCCAGCACCTCCTGCTCCGCCGCCAGCGGCCAATACGCCCCGGCCCGCACCGCGTCCGCCAGTGCCGCATCGGCCTCGGCGGCCACGCGCAGGCCCAGTTCACCATCACCGCACACCGGGCGCACGTCGAACATGCCCAGCCGCACCGGCAACGGCATGTCCAAGGCCGCACAATTCAAGGTCGCACAATTTGCCGTGCTGCCGCATTCTGCTCCCGCCAAATGCCGCAACCTGTCCCGCCAGCCCGCCATGGTCAGCGTCCAGCCGGGCGTTGCAGCCATGCGCCCCTGCGAGCAGGGCGCAAAGCCCAGCGCGCGCAGTCCGTCGCGCACGAAGCGGGCCAGCGTGCCGAAATAGGCGGCTACGGAATCTGCCCCTGCCGCTCCGGCGGGGTGGGGATCGCGGCCATCGTTGCCGGGTGTGACGGGTATCTCGCCCACCACCAGCCCGTTCCATTGCCGGTGGCGAAACCACGCCTCGCGCCGGGCCGCCGTGCCGAAGGCCACGAAGCACCATGGGCACGGCGGCGCCCCCAGCGCGGCAATGCCCAGTTCGAACAGCCGTGCGGTCATGCGGTCGTGCAGGTCCGGCAGGGTGGCGGACAGCGTGGCCGCGCGCGCCCCCTCGCCCAGCAGCACGGCGGCCAGCGCATCGACGCGCGGAGCGGCCTCCACCAGTTCGGTCAACGTGCCCGCCGCGCCGATGCGCTCTGCCAGTGCCGTGGGCGACACCCCGCGCAGCACCATCAGGTCGTGCGAGGACAGCACCCCCACCGGCTCGTCGCCCTCGACCACCACCACGTGATGGATGTTGCGCCCGGCCATGAGCAGCATCACGTCCAGACACGGCGTTCCGGCCTGCACGCACAGCACCGGCGCGGACATCCGCGCGCTGGCGGGCAGGTCGTGTGCGGCCCCGCCCGCCACCACGCGGGAACGGAAATCCCGGTCGGTCAAAATGCCCGCCGCCCTGCCCTTGCCGTCCACCAGTACGATGGCGCTACGCTGGCGCTCGGTCATCAGCCGGGCCGCCTCGCGCAGCGATACATGGACAGGCGCCGCCGCAAACCCTGCGGGCATGGCTTCCCCGGCGGTAACGGACTGCCATGGACGCCCGCCCTGCCAGGCCAGCGCACCGCGCCGGGCCATATCCGCCGCGCCCAGTTCCAGCAACACCGGGCCGAAGCCGGGAGCCAGCAGTTGTCCCAACTCGGGCCTGCCGTCCAAGGCATCGGACACGGCCTGCGCGGGCAGCAGATAGCACAGGGCATCGCTGGCGGCGTACGCCGGGGGCACGGCGAGCCGCATCCTGCCGCCTTCCCCGGCCGGCACGATCCCGCGAGCCGCCCCCGCCCGCCCGAAGGGCCAGCCGAACACCGCGCCCGGCCCCAGCACTTCCCGGCGCTGCGCACCACAATCCGGCCCGGCGGACGCAGCGCCCACGGCAATGGCCCCTTTCACCACCACGTGCAGCACGGGCATTCCGTCCTCCGTGGTGCTTTCCAGCGCCTCGCCCGCCGGAATGAACGCCACCTGCGTGCCGAAAGCCAACGCGCGCAGCCGGGCACGCGGCAGGAACCGGAACGGGGGTATCCCCCGCAGGAAACGGATCACGTCCTCGTGCATGTGTTCTCCGCCCCGCCTAGGTCATCAGATGCAGCGAATAGCGGCGCCGCAGCATGTCCTGAAAGTCCGCCACAACCTTGAAGCACTGCCTGAGCCGTTCCCGCTCCAGGCCGGAAAGTGTGTGGGGGTGCACCCGGTCATCGGGAACCGCGCCGCCCCGCAGCGCCGCCGCCTGCGCCCGCGCCCGCAGTCCCAGCAGATGGTCCATGGCCTCGCCAAGGTCCGCCGCGCGCGCTGCGGACAACACTCCTGCCTCCCGCAGTTGCGTGATGCGCCCAACGGTATCGTGCGCGGTGACGCCTGCGTCCAGCGTCAGGGTGCGCACCCCGTGCATCAGCGGAAACAGCCCGCCCCGCTTGAGGTCCAGCGTGCCCGCGCCACGCCCGCCTGATTCGCCCAACCCGGATGGCCCTCCGGATTCGCCTGATCCGCCTGTACCGCCTGCACCGCCTGCCTTGGCCCGCTCCATCACCAACGCCCCGAACACACCCAGCGGCGGGGCAAAGCGCACGGCCTCTCGCGCCATGTAGCGCAGCATCAGCGGAACGTTGCGCACCATGTCACCCAGCAGGGCGCGCAGACGCGCCACCAGGTCCCAGCCGTCGTCCACGCCGCGCGCATCCGCCAGCATGGAACAGCGCAGCACCCCCGGCGCATCGGGGGCGCGCAGCATGGTCGCCACGTCCGCCCGCCACTGGGGCAGGGTCATGCGCCAGGCGGGGTTGCCCGGTACCACGCCGTGCGGGCAGTCCGGCACGCCTGCCTCGGCCTGCAAGGCGGCAAGACGCGCGGCAAGACGCGCGAAATAGTCGGCCACCTGTTCCGCAGGCACGTCGCCGGAAGCCTCGGAAATGACCATGGCCGCGTCCTGGTCGGCGGCCAGGAACTGCTCGCGCCGGGCCTGGCTGCCCAACACGGCCATGCCGAACGGAGCCGAGGGCGGCAACGGCATGGCCGCCACGGCAAGGTGCGTCAGGCGGGCCAGCAGATGGTCGTGCAATTCGGCGCCCAGCCGCCCCACGTGCTGCGCGGGCACCCCCTGTTCCACGCAACGCACCACCACCCGGCGTGCCCGTTCCAGCAGAGGGCGGCAGGCGGCCCCGTCCGGCGCGGCGGCCATGTCCGCCACCAACTGCACGGGGTTGTCCGCCCCGGCGGCCAGCAGGTCGCGTTCCTCCAGCATGCCGCGTACCGTGTCATCCGCCGCCATCACCACCAGCCGCCGGATGGCGTGGCGCACCATGCGCGACAGCCCCTCGAACAGCAGTTCATCCTCGCGCACGGTGACCAGCACGGCGGTCATGGCCGCCTCCACCGGCAGCGTGGCCGCGCCCGGACCGTGTTGGGCCAGCGCGCGCACCACGTCGCGCTCGGTCAGGATGCCCGCAGGACGTGGACAGCCCGACGCAACCTGCTGCGCATCCCGCCCGGTGCCCTCCCCCGCCGCACGCACCAGGCAGGCGGATGCACCCGCCCCGGCCATGCGTGCGGCGGCCTCGCGCAGGGGGGTGCCCGCCGCCACGAACAGCGGCGCGCGGAGCCCAGTCTCACCAGTCGCACCAGTCCCGCCAATCCCACCAGTCCCCGCAGGCCCATCCACCACCTCGCGCACGGGACGCAGCAGCGGATTTTCCGCAGGCAACGCGGCCAGGGACAACGGGTCTCGCGCCTCCCGGTCCCCTTCCCGCACCAAAGGCCCCTCCCCGTCGGGAGGGGCCACGGATGCCATGGCGGGATCGCCGGTCTTCATGCCTACTCCGCGCCCACGCCAAGGTAGTTGCGGATCTTCTGTTCGGCGTAGCGCTGTTCCGCGTCGGGTTCGGGCCGCAGCACCGAACCCAGCCACCCGGCGGCAAAGGCTGCTGGCAGCGAGATGAGCGCCGGGTTCTTCAGCATGAAGGGCGCGGCCATGCCCCACGGCGAATGCAGCACGTCCACCCACACGGTGGGGCTGAGCACGATGAGCCCAACGGCCAGCGTGGCCCCGGTGGCGATGGAGCACACCGCCCCGAAGGTGGAAAAGCGCTTCCACAGGATGGACATGAGCAGCGCGGGGAAGTTGGCGCTGGCGGCGATGGCGAAGGCCAGTCCCACCATGAAGGCCACGTTCTGCCCCTTGAAGGCGATGCCCAGTGCCACGGCCAGCACGCCCAGCGCCACGGTGGCCCGCTTGGCCATGCGCACCTCGTCGTCTTCCGTGGATTGCCCACGTCGGAACACGTTGGCGTAAAGATCATGCGCGTAGGTGGTGGCGCCCGCCAGGGTCAGCCCGGCCACCACGGCCAGGATGGTGGCGAAGGCCACGGCGGCGATGAAGCCCAGGAACATGGTGCCGCCGGTCACCTCGGCCAGCAGCAGCGCGGCCATGTTGCCGCCCTTGTCGAACCCGGCGATGACATCCTGCCCCACCAGCGTCATGGCCCCGAAGCCGATGATGAAGGTGAGCACGTAGAAGTACGAGATGAGGCCCGTGGCATAGAACACCGACTTGCGGGCGGCCTTGGCGTCCGGCACGGTGTAGAAGCGCATCAGGATGTGCGGCAACCCGGCCGTGCCGAACATCAGCGCCATGCCCAGCGACAGGGCGTCCCACGGATTGGACACAAGGCCGCCGGGGGCCAGCACCTTGTCGCCGTAGCGCGCGGCGGATGCGCGAAACAGTTCCGCCGGGCTGAAGCCGAAGTGCCGCAAGACGAAGAACACCATCACGCTGGCCCCGCCCAGCAGCAGCACGGCCTTGATGATCTGCACCCAGGTGGTGGCCAGCATGCCGCCGAACAGCACGTACGCGATCATCACCGCGCCCACCACCAGCACCGCCGTTTCGTACGGCAGACCGAACATCAAATGCACCAGCGAGCCGGAACCCACCATCTGGGCGATGAGGTAGAAAGCCACGGTCATCAGCGAACCGCACGCCGCCGCCACGCGGATGGGCTTTTGCCGCAGGCGGTAGGCCACCACGTCGGCGAAGGTGTACTTGCCAAGGTTGCGCAGGGGCTCGGCGATGAGGAACATCATCACCGGCCAGCCCACCAGAAAGCCGATGGAATAGATGAGCCCGTCGTACCCCTTCAGCGCCACCAGCCCGGCAATGCCCAGGAACGAGGCCGCGCTCATGTAGTCGCCCGCAAGGGCCAACCCGTTCTGGAACCCGGTGACGCTGCGCCCGGCCGCATAGAATTCCGCCGCCGAACGGCTGCGCCGGGCCGCCCACCACGTGACGCCCAGGGTAAAGGCCACGAACAGGAAAAAGAACCCGATGGACAGCGCGTTGGGCTGCCCGATGGTGGACGTGAATTCGCTAGCCATGGTGCCCCCCCTTCATGGTCTGGCCCGCTTTTTCGCCGGACTGCACGCCCGATTGCATACCCGCCACGATGCGGCGCACCGCGCCGTCGTACGCCCGGTTGGCCCACCACACGTAGACGCCGGTGAGCGCCGAGGCGATGACGATGATGCCGAACCCCACGGGAATGCCCAGGGTCATGCCGCCGCCCACGGAGGCCTGCAACAGGTCTCGCCGGAAGGCCAGAACCATGATGAAGCCGAAGTAGATGACCAGCATCAGGGCGGTCAGGGTGAGGGAAACGCTCCACCGGGCGCGGACCAGCGCCGCGAACTGCGCCTCGTCGGGGTGGTTGTGCGCCCGATGCGGCAGAGGTGATGCCCCGTGCTGGGCCGGAGCCATGTGGGGTTTGGGGGCTTCCATGGTCATGCCGGTGGTGCCCGCCGTTTCGGTGATCGTGGCCATGCGTGCCTCCTTGTGGTGTTCCGCCAGCCCGCGCACCCGCAGATATGGGCGCGGGCCGATGCAGTGCCCGTCCGGCGACGCTCGTGCCGTCACGGTGTCGCCGGTGTCGATGGCTCCGTTGTACGGCCACGCGGAAAGAGTGCCACGTCACTTTCGGTGAATGGCGCTCATGCACCCGCAAGCGCGCGAAAATCGGGAAAGGAGACCGGCCAAAGCCGCACGCGGCGCCGTTGGTCGGTGGCGGGCGGCGCAGGAACGACAGCGCGGCATCCGGCATCGAACCCGACGACACACGCCGTTCACCGGCCACTACGCGCCGCACGTCCCGCCCCACGCACCACTGGCTTCGGAAAACCGCCATTTCGCCAGACTGCGGCAACAAAAAAGGGATGCCGCGCCCTGCGACATCCCCCTGCATCACCCCTTCGGCATGACCGAAGGGGCACACCCCGAACCGGGGCGCACTTTACTGATCGGCCAGCAGCGGCAACGTCTCGTGCAGCGCATCCATCATACGGCGCACCGCGCGGCGGCGCATGCCCGGCACATCGTCCCACGACTGTGCATCGCAACTGACGCAACAGTTTTCATGCTCCACGTCAACGAACAACAGCGACCCCACCCGCGCCTCTATCTCCAGCCGCTTGCCGTCACGCGTCACAAGCACGACCTGCATCAGGTCGTACGGGTAGTCTTCGTTGTTCATGCGTCCTCCTTTGGCCGTTACGGGAGAGGGGTCACCCCCTCTTATCACATGCTTCCTCCCGTTCAAGATGCGCCACGCGGAGCGAACGGACATTGTGCATTTGCGGTACTAGCTGTTTCTTCGGTGCACTACGTGATGTTCCATTGGCATTTTTCCATGGCAGGCGGGCATGGCGCACAAAGACGGCGCCATTGTGAAATAAAGAATTACTGCCATATATAATGATTGAACAATCAGCCATCTATCCATACCCGCACGATGCATTGGCAAGCCACGCCTTCCGCCTCTTACGCCTCTTCCGCCGCACGTGTCCCGCCACCCCACGCAAAGGGCGGCCCCTTCCCGCAGAAAGGGGCCGCCCGTGTTCAGTCATGGCAGGACCGGCTTGCAGCAATACACCCGGATCACGCCCCCCGCATGGCAAGGGTGGCTGGGCCATGGGGCGCAGCCTTTGCGCCAGCCTATTCCTGCTTGCCTTCCGGTTCCTTGGCGGGCTTGGCACGCTTGCCCTTACCCTTGCCGTTGCCGTTCTCGTCCTTTTTCTCGCCGAAGTTACGCAGCCCTTCGGCCAGTTCGCGCAGCCGGGCATCCACCTTGCCGTACACGGTATCCGGCGGATAGGTTCCGTCCGGCCCGCGCACCCCGGCAGGCATGCCGGTAAGCAGTTCGATGCCTTCATCCACCGTACGCACGGCCCAGACGCGGAAGGTGCCCGCGCGGACGGAGTCCAGCACCTCTGGCCGCAGCATCAGGTCGTTGACGTTGGCGGCAGGAATCAGCACGCCCTGCTCGCCGGTCAGCCCCTTGCGCCTGCACACCTCGTGGAAGCCTTCGATCTTCACGTTCACGCCGCCGATGGGCTGCACCTCGCCCTTCTGGTTCACCGAGCCGGTGACGGCAATGCCCTGCCTGATGGGCACGCCCGACAGGCTGGAGAGCAGCGCGTACAGTTCGGTGGACGAGGCCGAGTCGCCGTCCACCCCGCCGTACGACTGCTCGAAGGCGATGGACGCCGACAGCGACAGCGGCTTGTCCTGCGCGAAGGCGCGCCGCAGGTAGCCGGAAAGGATCAACATGCCCTTGTTGTGAATGGCCCCGGACAGGTCCGATTCCCGCTCGATGTTGATGATGCCCTCGCGCCCCATGGAGGTGGTGGCGGTGATGCGCGATGGCTTGCCGAACATGTGGTCGCCCATGGCGTACACGGCCAGCCCGTTCACCTGCCCGACGACATCGCCGTCGGTATCGATGAACACGCTGCCCCGGTCGATCATCTCCTGCACCTTCTCCTCGATGAGCCCGGCGCGGTACAGCCGCCCTTCCACCGCCCGGGTCACGTGGGTGGCGGACACCATGTCCGCCCCCTCGCCGCGGGCGATGTACTCGGCCTCTTCCATGATGTCGCGCAGCACCGGGAACGAGGTGGTCAGCTTTTCCCGCCGCCCGGTCATGCGCACGCCGTGCTCCAGCAGGGCGGCCACGGCGGTGGCGTCGAACTGGCGCAGCTTGCGCGCCGTCACGAAGGTCTTCATCAGCTTGGCCACGTCGGTGACGCACACCTCGTCCAGCGGCATGGACGAATCGAAGTCGGCCCATACCTTGAATATCTTCTGCACGTCAGGGTCGTAGTGGCGCAGCATGTGATACAGCTGCGGCGTGGCCATGACCACCACCTTGACCTCCATCTCGATGGACTCCGGCTTGATGCCCGTGGCCGTGATGAAGTAGTAGGGGTCGAAGGTCTGTATCTCTATTTCCGACGTCTTCAGGGCGCGCTTGAGGGTCTGCCACACCCCCGGTTCCATGATGGCGTCCATCAGGTTCAGCACAAGGTACCCGCCGTTGGCCTTGACGAACGACCCGGCGTTGATCTTGGTGAAATCGGTGCGCCACAGGCCGGAACGGTCCATGACCCGCTCGATGGAGCCGAACAGGTTGCGGTAGTTGGGGAACGATTCCACGATAACCGGAGGACCTTCCAGTTCCGCGTTGTCCACCAGCAGGTTGACCTGGTAGGGGTGCAGCACCGCTTCCGCCGGGGCGGGCACGAACATGCCCATGGGCCCCTGCACCTGCTGGCCCATCACCTTCAGGCTGTCCAGATTTTCCGCCATGTCGGCCAGCACCGCCTCCACGTGCTTCTGCACCTTGGGGTCGTCATAGCTGTCCAGCAGCGGCTTGGCGAGGTCGCGGGCCGAACTCATGAACATGAGCCGGTCCACCTCTTCGGTCTTGCGCTTCACTTCCTTTTGCAGTTCGCGCACATCCAGAAAGATGGCGTCGATCTCTTCCTTCAGGGTCTTGTAGGTTTCCTGAAGCTTTTCCAGTTCCTCGCGGGGAAAGCGCCCCTTGGCGGCCATTTCCTCCAGCTTCAGCAGATGCACCGGCTCGCCGTCCACGATGGGTACGATGTCGGGCCGCTGGATCTGGCCCATCTGCATGTTCACCAGCACGAAGCCGGAATCGCGCACCTTGGTTTCCAGGTTCTTGAAGAACTCGCGGGTCTTCCTGTCGTGCGCCTCGATGATCTCGTTCTTGCTGGCGATGTATTCCTGGCTTTCGAACAGTTGGGGAATGTCGCGCTTCACCGTGTCCAGAAACGCCTGCACGTCGGCCTTGAAGGCGCGCCCCTTGCCTGCGGGAAAGCGCAGCAGGATGGGTTCTTCCGGCGTCTTGAAGTTGTTCACGAAGCACAGGTCGTCGGGCGTGGCCTCTCCGTTGACGCCAGTGCCCAGCAGCCGCTTGACCATGGACAGCTTGCCGATGCCCACGGCCCCGGTGACGAAGATGTTGTAGCCCTTGCCCCGCATGCCCATGCCGAAGCGAAAGGCATCCACCCCCCGCCGCTGGCCGATGATGTCGGCCTGCTCGTCCACCTCGCCGGTATGGGCGAAGGGCAGCGTCGCGGGGTCCAGCGTCCAGCGCAGTTGTGCGGGCGCGAGAGGAACGGGCAGCCCCGCGCGGCCCTGCGAGGATGAAGACGAAGACGATGACGAAGAAGGAGAAGAGGCAGCGGTGCGTTTGGTCGCTTTCTTGGGAGTGGTCATGGTGCCTCCTTGTGTTCAACCGGCCCGGCCGGTCCTGACAGGAACGCGGCGCGCTTCGGGCCTGCGGCACTTGGGCATGGTGATGCGCAAGACGCCCTCGTCCAGTTCCGCCTCCACGTCTTCCGTGCGGATCTTGCACGGCAGCATGAAGCGGCTTTCGTACCTGCTGCTGGATTCACCAATGCCGCAGGTGGCGCTTTGGGCGCAGCGCACCAGAAGCACGCTGCCGGTAATGACGATGTCGAGGTCTTCAGCGGTAACGCCCGGCAACTGCGCCTCGACCACCACCGCGTCGGGGGTGTCGATCATGCGCAGCGCCGGTTCCATCAACGGCTGGCAGACCGAGGGCAGGCCAAGGCCGGAGCACAACCGGTCGAACATCCGGTCGCTCTCGCTTCTCAGGCGCTGCAATTCCTCGCTTTTCCACAATTTGAAGTTGGCCATGCGAATGACCTCCGGAAATGGGGGCGCAAGGTGCGGGCGGGCCGGGGGACCGGCGTGCCTCCCGCGCGGCGCGGCGCGCCGCTGCCTGAATGGCCGGTGTTGCCGGGCGGCCTGCCCGGCCCGTATGGCCAGTGCGGCCCGTACGGTCGGATCAGGGTGGCCCGGCCCGATGACGTGGACCGGATCAGCGTGGCCGGGTGGCGTACGGGCCGGTCACGGATGGGCAGGAAAACTGACGGCCGGGTCGGTGCCTTGCGGGGCAGCCGCCCGGCCGGGTTGCGGTTCTCTGCATAAAGTTGCGTGCTGCCGCCTGTCTATCCGAATAAGGCGGCACCACCACCCCGTCCAGTGGGCGGAAGCGAAAAGGCGACTTCCGTGCGGAAGTTGCCCCGGCTAGCTGCCGGAGCGCGCCGTGACTTCAATCAGGTGATGACCGAACTGGGTACGCACCGGGCCGAGCACGGTACCCACCTCGCCGGTGAACACGACTTCGTCGAATTCGGGCACCATGGCGCCACGGGGAAATTCCCCCAGGTCGCCGCCACGGCGGCCCGACGGGCACTTGGAGTGGGCGCGCGCCACCTCGGCAAAGTCTTCACCCGCCAGAATGCGGGCCTTCAATTCGTTGCAGGCATCCTCGGTATCGACGAGAATGTGGCGTGCCTTGGCTTTGAGCATGAAACCTCCTTGCGAAAATGGCGATTTCGCTACAGTATCGCACGCCGTGGACGACGACGCAACCACGCCGTCGCACTTGCCCTTGCCCTTCGGCGCTGATATTGCGGGTGAACGCCATGCGGCGCATGCCACTTTTCAAGGAGATGGGACTGATGACTGGTGAACGCACCGAAGCCACCGGGCTGCAAACCCCGGAGGCCACCACAGAAACCGGACAGGCGGAAGCCACCGCCCCCGAAGCCACCACCGCTCCTGCCTCGCAGGACATGGCTGGTGACGACGCATTCGACGAGAACGCCAGCTTCGCGGACCTGCTGGAGGCACATTCCGGCGCGGCTGAAACCGTGCGCACCGGCGAACGGGTGAAGGCCACCGTGGTGGCCATCGGCGAGGACACCGTCTTCGTCGCCACCGGAGCCAAGGTGGATGGTCTTGTGGACCGCAAGGAGCTGGAGGACGCCGAAGGCAACCTGCCCGTGGCCGTGGGCGACGTGCTGGAACTGTACGTTGTCTCGGCTAACGCCAACGAAATAAAGCTGTCGCGCGCCATGGGCGGCCAGGTGGGCCTGGCCCAGATGGAAGACGCCCTGAACGCGGGCATCCCCATTGAAGGCAAGGTCACCGGCCCCTGCAAGGGCGGCTTCAACGTAGAGGTCATGAAGCGTCGCGCCTTCTGCCCTGCCAGCCAGATGGACCTGCGCCCCGGTGCCGAGCCAGACTCGTTCACCGGCCAGACCTTCCAGTTCCTGATCACCCGCCTGGAGCAGAACGGCCGCAACATCGTTGTTTCGCGCCGTATGCTGCTGGAGCGCGAGCAGGCCGAATCGCTGAGTGCCCTCATGGAAAACGTGAAGGACGGCGACGTGCTGGAAGGCACCGTGGCCCGTCTTGCCCCGTTCGGCGCCTTTGTGGAAATTGCCCCCGGCCTGGAAGGCATGGTGCACGTTTCCGAACTGTCGTGGTCGCGCGTGCAGCAGGCCGACGAGGCCGTGAGCGTGGGCGACAAGGTGCGCGTGAAGGTGCTGGGCATTGCCGGTGCGGAAGAAGGCAAGGGCGGCAAGGATTCCCGCAAGGGTCCGCGCATCTCGCTGTCCATCCGCCAGGTGTCCGGCGACCCGTGGCAGGACGTGGCCGATCGCCTGGACGCCGACCAGATCCTGACCGGCAAGGTCACCCGCCTCGCCCCGTTCGGCGCCTTCATCGAGGTGCTGCCCGGCGTGGAAGGTCTTGTGCACCTTTCCGAAATGTCCTGGACCCGCCGCATCAACAAGCCTGAAGAGGCCGTGACCCCCGGCGAGACCGTGTCCGTGAAGATCAAGGAACTGGACCCCGCCCGCAAGCGGTTGTCGCTGAGCCTGCGCGACGCCGAGGGCGACCCGTGGTCCACGGTGGAAGAACGCTTCCCCGCTGGTTCCACCGTCACCGGCACCGTGGAAAAGCGCGCGCCCTTCGGCCTGTTCGTCAACCTGGCCCCCGGCATCACCGGGCTTATGCCCAATGCCGTGGCCGCCACCTCGCCCCAGGCCAAGATGTACGCCGGCCTGAACCCCGGCGCGGAAGTCTCGCTGGTGGTGCGCGACCTGGACGTGAAGGCCCGTCGCATCTCGCTGGCCCCGGCAGACGCCACCGGCGAGGACGACGGCGAATGGCGCAAGCTTGCCCAGCCCCAGAAGCGCGAACCGCGCGAAGGGCGCGGAGGCAACCGTGACTGGGGACGTGACGGAGGCCGCGACGGTGGACGCGATGGGGGCCGCGGTTCGCGCTCCCCTGCCCCGGCCACCGTGGTGGCTGGCGATTCCAGCGGCTTCGGCAGCCTGGGCAGCGCCCTTCAGGCCGCCCTGGAAAAGCGCAAGAAATAGCCGTACGACACACACCGATGAAACGGGGGAGCGCATGCGCGTTCCCCCGTTTTTTCACGCCCTCGTCAGGACATGCCTTGCGACGCCCTTGCGCACACCGGACAAAAAATGGCGCCACGGTGTTTACATCGCACCGGTATGCCCTATTATCTCACCCAGTCGGCCCCGCTATCACGGTGGGGCCGCAGGCCTGTCGCCGCCTGCAAACTCCCCCTGCCAAGGAGCCTTACATGGCACGTTCACTTTCCCGTATCCTCGCCGCCACGCTGGCGCTGTGCCTTGTGCTTGCAGCCGCCGCGCAGGCCGCGCCCATGCTGCCGGACTTTCGCGAACTGGCGAAGCAGTCGGGCAATGCCGTGGTCAACATCAGCACCGAAAAAACCGTGCAGGCCACGGAAAATCCGTTCAACGAACTGTTCCGCAACATGCCGCCCGGCACCCCCTTCGACAAGTTCTTCGACCAGTTCGAAAAGTTCCATGGCCGCCAGCAGCGCCCGCAGAAGCAGCGTTCGCTGGGGTCCGGCTTCATCATTTCCGCCGACGGCTACATCGTCACCAACAACCACGTGGTGGCAGAGGCGGACGTGATCCGCGTGAACCTGCAGGGCGCCAGCGGCAAGTCCAACTCGTACGTGGCCAACGTCATCGGCACCGACGAAGAGACCGACCTTGCCCTGCTGAAGATCAACGCGGGCAATTCGCTGCCGGTGCTGCCCTTTGGCGATTCCGACAAGCTGGAAGTGGGCGAATGGCTGCTGGCCATCGGCAACCCCTTCGGCCTCGACCACTCGGTGACCGCAGGCATCCTGAGCGCCAAGGGGCGCGACATCCGCTCCGGGCCGTTCGACAACTTCCTGCAGACCGACGCCTCCATCAACCCCGGCAACAGCGGCGGCCCGCTGCTGAACATGGATGGCCAGGTCATCGGCATCAACACCGCCATCATCGCTTCCGGCCAGGGCATCGGCTTTGCCATCCCCAGCAACATGGCCGAGCGGGTCATCGCCCAGTTGCGGGCCGAGGGCAAGGTGCGGCGCGGCTGGATCGGCGTGACCATCCAGGACGTGGACGAGGCCACGGCCCGCGCCCTGGGCCTTGGCGAGCCGCGCGGCGCGCTGGTCGGTTCGGTGATGCCCGGCGAACCCGCCGACAAGGCGGGGCTGAAGCCCGGCGACATCGTGCTGAAGGTGGAAGGCGACGACGTGACCGATTCCAGCCAGTTGCTGCGCCGCATCGCCGCGCTGAAGCCCGGCGATACCGCCAAGCTGACCCTGTGGCGCAACGGCCAGACCAAGACCGTCAACCTTACCCTGGGTGAGCGCACGACGGAACACCTGACCGCCCAGCGCGGGGATGCCGCACCGGAAAAAAGCGGCAAGGAACAGGCCTCCGCCGGGCTTGGCATGAGCGTGCGCCCGGTAAGCGCGGAAGATGCCCGCAACCTGAAGCTTGAAGATGCCCGCGGCCTGCTGGTGGTTTCCGTCGAAGGCGGCAAGCCCGCGGCAGAGGCCGACATCCGCGCCGGTGACATCATCCTGCTGGCCAACCTGAAGCCGGTGAACACCGCCGCCGACCTGACCAAGGTCATCGAGCAGGACGGCAAGAAGCGCGGCGCGGTGATGCTGCAACTGATGCGGCGCGGCCAGACCTTCTTCCGCACCGTACCCGTGGAATAGCGCGCCCGACGTGCACACCACGACACGTTGACAGAACCGGGGAGGAGGCGCGCACGCGTCCCCTCCCCTTCCGTTTCCGATCCGCCCCGCGCCGTTGCAGCCGGTTCGCGCGTTGCGCGCATCTTTGGACGGGATCATGCCGCCAGGCAGCCCCCGCCGGGCGTTGGCTTTCGCGGCCCGCGCTGGTATCGTGCCCCGCACGGCGCCCGCTCCGTCCCCCTGCCCCCCCCCAATCCCTCAATCCCACTATCCCTTTGTCGGCGGGGCACCGGCAGAACGAACAACCCGCCTTCGTGCATATTGAACATGAGCAACCTTACCCCCCGCGAAATCGTTTCGGAACTGGACAAGTACATCGTGGGCCAGAACGCCGCCAAGCGCATGGTGGCAGTGGCCATGCGCAACCGCTGGCGCCGTCAGCAGCTGGACCCGGCCCTGCGCGACGAGATAGCCCCCAAGAACATCATCATGATGGGCCCCACGGGCGTCGGCAAGACCGAGATCGCCCGGCGGCTGGCCAAACTTTCCGCTTCGCCGTTCATCAAGGTGGAGGCCACCAAGTTTACCGAGGTGGGCTACGTGGGCCGCGACGTGGAATCCATGGTGCGCGACCTGATGGAAATCGGCATCGCCCTGGTGCGGGCCGAAGAAAATGAAAAGGTGCGCGTGAAGGCCGAGGCCCGTGCCGAGGAACGCCTGCTGGACCTGCTGCTGCCCGGTGGAGCGCCCCAGCCCGCTCACCAGACCGGGCAGGGCATGGGCGGCCTGGCTTTCAATCTTTCCGGCGACCTTTCCGCCAACCTTTCCGCCAACCCTTCCGACGGACAGGCCATTCCCCAGCCCCCGATGCGGGACGACGCAGCATCCACGGGCGCGGGCTCCACGCCGGACAGTCGCTCCTCCACGCGCGAGAAACTGCGCACCCTGTGGCACGGCGGCAAGCTGGACGACCGCGAGGTGGACATGGAGGTGGAGGAATCCGGCGGGCCGCAGGTGGGCGTGTTGTCCATGCCGGGGCTGGAGGACGTGGGCTCGCAGGTGCGCGACATGTTCAGCAAGGTCTTTCCTTCGCGCCGCAAGCGCCGCCGCATGAAGGTGCGCGAGGCCTTCAACCTGCTGACGCAGGAAGAAGCCGACCGGCTCATCGACCACGACCGCGTGTCGGACCTGGCCCGCGAGCGCGTGGAGCAGACCGGCATCATCTTCATCGATGAAATCGACAAGATCGCCAGCGGCTCTGCCCAGAAAAGCTCCGATGTCTCGCGCGAAGGCGTGCAGCGCGACCTTCTGCCCATCGTGGAGGGCAGCGTGGTCAACACCAAGTATGGCATGGTGCGCACCGACCACGTGCTGTTCATCGCCGCCGGGGCATTCCACTTCAGCAAGCCCTCGGACCTGATTCCGGAACTCCAGGGGCGCTTTCCCCTGCGGGCGGAACTTTCCGCGCTGGGAAAGGACGACTTTCTGCGCATCCTCACCGAGCCGCACAACGCGCTTACCCGGCAGTACACCGCCCTGCTGCAGACGGAGGGCGTACACATCGAGTTCACCAACGACGCCCTGCGCGAAATCGCCGCCTTTGCAGAGGAAACCAACGCCCAGACCGAGAATATCGGGGCGCGGCGGCTGTACACCATCCTCGAGAAAATCCTGGCCGACCTTTCGTTCGAGGCGCCTGACCGCTCCGGCGACCGGGTAACCGTGGACAGCGACTACGTGCGCGCACACCTCGCCGACGTGCGCGCCAACAAGGATCTGAGCCGGTATATCCTGTAGCACCCGCTTCCAACGAAAACCCCGATTTTGAAACAGACCCCGGCCGCATGAACCCCAGCCGCTACCTCGCCGTAGCGCACCGCCCGCAGAGAGAGCCATGAGCCAGACCGAACAGGCCGCGTCCTGCTGCGCAGACCCCGCAGCCTACGCCAAGCTCCAGTCCAAGGTGCTCATCGAGTGCCTGCCCTACATGCGCCAGTTCCACGGGCAGACCGTGGTCATCAAGTACGGCGGCCACGCCATGAAGGACGAGGCACTGAAAAAGGCCTTCGCCCTCAACATCGCCCTCTTGAAGCAGGTGGGCATCAACCCGGTGGTGGTGCATGGCGGCGGCCCGCAGATAGGCCGCATGCTGGAGCAGTTGCACATCCAGTCGCAGTTTCGCGAGGGGCTGCGCGTCACCGACGACGCCACCATGGACGTGGTGGAAATGGTGCTGGTGGGCAAGGTCAACAAGGAGATCGTGAACCTGCTGAACCTCAGCGGGGTGAAGGCCGTGGGCCTTTCCGGCAAGGACGGCCAGCTCATCCGCGCCCGCAAGATGGAGATGATCGTCAACAGCGGCAACCACGCGCCGGAAATCATCGACCTCGGCAAGGTGGGCGAAGTCATGCGGGTGGAAACCACCCTGCTGCGTTCGCTGGAACGCGACAACTTCGTGCCGGTCATTGCGCCCGTGGGCGTTGACGAATACGGCGAGACCTACAACATCAACGCCGACGCCGTGGCCGGGGCCGTGGCGGCGGCACTGCGCGCCAAGCGCCTGCTGCTGCTCACCGACGTGGCGGGCATCCTGGACAAGCAGAAGGAACTGATCCGCTCGCTGACCACCCGCGAGGCCGTGGAACTGTTCACCGACGGCACCCTGACCGGCGGCATGATCCCCAAGGTGAAATGCTGCCTGGAGGCGCTGGAGGAAGGCGTGGAAAAGGCCATGATCGTGGATGGCCGGGTGGAGAACTGCATCCTGCTGGAACTGTTCACCGACAAGGGTATCAGTACCGAAATCGTGGGCGAACGCGGCATGCGCGCCGCCGTCAGCTGCGGCTGCCGCCGGTAGGGATTTCCGCCGCCCACCCCGCGCATCCTGTGGCTGGCGTCCCTTGCCGGACAGCCAACCGCCACCCGCACGTGTCACCTGCCAATGGCCGGAAGGAATCCCTTCCGGCCATTTCCGTTGCCGGGCCAGGCACTGGTCCGCCGTGCAGCGGGCATGCCTGCAGTACTCCGCCCTTGTGCCGCAACGCGCCGTCGCCGCGCCTCCTGCTTTCGCACCACCCCTGCCTGCGTCTGGCCGCGTCTGGCACGTTAGGGCCGCACCTGTAATGTCCGGTTGGCAACGCCGCACGCCCGGTTGGCAGCCGGAAAGCCCACTTTGCACCCCCCGCCGCCCTCCGTTCCGCACAACATGCCGCAGTTCCACATTGTTTCAAAAAGGAACAATCGTGGAACGCCTCTTGCTGATCAACAGTTATTATCGAGCGCGAGTGATCGCTCCTATTTCACCGGAGGAACAGCATGCAACGGATGAACAGAAGATCGGCCTTGAAGGCCCTGGGAGTGCTGGGCTGTGCGACGGGTTGCCTTGCCGGCGGCCTGATGCCGGGCGCAACCCCGTTCGTGAAACCTTCGGCGGGACCGGCGAATGCCATGGCCGCCGCAACCCCTGCAACCGCCGCTGGCACCACGGGCGGGCGCTTTGCCCAGAAGGACGCCCCCTTCTCGTGGAAGCCCCACGTCCTGGACCCCAAGGTCTGCGCACCCGTGGCCTATGACGGCTACTGGCACCAGGGGTACGGTTGCGGGTACGGGGTGTTCTACGCCATCGTGGGCATGATGGGCGAGCAGCACGGCGCGCCGTACAACCAGTTTCCCTTCACGATGCTGGAAGTAGGCAAAAGCGGCATTTCCGACTGGGGCACCATCTGCGGCGCACTGCTGGGCGCGGCCAGCGCCTTTGCGCTGTTCTGGGGCCGCAAGGACCGTGACCCCATGGTGGCCGAGCTGTTCCGCTGGTACGAGCAGACCGCCTTTCCCATGCATGATCCGGGCGCGGCGTTCAAGGGGGTGGCCGGGGCGCTGCCCACCAGCGTGAGCCACTCACCGCTGTGCCACGTGTCCGTTGGCCGGTGGTGCCAGGCCTCGGGCTTTGCGGAAAAGAGCACGGAACGCGGCGAGCGCTGCGCGCGCATCACCGCCGACGTGACCGTGCAGGCCATCGCCATCATGAACGCCAAGCAGGCGGGCACCTTTGCCGTGGCCCACGGCGACCCGGACTCGGTCACCTACTGCGGTGAATGCCACAACCCCGGCAAGCAATCGCCCCTGCTGAAAGGCAAGATGGACTGTACACCCTGCCATTCCGGCAGCCCGCATACGGCCGACAAGTTCAGGAACCATCCCTGACAGCCAACGCGCCCCGCATCACCGCACGCCGCACAACAAGGCATGACGACAACAACCGGCCAGACGGACCACAGTCCGCCTGGCCGGTTGCGCGTATCCGATCCTGCCCGTCCCCTCCTGTCCATCCAGCTCAATCCATCCCGTCCTGTGCATCCTGTCCTGTCCGCCCTGTCCTGTCCGCCCCGCCGGGACCTGCCCTGTCGTTGCTGCCGGGCCTGTCCGCAGTTCCCCGCGCGCCAAGTAATCATGCCCAGCGCATATCCGCCAAGCTAACATGGAAACGCATCCACATTCATCCGGCGCGGCATCGCCCGCCAAAGGAGCCCCCATGAGATACGCACTCCGCGCGGCATTTGCCCTGTTGCTCGTGGCTGCCCTGTGCACGCTGGCCAACGCCCAGTCCAAGGGCAGCAAGGACGAGGCCGTGGCCATGGTCAAAAAGGCCGTGGCCTACATCAAGGCCAACGGACGCGACAAGGCCTTTGCGGAAATCAGCAACACCCAGGGCATGTTCGTCGATCGCGACCTGTACGTGGTTGTCTACGACATGCAGGGCAACTGCCTTGCCCATGGCGCCAACGCCAAGCAGGTGGGCAAGAACCTGATGGAACTGCGCGACCCGGACGGCAAGTACTTCGTCAAGGAGCGCGTGGAGTTGGGGAAGGCCAGCACCTCTTTCTGGCAGAACTACAAGTTCTCCAATCCCCAAACCAAGCTCATCGAACCCAAAGCCATGTACATGGAACGCGTGGATGACCTGCTGGTGGGCTGCGGTGCGTATCAGTAAATCCGGACTCCGTGTACGCATGACGTCCGACGCCTGCTCGTAGCAGGCACCGGTTTTCCGCAGGGGGAAGCATGGGCATCGCGCGCATCGGCACCAAGATCGCAGGGGCCTTTCTGATCGTCGCCGCCATAACGCTCGGGGTGGGCGTCATCGGCTACCTTGGCATCAGCAGCGCCAGCCATTCGCTTGAAAGCATCGTGGCCCGCCGCATGCCGGGCTTTCCGCACCTCATGCGGATAGCGGAGGAAATCCGCGAAATCGTCATTGCCCAGCGCAGCCTGCTGGTGCCCGGCATTTCGGCGGATTTCTCGCGGCAACAATACGCGGCCATAGACCAGTCGCGCGCGGCCCTGGCGGTGGCCATGGAAAAGTACGAGGCGCTGCCCCGTACAGAGAGCGAAAACGCCCTGTTCACGGAATTCCGCAAGCAGCTCGACGCGGGCCGCAAGGGCAACGATGCGTTGCTCGGCCTCATCCGCGAGTGGGAAAAGGACAAAAGCGACATCCTCGCCCTGATGGAGATACTGGCGCGCACCACGGACCTGCGCAAGGAGCACGACGCCACGTTTGCCGCCCTGGATGCCCTGACGGAACAAGGGCTCAGGGAATCCGGAGAACTCTACCAACGAGAGATGCAGAACGCCACGCGGCACAAGATCGCCATCATGGCGGGCATGCTGGGTGGCCCCGCCCTGGCCATGCTGCTTGGCGTGGGCATAACGCTCATGCTCACGCGGCCATTGCGCCGGGCCGTGGACTACGCCAGGGCGGTGAGCGAAGGCAGCCTGGACCGTGAACTGGACGTGCATGGCGCGGACGAGGTGGGCATGCTCGCCGAAGCGCTGCGCCGCATGGTCGTCAGCCTCAAGGGGCTGATTTCCGGTGCCGAGGAAAAACAGCGGCTGGCCACGGAAGAGGCCCACCGGGCGCGGCTGGCCACGGAAGAGGCGGAACACGTCCGCCGCGAAGCAGAGGTCGCCACCCGCAAGGGCATGATAATGGCGGCTTCGCGCATCGAAACGGTGGTGGCCAACGTCTCCAGGGCGTCGGAAGAACTGACGCGCCGTATCGACCACACCTCCAGCGGCACCTCCGCACAGCTCGAAAGCGTGGCGCGCACGGCTACGGCCATTGGCGAAATGAGCGAAACCATAGCGGATGTCGCCCGCAGCGCCACCAACGCCTCTCACACCGCCGACAACGCGCGGGAAAAGGCAATCGAAGGGGCCACCGTGGTCGGCGACGTGGTGCGCGGCATCGGCCTTGCGCAGGATCAGGCGTTGAGCCTGAAGACGGACATGGCCGCGCTGGGGGCGCAGGCGGAAGGCATCGGCCAGATCATGAACGTCATTTCGGACATAGCCGACCAGACCAACCTGCTGGCGCTCAACGCCGCCATCGAGGCGGCCCGCGCGGGCGACGCCGGGCGGGGCTTTGCCGTGGTGGCGGACGAGGTGCGCAAGCTGGCGGAAAAGACCATGGCCGCCACACGGCAGGTGGGCGACGCCATCGGCAACATTCAGGAGGGCACGCGCAAGAACGTGCAGAACGTGGACAACGCGGTGGGGGCCATCAACGATTCGACGCAGGCCGCACGCCGCTCGGGCGAGACGTTGCGCGAAATCGTCGGGCTCATCGAGGAAACGGCGGCGCAGGTAAGCAGTATTGCGGCGGCCGTCGAACGCGAAACCGCCGAAAACGACGAGATAGACCACGCCATCAAGGAAGTGGACCGCATTTCGTCATCCATGGCCGAGGCCATGGTGCACGCGGCGCGGGCCATCGGAGACCTGGCCGACCAGGCCCACGAACTGCAACGCCTGGTCGGCGAGATGCAGGAAGGGTGACGCCGCAGAACTTCAGGCCACTGCCGCTACTGGGCGGAAAGGTCCATGCCCGGCACGTATTCCGCGCCGTCCACGTCCTTCACGACGGCCTGCCCGGCGATCACCTGCTTGCGCTCGGCGTCGTAGGTCAGCGTGGGGCCGCCGTGCAGTTGCCAGCCCTTGTTCAGGGCCTCGGTGACGCGGTGGCAGAAGGCGGAATCGTCGGGGCCGGTCAGATAGCGGTACAGTTTCATGGCGCGTTCCCTGGCAGGAGGTTGGAGCACGGAGCGAAGTGGCCCGTTGGGGAAAAAAAGGATGGGGCCGAGTGCGGGACGGGTGAACGTGCCCCGTATCAGCGGATCAGGTGCGCGGCAAGTTTCTGCGGCCCGTATTCCGCGAACAGGGCACGCAGGGTGCCGTTGGCCCGCATGCGGGCCAGCGAGGCGTTGACCTTGGGCAGAAACTCGCGCAGCGAGGCATGCAGCATCACCGTGATGGGCGCGGGGTCGGCGAACACGTAGGCCACCCGAAAATCGGACTCGGACCACCCGGACTTGTGCATCCAGTAGGCGGACTCGTAATCGTCCACGATCATGGCGTCGATGCGCCCGGCCCGCAGCTTTTGCAGGTTCTGGGTGACGGTGTAGGCGTCCTCGCGGCGCAGCATTCCCGTCTCGAAGGCCTCGTCGAAGCCGTCGTGATAGACGTACCCGCCGATGGTGCCCACGCGCAGCCCGGCGAAGTCGCGCACGGAACGGAACACCCCCTTGGTCCCGGCGGGCACCAGCACCATCTCGGTGGCCATCATGAACGGCTCGGAATACACGGCCACGTCGGCAAGCACGCCCTCCCACACGGGGGAAACGCACGGCACCACGTTGATCTCGCCCCGGCGGAAGGCCATCTGGCGGCGCGGCTTGGGCATGAAGCCGAACTCCACCTCCAGCCCCAGGTCATCGGCCACCTGACGCAGCACCATGGGGCAGATGCCCTCGGCGAAGCCATCGGGCCCGGCCATGATGCGCGGCGCCCATTCGTCGGATACAGCCACCAGTGTCTGCGGCAGCGGGCCACCAGCCAGCGCCGGACGGACGGCATACGCCAGAAGCGCCGCGCATGCCGCCACGGCGCACAGGGCACGCAGGACAAGCGGTGCACGCTGGAACGGATGGTGGCGAATTGTGCGAACGCTCATGCCCTTGCGCATAGTTCATCCTGTAGACACTGGCAAGCATCACAATCGTTTCACGCAGTGCACCTGGTGTGGATGCGGGACATCGCGCAGTCACGCCGCCGTGGCGTGCTGCCCGGTGACAGAATGCCCCCCTCGCGCGTCAGGCGTACTGCCTGCGCCATTCATCCAGAAACAGCAATGACGTTTCCAGCGGGGTCAGCTGGCCGCTGTGCTGGCGCAAGGCGGTAATCACGTCCGCAAAGGCGGCGTCGGCGGGCAGGCCCAGCCGGTCCAGCAGGGCCGCAAGGTCGCGGCGCATGTCGTCGGGAAGGTCGGCGGGCAGCCCGCCGTCGGCGGCACGCGGGGCGGGCCAGCCGGGGCGGCGCTGGGCGATGAACTCCAGCAGCGTGCGCATGCGGTGCTGGTAGGTATGCTGCGCCAGCACCTTTGCCCGGGCGCGGGCCGCCATGGCCTGCCGTTCCTCCGGGTGGGCCAGGTAATGGGCGATGGCCGCCGTCAGTCCGTCCATGGAATCGAAGGTGGCCAGTTCATCCTCGGCGAACAGTTCATCCATCAGGGTGCGCCGGTCCACCAGTTGGAAGGCCCCGATGCTGGCCAGTTCGAAGGTGCGCGGGTTCACGAAGTCGCCGCCGGTGACCAGGGTGCGCGACTGGATGCTGGAATGCAGGTTCAGGTTGATGCGGCTGGCGTTGTAGATCTTCACCGAATCCTCGGCGGACACCCGCGCCCCGCCCTGTTGCACGTGACGCGCCAGCAACGGCTCGCCGTCCCATTCCGTGCCCCATATCTTGAAGTCCAGATGCACCAGTTGGCGAAAGGCCACGCGCCGGTTGGGATAGCCCGCGCCCAGAAAGGCCACGTCGGCCCCGTAGCGGCGCTGGTCCACCGGCGAAAGTTCAAGTGATTTGTGAAAGGACGGCAGCGCGGCCATGGGCAGGTACAGCGCATCGCGCACGCCCATGGCGGCCAGTTCGTCCAGCAGGGGGGCGCGCTGGATCACCGCGAACACGTCGTAGAACGGCGCAAAGGCCCGCCAGTAGGTGAACACCTTGTGGTCTTCCACGAACCACATGGCCGTGGCCACGTTGTCGCGCCGCAACCGCTTGAGGGCCTGATGGTTCAGGGGGGCCTGCGCCAAGCACAGCACCAGATCCGGCCCGAAGGTTTCCACCTTGGCCAGCACCGCCTGCGAGACCACCTGAAGGAAGGAGTTCTCCAGAAACTCCAGCCGGTCCGCCGTGACTTTCAGGTCCTTCAGCGCCGTGAACGCCCCAAGGAACGACGGTGCCTCGAAGGCTTCCACCACGTGGCCCAGGTCGCGCAGGGCGTCCACGCAGTACCGCCCGATGGGCAGGGAACCGCCATACATGGGCAGCACCACCAGTACCCGCAGGCGGGGCAGGTCGCTGGCGGGCGCACCGGATTCGGGGAACGGGGAAGTGTCGAAAGACTGGGTCATGCGCGAACCTCGTGCCGGAACCCCGGCGAAGCGTGGAGACGAAAACCTTCGAAAACGGGACAGGTGCTGCCCTGCAAACCTTGAAGTTGAACTTCAACCTTCAACCGGCGCGACCCTTCAAGCACCGCGCCACGGCTCGTCCGCAAACGGGTCGAACGCGGCGAATGCCGCGCCTTCCGGGCCGGGCAGCATCCAGTCCGCCTCGTGGTACAGCAGGCGGGCCAGATCGTGGTCCGTCAGATCCTCGCCCGTGAACAGGCCAAGGTACTCGCCCACCAGCGCCCGCAGTTCCACCCGGCGCGGTGCGGACGGGTCTTCGCCGAACACGGTGAGCCAGGTGGACCCCACGTCGTCGAGGGTGGAGACCATGCCCAGCATGCCGGGCGGGTGGCGGTCGCCGGGGCGCCCGGACAGGAAGGACAGGAACTCGCGCGAACGGAAGGCATCCAGACATTGCACCCCGATGGGACAGGGCCGGGCCTCGAGGCACGGCAGGCAATCCTGGGTGGCTTGCCATACCCGGTGACCGGGGCCGTAGGGACCGGTTTCGTGGCACCACGCCGAGGACAGGAAAAACCCCTGCACCGGCACGCCCAGATGCGCGGCCAGGTGCATGGTGCCGGTATCGGGGGTGAGCAGCGTGTCCAGCCCCGCAAGCGCATCGGCAAGGTCCGCCCAGCCGGTGCGGCCCACGAGGTTGTCGTGGTTTCCGGCCACGGACGCGGGCAGATGGTCCAGCACCTTGCGCAGCAACGGACGCTCGGCATTGGTTCCGAAAAAGGTCACGCGCGGGCCGCCCAGCCCCTCGTACACGGCGCGCAGACAGGCCGCCAGCGCCTCGGGCGGCAGGGACCGGCGCGACATGCGGCCGGCCAGCACCACGCCAATGCCCCGCCCGCCCCGCTGGGCGATGGGGTTTACCCTGGCCGGGGCAATGGGCCGGGGGGCCAGCGCCGCCCAGAAATCCACCAGGTTCACGGGAGACAGGCGGCGGTGCGCCACCCAGCGAAAGGCCATGCGCATCCAGCGGTCGCGCAGGGGCTGGCCGTTCAGGTTGCGGTAGCCGCGTACCGCATCGGGCGGAAACAGCGCGGCAAGGGCCATGTTCAGCCCGGAATTGTTCAGATTGTAGACGGTGTCGAAGCGTTCCGCCGCCAGGGCGGCGAAGGCGCGGGTGTTGTGCGCCAGCACGTCCGCCTGCGGGACACCGCCATGGGCGCGCACCGCGTGCACCGTGACGCCGGGGTAGACCAGCCGGGCCAGCTCAGCCAGCGAGGCGTCTACAGCCAGATGGACCTCGGCCAGATGCACTGCGGGGGCCAGATGCACTGCGGGGGCGGGACGCATTGCGGAGTCAAGGCTGCCCACGCCGGACGGGGTCGCGGCATCCGCGTGTCCCGCGCCCTGACCTGCGCCGTCCGTACCACCGCCGTCCGCCCCCTCATCCAGCAGCGACAGTATCAGGCGCTTGGTCTGCACAAGGTCGCCGAAACGGGCCAGCTGGATGACGAGGTGTTTGGCCATGCGGGTGCCTGCCGGGTAAGGGAATGACGCAGTAGGGGGATCGCAAGGGGTTGGCGTCGTTGCGGGATTCCCCCGCTTCGACCAATGTCGGCAGACTAGCCCAAGTGCGGCGCGGCGGCAAGGCAAGCCGGGCAATGCCGTTCCTCGCGCGCCGGGCCGGTTTTACTTTGCCCGCCCCTCGTGTATACGACCTCAATGCGTTACTATCCCCTGCTTCTCGACCTGCATGGCCGCGCCTGCCTGGTGGTGGGCGCGGGGGGCGTGGGGCGCCGCAAGCTGGCATCGCTGCTGGACTGCGGCCCGGCCCGCGTGCTGGTGCTGGATGCCAACCCGGAAGCGCCTTCTGACCCGGAACTGGCCCCCCTGCTGGGCCACCCCGCCGTGCGCTTCGAGGCGCGGCCCTTTGCCCCCGCCGACGTGGACGGCTGCGCCCTGGCCTTCGCGGCCACGGGCAGCCGCGCCGTCAACGCCGCCGTGGCCGATGCCTGCCGCCAGCGCAACGTGCCCTGCAACGTGGCCGACGCCCCGGACGAGGGAGCGTTCATCGTGCCCGCCCATTTCGCCTGCGGCGACCTGACGGTGGCCCTTTCCACCGGGGGGCACAGCCCGGCCCTTGCCCGGCGCATCCGCATGGACCTGCAAGCCTGGTTCGGCGCCCGGTACGACGGCATCACCGTACTGCTGGGCCGCCTGCGGCCGCTCGTTCTTGCGCTTGGGCACGAGACAGGGCAGAATACGGCGCTGTTCCGCGCCATCGTGGAATCGCCGCTCATCGACGCACTGGCCGCGCGCGACCGCGCCGGGGCCGAACGCATCCTGACCGAACTGCTGCCCGCGGAACTGCATCCGCGCATCGTGGAGTTGCTGCATGAGCTCGCTTGAGCTGCTTTCCATCGCCATCATCATGCTCTACGTGCTCGGCACGGTGTGCATAGCCGTGGGCCTGCTGGCCCGGCGCGACAGGCTGAAGCGCCTTTCGCACTGGCTGACCGTGGCGGGCTTTGTCCTGCACACGCTGATGCTGGGGCTGTCCATGCAGGGGCAGACCTGGCAGATACTGGAAAAAGCCTACTATTTCCGCATGCTCTCATGGAGCCTGCTGCTGATCTATTTCTTTGTCTGGTGGCGGCTGCGGCTGGAATTCCTGGGGCTTACCGCTTCGCCGGTGGCGCTGGTGTTCTACGTCTCGTCGTTCATGCTGGCCGACGTGCAGAGCAAGCTGCCGCCCGCCATGTCCGGCCTGTTCTTCGGGCTGCACATCGGCACGCTGTTCCTCAGCTTCAGCCTGATGACCATGGCTTGCGGGGCCGGGCTGCTGTTCCTGTACATGGACCGCAAGCTGAAGCACAAAACGCGTCTTTCCGGCTTCGACCGCGACCTGCCCGCGCTTTCCGCCTTCGACAGGGTGAACCACCTCGCGGTGATGGCGGGTTTTCCCCTGTTCACGCTGGGCATGGTTTCCGGCTTCGTGTGGGCGCGCATTGCCTGGGGCAAGGTACTGTCGTGGGACCCCAAGGAAATCGTCTCGCTGGTGGTGTGGTGCATGTTCGCCGTGCTGTTCCACCAGCGGCTGGCGCTGGGCTGGCGGGGCCGCAAGACCGCCGTCATGGCCATCTGGATCTTCGCGGTATGCGTGTTCTCGCTGCTGGGGGTCAACTTCCTGATGACCACGCACCACAGCTTCAACCCGCAATAACGGCCGCACCCCGCAGGAACCATGACCCGCAACCCGGAGCAGGCGGCGCCCGCCACGCACCCAGCGGACCACAAGACGCACCCCGCGAAGCACAGAGTTCACATGGATCAGGAAATCTATCTCATCGGTCTCAACCACCGCACCGCCAGCGTTGAAGTGCGAGAACGGTTCGCCCTCACCGACTGTACCGTCCTTGAGCAAGGGGTGGTGCCCACTGGCGACGACATTTCCGAAGTGGTCATCCTGTCCACCTGCAACCGCGTGGAGATCATGGCCGTGGGCAACGGCCCCGGCGTGCCCCAGCGCGTGCTGGACTGCTGGGCCGCCGCGCGTGGGCAGCAGCGTGGCGACCTGGAACCCTTCGTCTACGTGCACAAAGGCATCGACGCGGTGCGCCACCTGTTCAGCGTGGCCTCCAGCCTCGATTCCATGGTGGTGGGCGAACCGCAAATCCTTGGCCAGCTCAAGGACGCCTACCGCAAGGCCGTGGGCCGCAGCGCCACCCGGGTGGTGCTGAACCGCCTGCTGCACAAGGCCTTTTCCGTTGCCAAACGGGTGCGCACCGAAACCGCAGTGGCCTCCAGCGCCGTGTCCATCAGCTACGCGGCCGTGGAACTGGCCAAGCGCATCTTTGGCGAAATGTCGCAGTACAAGGCCATGCTCATCGGCGCGGGCGAAATGGCGGAACTTGCGGCAACCCACCTGCTGAATTCCGGCATCCGCGAGATCATGGTGGCCAACCGCACCTTCGAACGCGGCCTGCAACTGGCAAAGCAGTTCAAGGGCGAGGCGGTGCTGTTCCAGGACCTGTCCGTGCGGCTGTCAGAGGCGGACATCATCATCAGCTCCACCGGCGCGCACGAGCCGATCATCCGAGCACGGGACATCAAGGACGTGCTGAAGCGCCGCAAGAACCGGCCCATGTTCTTCATCGACATCGCCGTGCCGCGCGACATCGACCCCGATGTCAACAACCTGGACAACGTCTACCTGTACGACATCGACGACCTGAAAGAGGTGGTCGAGGAAAACATGGCCCAGCGCCGCGACGAGGCGGCCAAGGCCCGCTCCATCGTGGAAGAGGAGGCGGGCAACTTCGCCAAATGGCTGAAGTCGCTCGATCTGCAACCCACCATCGTGGACCTGTTGCGGCGCAGCGAACGCATTGCCCAGGACGAACTGGCCCGCACCCTGAAGCGCATCGGCCCGGTGGACGACGCCACCCGCGAGGCGTTGCAGGCCATGCTGTGCGCCATCGTCAAGAAGGTGAACCACGAGCCCATCACCTTCCTGAAACGCCGCTTCGACGAGGAAGAGGCCGGAACCCGGTACATCGACATCACCCGCCGCATGTTCAACCTGGACTGCGACGACGTGCCCGAAGACGCCCACAGCGACCGCAAGCACCCGCAGCCGCGCGACGACGCATAAGAGACCCCATGCGCACCTACTGCATCGACGACCTGACCACCGAAGACATTGCCGCCGTACGCGCGCGGCTGAACGAAATGGACCTTGGCGGTGGCATGAACGGCCTGTACTGGCTGCCCGTACCCCAGCAACATCTTACCCCCGTGCAGGTGGACCACGGCGACAGCTGCGGCCCGTTCTGTCTGGCGCTGGAAACCGACGAGGGCGCCCTGCGCATGGAACTGCTGGTGCGGGCGCGCGGCATGCTGCGCTGCGAATGCATCGCCTACGCCTCGCCCGAACTGCGGGCCCACATGATCGACTATCTGGACGGCCTGCTGGCGGACCTTGGCATAGCGGTGTAACGCCGGGCAGGCGGTACGCCGTCACCTGTCCGCAATGCGGCCCGGCACCATCCAGTCGCCCCCCGCTCTCGACGTCCTCGACGTTCTCGACGTCCTTGCCGTTTTGTCGATCCCGGCACCGTGTCCCGCGCGCATCCGCCAGAGGTGACAGGCGGCGGACCATCACGGCGTGACGTGTACTGTCCGCACGCAGCCATTCCCGATACCTTTCCGGCCTTCCCGCCCCGGGCCTTTGCGCCGGGTGTTCCCCTTTTCGTCCGCAGGCCAGCCATGCCCCACTCCGAAATCCCGCACGCATCCCCTGCCCTCGCGCCCCGCCCGCTGCTGCCGCAGCGGCTGCCGCTGCGCTTGCAGGACCTGCCGCCCCCTGCGGCGCGGTTCTGCCTGCGCGTGGGCGACTTCCTGAGCGGGGAGTTGGCGCGTGGGACAACGCACGGCAAGGGCTTTCCCGCGTCCGGGCGATCTGATGCGATTGCGGAAACGCAGCCGTCCCCCAATGCCGATCTTTCGCTGGTGGTGGGGGTTTCCGGCGGGGCCGACTCGCTGTGTCTGCTGCTGGTCCTGCGCTGGCTGGCCCCCCGGCTTGGGCTGCGCCTGCATGCCGCCGTGCTGGACCATGGCCTGCGCCGGGAATCGGCGGACGAAGCCCGCGCCGTGGCCGCGCTGTGCCGCCGTCTGGGCGTGCCCTGCCGCGCGGAACGGATCGACGTGGCCGGGCATGCGGCGCAGGAGCGTTGCGGCCTTGAAGACGCTGGGCGGCGCGCCCGGTACGCCTTCTTCGAGTCGGAACGGCAGCGCACCGGGGCGGACTGGATCTGCACCGCCCACCAGGCGGACGACCTGTGCGAGGACGTACTGTTGCGACTGGTACGGGGCACTGGCTGGCCCGGTCTGGGGGGCATGCCCGCCATGGACCCGGCACGGCGCATCCTGCGGCCCCTGCTGACCACGGAACGCCGCGACATCGACGCATTTCTGGCGGAGCTTGCCGTGCGGCCCGTGCGCGACCCCTCCAACGCCGATCCCGCCTACCGCCGCAACCGGCTGCGCCATCAGGTGCTGCCCCTGCTGCGCGCGGAAAACCCGGCCCTGGGCGAGGCCGTGCGTTCACTGTGGGAACTGGCCCGCTGTGATGCCGACTACTGGACCCGACAACTCGACGGGCTGGAAGAAGCGTGGCCACAGCACACCTCGCCCCCAGACGTGGGGCCAGACGTGCTGCCAGACGTGGTGCCAGACGTGCTGCCAGACGCGCCGCCCCCCGTGCCGCCAGACCTCCCGCTCCGCAACGCCCCCCCTCATGACACCGCGCAGCCGAGCCTTATTGACCGGTCCGCCGCCATGCCGGAAAAAACACCAGACCTGCCCCCCCACGCGGTTCCGGATGGATATGCCCCCGCGCCAGCCGCGTCCGCGCCGCAACGCATCGCCCTGCCCGCCCGCACCCTGCGCGGCCTGCACCGCGCGGCCCGCCTGCGCCTGTACAAACGCATGCTGGACAGGCTGGGGCCGGGCCAACCGCTGGCCGCCAGCCTGATGGACCTGGATGCGGCATGGCAGGCCGGGCATGGCGGGGCCTGCGTGCAGTTTCCCGGCGGCAAGACGGCGCGGGTGGTTCCCGTGTCCGGCGGCATCGGCGCCAGCGACGACAGCGGCGGCAGGGAAGGCGCCGGGGGCATAGAGTTTCGCGCCTGCGCACCCATGCCTTCCTTGCCCGAACAGGGGTAGTCGCCTTTCCGTAGCCCGGCTGCGGTGTGGCGGCTTTTCACAAGGGATATTTCCAGCGCCAGCCTGCCTCCAGGACAGGCCCTGCCCTTTCCGGAACCCCGCCCTGCGGCCCGCCTGCCAGCCTCCCTGCCCCGCATCCATCCGCACGAACCAGCGTCCATCCGCACGAACCAGCGTCCATCCGCACGAACCAGCAACCCTGCCGCGCCAGATCGGAAAAAGGGAAGGGGCCTGTTCCGTCCATTTTGCCCCGTGCAATCCTTCTGCATTTCGCGTATTTCTCACGAGCTTGCGGGGGCATTGATTGACAGATGGGCGGCCTTCGCGGTATCCCTCGTGAAAATTATTACAAGGAGGTTCGGGGTGAATATCCTCATCTTCGGTCCCAATGGTAGCGGCAAGGGCACCCAGGGGGCGCTCGTCAAGAAGAAGTACGATCTTGCCCACATCGAATCGGGCGCCATCTTCCGCCAGCACATCGGCGGCGGCACCGAACTCGGCAAGAAGGCCAAGGAATACATCGACCGTGGCGACCTGGTGCCCGACGACATCACCATCCCCATGGTGCTGGAAACCCTGAAGGGCGCCGGCCCCAACGGCTGGCTGCTCGACGGCTTTCCGCGCAACATGGTGCAGGCCCAGAAGCTGTGGGACGCCTTGCAGGCCGAAGGTCTGAAGCTGGATTACGTCATCGAGATCCTGCTGCCCCGCGAAGTGGCCAAGAACCGCATCATGGGCCGCCGCCTCTGCAAGAACGACAACAACCACCCGAACAACATCTTCATCGACGCCATCAAGCCTACCGGCGACGTGTGCCGGGTGTGTGGCGGCAGCCTGTCCGCCCGTGCCGACGACCAGGATGAAGGCGCCATCGGCAAGCGCCACGACATCTACTACAACACCGTGGATGGCACCCTGGCCGCCGCGTACTTCTACAAGGATCTCGCCGCCAAGGGCGTGACCAAGTTCATCGAGCTCGACGGTGAAGGCTCCATCGACTCCATCAAGGAAACCCTGCTGAAGCAGCTGGTCTAGCCGGTTTCCCCCTCGTCCGAATGCACAGCGCCCCGACCACAAGGCCGGGGCGCTTTTGCGTCGTGTGAAGAGCGTACGGCATCAACGAGCAGAGCCGGGGCGAATGCCCCATTGTTCGCGTCACCCAACGGGGCTTGGACCGGCCCCCCTTCTCCCCTGCGGCTTTCGATCGCGGACTGAAGCCGGGCATTCTTCCGTTGGCACAACGCGAAAAGCCCGCCGGACGAATCCGGCGGGCTGACGCGCGAAAGGAAAGGCGGGACTACTCGACGGAGCCCACGGCCTTGGTCAGGCGGGAAATCTTGCGGGCCGCCTTTTTCCAGTGGATGACGCCCTTGCCGGCGGCCTTGTCGAGCACCGACATGGCATCGGTCAGGGCCTGGGCGGCGGTGTCCTTGTCCTTCTGCAGGACGGCGGCACGCACGGCCTTCACCACGTTCTTGATTCTGGTCTTGGCGGCGCGGTTACGCGCGGCGCGCTTCAGGCTCTGCTTGTGCCGCTTGATGGCAGACTTGTGGTTAGCCAAGGTAACTCCTCCGAATGGCTTCGCAATATATGTTCAGTTAAATTCTGGGCTGGAACACGGGGAACCAGTCAATACCCGCATGGCAGGGGCTTGTCAAGCCCGCGCCGCCGCATTCCGCGCCATTGGCCGAATTCCGATGCATTTCGAAAAACGGCGCGCAATCTGGAAGCCGGAGCACCGGCCCCGGCTCCCTGCCCCTGTCAGGGGCAAACTACATCTGCAACGCGCCGAAGTCGGCCAGACGGCCCAGCCGCAGCGTCAGCGCCTTCAGCAGGTTCAGGCGGTTGGCGCGCACGGTTGCATCGTCGCACATGACCATCACGCCGTCGAAGAAGGCGTCCACCGCCGGGCGCAACTCGCCCAGCAGGCCGAACAGGCTGGCGAAGTCGTCCGCCGCCCACAGGGCGTCGAAACGCGGGGCAACCTCTTCCAGCCGGGCGGCCAGGGCCTTTTCCGCATCTTCGGTCAGCAGGGCGTGGCTGTACGCGCCGTCAAGCACGGCTCCGCCCTCCTGCCCCTGCTTGCGGATGATGTTGGCCGCGCGCTTGAAGGTCAGCACCGCGCTGGCGAAGTCGTCGCGGCGGCTGAAGTCGGACAGCGCGGCCAGACGCGCCCCGGCGGCGCGCACGTCCATTCCAGCGCCCTCGGGCGTGTCGGCGGCCAGGGCCGCCTCCACCAGCAGGGTTTCATGTCCGGCGGCCATGAAATGGTTCTTGAGCCGGGCCATGAAGAACTCTTCCAGCTTACCCAGCGCTTCCGCCGGGGCCAGCTTCCACGCGCGTTCGCCGTACAGGGCCAACGCCGTGCGGAACAGTGCGCGCATGTCGAGGCGCAGGCCGTGCTCCAGCACGATGCGGGCGATGCCCAGGGCGCAGCGGCGCAGGGCATACGGGTCGGCCGCGCCGGTGGGAATCATGCCCAGCCCGAAGCACCCGGCCATGGTATCCGCCTTGTCGGCAATGGACAGCAGTGCCCCCGTCAGGGTGGAGGGCACCGGGCTGTCCGGCCCGGCGGGCAGGTACTGTTCCGCCAGGGCGGCGGCCACGGTTTCCGGCTCGCCCATGCGGCGGGCGTAGATGCCGCCCATGATGCCTTGCAGGGTGTCGAACTCACCCACCATTTCGGACACCAGATCGGCCTTGGACAGGCGACCGGCGCGGGCGCAGGCCGCTTCGTCGGCAACGCCACAGGCTTTGGCCAGCCAGGCGCACAGCTTTTCGAGACGGCGGGTCTTGTCGCCCATGGAGCCCAGCGGCCCCAGGAAGATCACGTTGTCCAGTTCGGCCAGCCAGGCGTCGAAGCTGGAGGCAAGGTCGGTCTTCCAGAAGAAGCGGCCGTCCTCCAGCCGGGCGCGCAGCACGCGCTCCCAGCCCTTCTTGACCAGTGCGGTATCCAGCGGAGTGAGGTTCAGCACGGTGAGGAAGTGCGGCAGCAGCGCGCCGTCCGGCCCTTCCACGCCAAAGCTCTTCTGGTGGCTTTCCATGCTGGTCAGCAGCACTTGGCGCGGCAATTCCAGGAACGAGGGGTCGATGTCGCCCAGAAGCGGCACCGGATGCTCGGCAAGGCCCTGCACTTCGTCCAGCAGGCTTTCCTTCCACAGGATGCGCCCGCCAGCCGTTTCGGCGGCGGCGTTGCCGCCCGCCAGGATCATGGCGCGGCGTTCCGCCGGGTCGGGCGTTACGCCGCCCTTTTCGGTGACCACGTTCAGGTAGTCGTCCGCAGATTTCACAACCAGCGGACCGGCACCGTGGATGCGATGCCCCCAGGTGACCCCGCCGGAAACCACGCCGCCCACCTCGAAGGGCACCACCCCGTCGTCGAACAACGCCAGCAGCCAGCGCAGCGGGCGACCGAAGGTGAACTCGCCGCTGCCCCAGCGCATGCGCTTGGGGAACGGCAACGCGGCCACGATGGCCGGGCAGGCGGCGGCGATGAGGTCCGCCGACATGGCCCCGCCGGTGCGCTTGCGCACGGCGATGTATTCGCCCTTGTCCGTGGTCTGGGTAAAGATGTCGGCCATGTCCACGCCCTGGGTGCGGGCAAAGCCTTCCGCCGCCTTGGTGGGCTTGCCTTCGGCATCGAAGGCCACGCGCACCGGCGGGCCGGGCACCACTTCTTCCGATTCGCGCTGCACGGGGTTGATGCCCTCGATGAGCACGGCGGCGCGGCGGGGGGTGGTCAGCACCCGGATGGATTCATGCTCCACCCCGTCGTCATCCAGCGCGCGGGCGAAGCGTTCCGCAAGTTCCCGTTCCAGGCCGGGCAGGAAGCGGGAGGGCAGTTCCTCGAAACCTATTTCAAGCACGAATTGCGACATGCTCACGTCCTTCCTTCTTGTTCCTGAGCTTCGTGGTCAGGTCCAGGGGCCACTTCATAATTAGGATTTTCGTTCGTTGGCAAGGAAAACAAGCCTGCCATGAGGGAGTATACTCTTCTCGTATTCGACCGACATGGCAGGTGAAGTTTGACGACGCCAACGGACGAAAGGACAATTCTGAAGTGGCTCCTAGCGGGCGGCGGCCAACATGGGATAGCCAAGCTCCTCGCGCTGCGCGGCATACAGCCGCGCCACGGCAGAGGCCAGGGCACGCACGCGGCCTATGTAGCCGGTACGTTCGGTGATGGAGATGGCCCCGCGCGCGTCAAGCAGGTTGAAGGTGTGCGAGCACTTCAGGCAGTAGTCGTAGGCGGGCCACAGCAGCCCTTCGTCGCACAGCCGCTTGCATTCGGCTTCGGAGGCGTTGAACAGGTCCAGCAGCATCCTGGGGTTGCTGGCCTCGAAGTTGTACTTCGACTGTTCCACCTCGTTCTGGTGATAGATGTTCCCGTAGGTCACCCGGTCGTTCCACGAAAGGTCGTAGACCGATTCCTTGCCTTGCAGGTACATGCACAGCCGTTCGAGCCCGTAGGTGATTTCCACGCTGGTAGGGGCAAGGTCTATGCCGCCCACCTGCTGGAAGTAGGTGAACTGGGTCACTTCCATGCCGTTCAGCCACACTTCCCAGCCAAGGCCCCAGGCGCCCAGGGTGGGCGATTCCCAGTCGTCTTCCACGAAGCGGATGTCGTGGGCGGCCGGGTCGATGCCGAGGGCGCGCAGGCTGTCGAGATACAGCTCTTGCACGTTGTCGGGCGAGGGCTTCAGGATGACCTGAAACTGGAAGTAGTGCTGGAGCCGGTTGGGGTTTTCGCCGTAGCGACCATCGGTGGGGCGGCGCGAGGGCTCCACGTAGGCCACGTTCCACGGTTCCGGCCCGATGACGCGCAGGAAGGTCGAGGGGTTGAAGGTACCGGCCCCGCACTCCACGTCGATGGGCTGCATGATCACGCAGCCCCGCTTGGCCCAGAAATTCTGCAAGGTGAGGATGACGTCCTGAAAATGCATGCTGTACCCCTGATTATCCTGACTTGACCTGACTGTTGCCGTTGGTGGCCGGACTAACCGACTCGCCCGACTCGGCTGATTCGGCCCATCCGGCTCGTCCGGCCCATCCGGCTCGTCCAGTTCGTCCGGCTCGCGGCCCCGCGCTACAGGCGGCGGAACCGCCCGTTGTCCCACGCAAGGCCGATGTGAAACTGTATGAAGCCTTCCACCGCGCGGGTGCACTGCCGCCGCACGGTGGCCCTGTTCCTTGTGTCGGCCGGGGACTGCGCGCCGACCGAGTCGACCGCGCCGACCGCGTCGGGCCTGTCGAATCTGTCGAATCTGTCGGGCCTGTCGGCCTGCATGGCAACACCGGTTGTTGCCGGCGCGGCGGGCCGCTGCGGTTCGGGTGCAACCACGCCATGCGCCGCCCCGGAAATTTCCCGCGACCAGGGCGCGCCATCGCTGGCCCGGTCGTCAAAGCCCCAGTCCTCGCTGCCCCGGTTCGCAACGCCCCTGTCACCGCCGCCAGGCACAGGCCCGAACGGATCGCTCTCGAACACCGCGCTGCCGTTCCACAGGGGGCGGCGCGGTGCGTCCAGAGGCGCCAACGGCGTGGACGCGAGGGCCTCCCGCCCCTGACCGGCGCCGGGCGTGACATCGTCCGGCGGGGCACTGCCCGCCAGAACACTGTCCGGCAAACGGCACAAACAGTCGTCCAGCGATCCATGCCCGCCATGTCCGAAGGCCAGACCCGACAGGCTGCCAGGAAAACGCCCGTCCATGAACCGCGCAGACGCCCCGCCCGCGAAACCGTTGCGGGTGGAATCGGCACGGGGGGTCATGTCCGGCGGGGGCAGGTCGTATTCCGCCCCGAACGCATCGGGCGTGTCCGGCTTGGGCGTGTCCGGCTTGGGCGCTTCGGATTCGGGCACGTTCCCGTGCGGCATCGCCCGGGAAAGACCCTGCTCCTGCGGCACGCCGTCCATCCCCGGTGCCGGTGGCAGCACGCCCGGCCACAGAAGCGGCGAATTCTCCTGCACAAAGCGCAACACGTCAAGCGCTTCGCGCTCCACCCGCACGCGCGGCCCCGGCAGGGGGGCGCAGGCATCGCACTGGACCGCACCCTCCTGCACCAGAAAGGCCGCACCGGCAACATGGGTCAAGTCCGCGCCGCAGGTGGCGCAACTGTCCAGACGCGGGGCGTAGCCCTGCTCCGCCGCCAGACGCAGCCGGAACAACACCGGCAGCATGTCGGGCACGGGGCCGCCGCCTTCCAGCAATTCCAGCACATCCTCGACCAGTTGATGCGTGGCCGCCGCACCTTCCGGGCCGCAGCCCAGGGCTTCGAGAAATTTCAAGCAGTTCACCGCCACGCCAAAGCGCGGCCAGTCGCGGCGCAGGCGATCGGGCCCGCGCAGCAGGGTGCCTTCCTGAAGGGACAGGTACTGCCCGCCCCGCGTGGACTTGACCCGCAAGAGTGATCGATTGAACAGGTCGAGGCAACCGCAGAACCGCTTGCGGCTGCGGCAGCCGCCAAAGGCGAAGGCGGTGAGCAGGCCGCGCGTCGGAGACAGGAAGCGGACCCAAAGGTCCGCCTCCCTGAACCGTCCGGTGCGGACGATCAGTACCTGTTCCGAAAACTCCATGGCTGCCCTGCCCTTGCGGGCGTTGTTGCGACGGCGTGGTCAGCGCCCCGGCCTGTCGCCAGGGCCGCAGCACCTACTGCGCCTGCGGTGGAAACACCAGCGTCCGCACCTGGCCCGAATCGCCGGGCGCGGGCTGCTCCTGCCCGTTGTAGCGGATGCGTACCCCGCCCGCGTTGCCGAGCTTGAGCGTGAGGCGCTTGGAAAATGTCAGCGCGAAGGTCTGCCCCTTGTGCAGCGAAAACTGGCGCACGTCGGAATCATCCGCGCTGGAATGCACCCAGCAATCAGCCAGGGCAATGACCACGATGCGATGCGTGCCGCCCGCCAGCATGGAGCCGTCGGTATCCGCCCCGCCCGTGGCGCCTGCCTCGCTGTCGAACACGCCGCCCTGCGGGCCACCCACGGCAGCGGCAGGCACTGCGGGATTGGCCGGGGCGGGCTGTGTTGCAGGCTGGGCCGGAGCCGGTACGTCAGCCTGTGCGGCGGGTGCCGGTGCCGGTGCGGCGGAAGACACCGCCGGGACCGTGGCGTTGCGCGCGGGCTGCACTGCGGGAAGCGTTGCCGGTGCGGTTCCATTGACAGCGGTTCCGTTGACGGACGGGGCCGCGGCGGGAACCGTGGCATTGGTGGCATTGACGGCAGTGGTTGCCGGGGCGGCATCGGATGCGGGCACCGCGTCCTGCGCCGGTGCATTCTGGCCTTCGGCCTGCTGGGCAGGTTGCGCCCCCATCGAGGACTGGGGGGGCTGGGGAGCCTGGGCGGGCTGGGCCACCTTGGGCATGTCCGCCTCGCGCGCGGACTGCTGGCGATAGTACCAGCCACCGCCAAGGGCAGCCAGCAGCGCCAGCACGACCAGCGCCACCACCACCGGGGACAGGCTGGAGCGCCCGCGCGTCTGTGGCTGGGCCATGACAGTTTCCGGCATCGGGTCTCCGGGCACCTCGAAGGGATAGACCTCGTCCACGGCGCGCATGAGCAGGTCGTTGTCCACGCCCAGCAGCAATGCATAGGACTTGATGAAGCCCCGTGCGTACACGGCATGCGGCAGCTGGTCCTGCTCGCCGTCTTCTATGGAGCGCAGCACGCGGGCGGAAACCTTGATCCGGATCGCCACGTCGTCGATGTCGAGGCCTTTTGCCTCGCGTGCCTCGCGCAGGGCGATGCCGAGTTCCTTGAGTGCCATCTCCTCTCCTTGGCTGGATCAACCTGCCGCAACGTGCCCCGGCCGGGCCGCACGCACCGGCCGGAAACGTCACGGGACCTAGATGCGGATATCGATCACGGCCTTGTCGTGCAATTGCTTGGTATATTCGGTGAAGCGCTCTTGCAGCTTGGGTTCGCGCAGGATGTTCTCGATCTCGGGGGTGGCTTCCTCCACCGACTGCGAGCGACCCGTAGAAACTTCCACCAGCTTGAGCATGGCCTTGCGGCCTTCCACCAGCATGACCTTGCTCGCCTCGCCAGCCTTCAGGCCGTCCAGGGCTTCCTTCCAGGCCGGGGCAAGGTCGGTCCACTTCAGGGTGCCGATGTTGCCCCCGGCGGCAGGATTGGGGCCGATGGAATCGGTGGCGGCCAGCTGCTCGAAGGTCGTCTGGCCGGTGCGCACCTTGCTGGCCAGCGCCTCGGCGTCGGCGGTGGGGGCGAAGATGATCAGGCCAAGGCGCACCGTGCGGTCCGTGACGAACTGCGACTTGTGCGCCTCGTAGTACTTCTTCACATCTTCCTGGGTGATCACGATCTTGCGGGCGATCATGAGGGTCAGCAGGCGGTGACGCAGAATGCCCTTGCGCACGCGGTCGCGCATGACATCCATGGACAGGCCCTGCTGCATCAACTGGCGCTCGAATTCCTGCTGCGAAAGCTGGCTGCGCTGCACGAACTTGCGCAGTTCGTTTTCCACTTCGCTGTCCTGCACGGTGATCTTCCAGCGCTCCGCCTCCTGGTTCATCAGGATGTCGGAAATCATGGAATCGAGCACCTGCAGGTGCACCTTGCGCACCGCCTCCTGCTGGGCGGGGTTGTTGCGGTCAAGGCCAAGGCGCATCAATTCGGGGGTGGCCTGGGCCTGCACGTCGAAGAAGGTTATCATTTCGCCGTTGACCACGGCAGCGATCTTGTTGATCTGTTCGGCCCGGGGTGCCACGACAGCCACGGCGGCCAGGCAGACGAGGCAGACAAGGCAGACGGGGGCGGCAAGGCGGAGGGTGCGGAGCAGCGGACGCAAGGGGCACTCCTGTTTGGTGGTTGGAGACGACCGGAATCGGTACCGACGCGGGGTTGCCATGGGGCCGCGAAGGCGGACGGACACACGTATGCAGCCGGCCTGATACAGCCCTGCCAGATCAGCCAGGCCAGATCAGCCTGCCCGGTGTGACCGGACACGCGTGGTCGGCATGGGCAAGCACGGCTGGTTCAACCATGGCACGCCCGGCATGTAATACCTTTTTCCCGTTTATGCAATCAACTGCAACAATTCGTATTATTTCGTCTTTGTCGTGCGTTGCGTACCGTTTGCCGGTGCTGCCCGCGTCCCCTTGCCGTCTTCGGCGGGGGGCGGCGCATCCAGCTCCGATCCAGGGGCAACCCCGTCCATGGGTTCACCCTCGTCCAACGGCTCCTGCTGCATGGACCGCACATCCGGCATGCCGGTGGCGTTGCCGCCGTCGGCGGGTACTTCGACCTTGGCGGCGCCGCGCGCCTCGGGCAGTAGGTGCGCGGATACCCTGATCCGTGCGGTGCGCAATTCCGCATCTATCCAGCGGGCGTAGGCCTCGTCCATCTTGCGTTCCAGCAGCACCCGCTCGACCAATGGGTACGCGTGGGAAAGCTCCAGTTGTTTCTCGGCAATCTCGCCCACCAGCAAAAACGACTGGTAGCCCCATTCCCCCTGCTTCACCACGGAGGCCTGCCGGGGCGCCAGCCCCGCCAGTTCCTTGCTCCACAGGGCGGGCAGGCGGTCGCGGCGCATCTTCACCTCGCGCACGGTCACGGTAGGCTGGGCGGCTTCCACGTCGGCGGGTTTCGCCCCACCCAGCGACAGGGCGCGGGCCTTGTCCACGGCGGCCTTGTCCGGTCCGGCCACCACCAGGAACTGCACCCGGCGCGGCAGCCGGTAGTCCAGCCGATGCGCGGCGTAGTAGGCTTCCACCTCTTCAAGGGGGATGCTGATGGTGGGCCGCAGGATGAGACGCATGAACTTCTGCATGGCGATGCGGGCGCGCAGGCGCGAACGCCACAGGTCAAGGTCTATGTACTCCTCCACCAGCGACTTTTCGAATTCGCCCGCCGGGTAGTCGCCGCGCACCTCCGCCTCGGCATCGGCCACGTCCGCGTCGGTGACGGAGATGTTTTCCCGCGCCAGCGCCTGGGCCACCAGTTCCTGCACGATAAGGTCGGACAGCACGCCGCCATACTGGGCCTGCAACTGTTCCACAGAGGGGGCATGCCCCGACCAGCTCATGCTGCTCATGTCGTGCACCGCCTCCAGCGTGCGCAGCATGATGGGCCGGTCGTTGACCGTGGCCACCACGCCTTCGGGCAGGGATGCTTCACCACAGCCGGACAACGACAGCGCCAGCAGCGCGGCGCCCAGCAGCAGGACGACCCGCGCGCCACGGAGCAGGCGGCTGCCCGAACGAAAACGCGGCGGCATGCAGGAAGACGGGGACGGTGAAGGAACCATGGGCAGCGCTGCTCTCCGGTTGCGTGACGGGACGGAACAGAATCCGGGCGGCCTAGGCCTGTTGCGTGTCGGACGCGGGGTCATACACCGGGCCGGGCACGACGGCAGGCATGGCGGCCAGCCCTGCCAATTCGGTACGGATGGTATCCAGCCGCGCGCCAAGGTCGCCTTCCGCCTCGGCGGCGGAACCGGGCACCGGCGCCATGCGCACTTCCAGCGTGGCCGGGGGCAACAGGCGCGCCCTGCCCTGCCGTGCCCCCACCCACGCCACAAGCCGTTCCGGCGCGATGACGGTCTGGCGTTCGTCCCAGACCAACCGCAACCGCTCGGGGTGAATGTCGGCCCGCACGACCTGCAAGGTCGCCAGAAAACGCTTCAGCACCAGCACGGCCAGAAAGTTGCGCAGCTCCGGCGGGCAGGGGCCGAAGCGGTCGCGCAGTTCCATTTCCACGTCCTGCAACGTGGCGGCATCCGGCGCGGACGACAGGGCCTTGTAGAACTTCAGCCGTTCGCGGGCATCGCCAATGTACGTTTCGGGGATGTGTGCGGCAAGCCCGATGTTCAGTTCCGGCTCCACCGAGTCGCGCGGGGGGTCGCCCTTCAGGCGGGCCACTTCCTCTTCCAGCATCTCCAGATACAGGTCGAGGCCCAGGCGGGTCATGTGGCCGGACTGCACCTCGCCCAGGATGTTCCCGGCACCGCGCAGCCGCAGGTCTTCCATGGCCACCTGGAACCCGGCGCCCAGATAGTCCAGTTCCAGAATGATGCGCATGCGCTGGCGGGCCAGTTCCGGCAGGCGATCGGCGTCGGACACCACGAACACGGCGTAGGCCTGCCGGTCGGACCGGCCCACGCGCCCGCGCAACTGGTACAGCTGCCCCAGCCCGAACATCTGGGCCTGGTCCACGATAAGGGTGTTGGCGCGGGGAAAGTCCAGGCCCGATTCCACGATGGCCGTGCACACCAGCACGTCCAGTTCGCCGTGCCAGAACTTGTGCATGGTGTCTTCCAGCTCGCGCTCGCCCATCTGGCCGTGGGCCATGCCCACCCGTGCCGCAGGAACCAGCCCGCGCACGAATTCCGCCACCCGCTCCAGCCCCTGCACGCGGTTGTGCACCCAGAACACCTGCCCTTCGCGGGCTATTTCGCGCTCCAGAATCTGGCGCAGGGCGTTCTGGTCGCGCTCGATGAGCGCGGTGGCCACGGGCTTGCGTTCCGGCGGCGCGGTTTCGATGACCGACAGCTCGCGAATGCCCGACATGGACAGTTGCAAGGTGCGCGGAATGGGCGTGGCGGTCAGGGTCAGGGCGTCCACGTTCTTGCGGAACTTCTTCAGCTTTTCCTTGTGGCGCACGCCGAAGCGCTGTTCCTCGTCCAGCACCAGCAGGCCCAGGTTGGGCAGTTGCACGTCGTCGGAGAGCAGGCGGTGGGTGCCGATGAGAATGTCGATCTGCCCGCGCGCGGCCGATTGCAGCACTTCCTTCTGCTTCTGGCGCGAAACGAAGCGGCTCAGCATGCCCACGTTGACCGGGAACCCGGCCAGACGGCTGCGGAAGGTCTGGTAGTGCTGCTCGGCCAGCACCGTGGTGGGACACAGCAGGGCCACCTGACGGCCTTCGGCGGCGGCGCGGAAGGCCGCGCGCAGGGCCACCTCGGTCTTGCCGAAGCCCACGTCGCCACAGACAAGGCGGTCCATGGGTTCCGGCTTTTCCATGTCGTCCAGCACGTCCTGGATGGCCCGGGCCTGGTCCGGGGTTTCCTCGAAGCCGAAGGACGCCTCGAACTCGCGGTACAGCTCGCCCAGCGGGCCATAGCGGTAGCCCTTGGCCACCTTGCGGTAGGCGTACATCTCGACGAGGTCGGCGGCGATCTTTTCGATGGCCTTGCGGGCCTTGTCCTTGCTGGCCCGCCAGCCGGAACCGCCCAGCTTGTCCAGCGAGGGCGCGGCATCGTCACCGCTGCCCTTGAACCGCTGGATGAGCGACAGCCGGTCCACAGGAAGGTACAGCCGGTCCTCGCCCGCGTATTCCAGCAGCAAAAAATCGTTGGCCACCCCGCCCAGGTCCATGCGGTGCAGCCCGCCAAAGCGCCCCACGCCGTAGTCGCGGTGCACCAGCAGGTCACCCGGCGAAAGGTCGTCGTAGCGGTCCAGCCCCAGAAAGGCCCCGGTGGGCACGCGGGGCTGGCGGTCGGCCTTGGGTTGCAGCACGTCCTCGCCGATGACCAGCACGTTGTCCCACGCAAGGTCGATGCCCGCGCGGAACGGGGCCACCAGCGCGTACAGGCCCCTGTCTGTCGGGGAATAGCGCAGGGCCGGGCGCACGCCGTCCTGTTCCGCCAGCTTCAGGAACTTGCGGCGGCTGCGGTCGCTGGCGAAGCTGAGCACCACCTGGCGCCGTTCCGAGGTCCACTGGCGCAGGGCCGTCACCAGCCGCTGCCACGGTCTGTCTTCATCAACAGGTACGGCGGGGGTGGCGGCGAACAGGTCGCGGAAGGCATGCAGCCGCCGTTCCGGCAGGTCCACGCCGGTGCGCTCCACGCCCATGACCAGCCGCTCGAAGTGAGCCACGGACCGACCACGCCAGGCGGATTCCGCCTCGTCCGCGTCGCGCAGCACGAGGGTGCGCGGCTGGCGCAAGCGGTGCTCGTCGTACTGGCGGTCCAGCAGGGCTTCCCAGTTGGTGCGGGCAGCCTCCAGCGCAGTGGACAGATCGGCCCGGTCGGGCAGCAGCCACACGGCATCGCGCGGCAGCCAGTCTTCCATCCAGGTGGCGTTCTCGTACCAGGCACCGGGCAGAAGGCCGGTGACCTCGCCCTCGGCCATGCGGGACAGGGCGGCGGCCTGCTCGCCGTCGATAACGCCATCCTTGCGCAACTGCTTCCAGCGGCGGGCGGCGGCCTCGCGGTATTCGCGGCTGCCCACCACGGGGGCCACGGGCAGCAGCCGGAACTCATCCAGGCTGGCCAGCGAGCGCTGTGTGGTGGCATCGAACAGCCGAATGTCCTCCAGCGTATCGCCAAAGAATTCCAGGCGCAGCGGCTTTTCGTAACCGGGGGGAAAGATGTCCAGGATGTCGCCGCGCCGGGACGCCTCGCCGGGGCGGCTGACCATCTGGGCCCGCTCGAAACCCCAGTCGATGGCCTGGTCCAGCACCAGCTCGGGCGACATGTCCTCGCCACGGGCCAGCCGCAGTTCGTGATGCTCGAAAATGTCCACCGGCGGCAGCTTGGGCAGCAGGTTGTCCACGGAAATGATGATTCCGCGCGGATGCTCGCGGCGGCTGAGGGCGTACAGGCTGGCCATGCGCGCGGCCCATGCGCCGCGCCCGCGCGTGCCCGCCGGGTGCTGCGGAAAGACGATCCACTGCGCGTCCCAGCGGGCCTGTGTCACCGCCGGGTCCGCGCCGGAAAGCTCGGGCGAGAACAGTGTGGTCAGGGCGCGGGCCTCGGCCAGTTCGGCGGCATCGCGCACCAGCATGACCACGTCGCGCCCGGCGCGCATCAGGGCCAGGGCCAGGCGGGCGGCCCCGCCCATGCCGCTGCGCGCCACCTCGATGCGCAAGGCCTCGGCCAGCGCGTGCACCCCGCCGGAATGGCTTCCGCCGATGGTGGGTATGGCAAGGCCGGACGCGGCCAGCCGGGACGTCAGTTGCTCGAAATTCACGGTGCCTCCGGGCCCGCGCGTCCGGCACCCGGCACGCCCTGACGGGGTGCGGTGAAGGCGCGGGGCGCAGGTGAACGGCAAAAGGCCGCTTCGCCCCTTTTGCGACGCGGCGCGGGCACGGGGGAAGACGGCGTGGTTGTCGTGTGGCGCGCACGGCATGTGCCGTGCGCAGGGCGGGACCTTACCCGGTTCGGCCATGCGGCGCAATGGCCCGGAGTCTGTCTGGCTTCGGGCTGGCCCCTGTCCGAACCGGCAGCATTCCGACGGCTTCCGCAAGGCCCCGGGGGAACGCAGGGGCCAGCCACACGGCCTCGCCCAATGCGCAGCGCCCCGGTGGCCGAAGCCGCCGGGGCGCGTGCGAGAACGGGGAAAATGCCTAGATGTGGCCCAGGATGCTCATGTCGTCGTTGGACAGCAGCTTGTCGAGGTCCAGCAGGATCAACAGGCGATCCTGCAACTTGCCCACGCCGCTGATGTACTCCGACTCCAGCCCTGCAACCACCGGTGGCGGCGGCTCGACCGTGCTCGCGGGAATGCGCAGCACCTCCGAAACGGAATCCACCACGAACCCGACAATCATGTTGTTGATCTCGATGACGATGATGCGGGTATGCTTGTCGTGGCTCTTGGAGTCGAGACCGAATCTGCGACGCAGGTCGATGATGGGAATGACCTTGCCGCGCAGGTTGATGACGCCCTCGACGAACTCCGGCGCGCGGGGAACCTTGGTGATCTCCATGGTGCGGATGATTTCCTGCACCTTCAGGATGTCCACCCCGAATTCCTCGTCGCCGATGCTGAACGTGACGAGTTGCAGCAGTTCATCATCCTGCTTCTTCTGCGTTGCATCCATGACCAGCTCCTTGGTGCGGGTAGCGACAGTTGCGGCAGTCCGGGCGACGAACGCCGCGACCGCACGCACAATCCTATGCGGAATCATCTTTCAAGGCAAGTGACGCACTCGCGTCATCTTCCTTTCAATGGGCCGCATTCCCGCCACGGGGCTTGATAATCATGCCGCCGTGGCGTAAAAGGTGGCTGCACAGCCCAACCAGTCCGTTTGCCCCGTAACGCCACACGCACACCGCGTGCTGGTCGTGTGCCATGCACGCGCGGGCAGCAGGGACCCGACGAGCGTGGTCCGCCTCAGGGCGGCCCCGCCCGGCATGGGGTATGGTTTGCGGAAACGGGGGCACAACCGGACCGTACGGGCAGGTGCACGACCGATCAGAGACGTCCGAGAGAGGCAGGCGGCCGGCCCGGCGACCGCCCCGGCACCACAACGTCCACCGATGCGGAGGAATGCTGCCGATGGCGCATATGTTCCCCTTCCCCGACGACCTGCCCCTCGCCCTGCAAATCAAGGCTCTCGGTGACGAGGAGTTGCTCGACTTCTGGGAGGAGACCCAGTTCCTCGAAAAGTTTCTGGAAGAAGACTTCAACGTGCAGCCGCAACACTCCGTGGAGTACGAACGGCTGATCCTGCAGGAGCTGCAACTGCGATCCTGTAGACGCAGCCTCGATCGGCGCCCCTGAAAAGGCCCGACCAGAGGAAGGTCCGACCCAGAGGAAGGCACGACCCGAGGCATCCCGCCGCCGGACCAGCATCCGTGGCGGCCACGCGGAAAGGGCCGCATCCCGAACATGGGGTGCGGCCCTTTCCGCATGCTGCGGCCTGCATGGCCGAACAACGAGGCCCGGCAGCAGAACAACACAACGGACCGGACCGCGCCGTTGCGCCCGCGTCTCTGCCTGTCGGCCCGGCAGCAGCACCCTCCCTGCATACGCCGACTCTCGCAACGCAAAGGCCCCCGCCGGAAACTCCGGCGGGGGCCTGACGTTTTCACTGCCGCCCGGTTACAGGCTGGCGGCGCGGCCCACGCAGAAGTAGGCAAAGCCCTGCTCGCCCATGAACGACGGCGAATACAGGTTGCGCCCGTCGAACAGCACAGGCGCGGTCAGCAGTTCCTTCACCCGCTCGAAGTCGGGGTTGCGGAACTGGTTCCATTCGGTGACCACCAGCAGCGCCTGGGCGCCCCGGCAGGCCTCGTACTGGTTGTGCACGATCTCCACCAGCGGGTTGTCGCCGATGAGCTTCGCGGCGTTCTCGGATGCCACGGGGTCAAAGGCCCGCACCCGCATGCCGTGGGCGGTGAGATCCTTGATGATCGACAGGGCCGCCGCCTCGCGCATGTCGTCGGTGTTGGCCTTGAAGGCCAGGCCCCACAGGGCCAGCGTCTTGCCCGCAACCCCGCCCTGCGGCGCAAAGTAGTCGCGCACGCGCCGGGCCATGGACACCTTCTGGCGGGCGTTGACGTCTTCCACCGCGTCCAGCAGTTGGGGCACAGCCCCGGATTCGCGGGCGGTGTGGATCAGCGCCTTGACATCCTTGGGAAAACACGAGCCGCCATACCCCACGCCGGGGTAGATGAAATGGTAGCCGATGCGCTGGTCCGAACCGATGCCGATGCGCACTTCGCGCACGTCGGCCCCTACCTTTTCGCAAATCCCGGCGATTTCGTTGATGAACGAAATCTTGGTGGCCAGCATGCAGTTGGCGGCATACTTGGTCATTTCCGCGCTGCGGGTGCCCATGACGATGAGCTTGTCGCGGCTGCGCGCGAAAGGCGCGTACAACTGGCGCAGATATTCGGCGGAGCGCTCGTCTTCCGTGCCCACCACCACGCGGTCAGGCTTCATGAAGTCGCTCACCGCGTCGCCTTCCTTGAGAAATTCGGGGTTGGACACCACGTCGAAGGCGATATCCACGCCGCGCGCGGCCAGTTCCTCGCGGATCAGCCCGCGCACCCGGTCGGCGGTGCCCACGGGCACGGTGGACTTGTCCACCACGATGAGCGGGCGGTGCATCAGGCGGCCTATCTCGCGGGCCACCTGGTCCACGTAGGACAGGTCGCACGATCCGTCCTCGCGCGAGGGGGTGCCCACGGTGATGAACACGAACTGGGCGCGCTCCAGGCCCTGTTCCAGGCTGGTGGTGAAGACCAGGCGTCCTTCCGCGTGATTGCGGCGCACCAGTTCCTCAAGGCCGGGTTCGTAGATGTGCACCTTTCCGGCGGTGAGGGTTTTCACCACCTCGGGGTTCACGTCCACGCAGCAGATGTTGTTGCCCATCTCGGCGAAGCAGGCGGCACTGACCAGGCCAACGTAGCCGGTGCCGACGATGCAGACGTTCATGCGATCCTCGTTGGGTTTCGTGCGGGATAAGCGGATGCAAGGATAGCGGCGGCGGTCGCCGCCGATGATTGAGTGGTCACCTGATATACGCACCCTGCCCTACATCGCGGGCCCGCCGTTCGTCAACGGATGGGCCATGGAGCAGCCTGGGATCGGAAAAGTCCCGGCTGGTCGCGCACCCTCCGCGCCGCGCTTGACTTCACGCCCGCAGGGGTGTGAAAATCCCGCACATTCGGTATGTTCACCCAAGGAGTCACCATGCCCGTTCTCGTCGTCAACGTGGACCACGTCGCCACCCTGCGCCAGCAGCGCCTCGGCAAGGAGCCGGACCCGATCACCGCCGCCCATCTGGCGGAGATGGCGGGGGCGCGCGGCATCATCGTGCACCTGCGCGAAGACCGCCGTCACATTCAGGACCATGACGTGGAGTTGATGGCCCGCACCCTGAAGACCCGCCTGCACCTGGAAATGGCCGCCACCGAGGAAATGAGCGCCATCGCCCTCTCCCGCCAGCCGCACATGGTCTGTCTGGTGCCCGAAAAGCGCGAGGAACTGACCACCGAGGGCGGCCTTGCCGTTGCCGGGCGCGAGGCGTTTCTGAAAGAGTACCTCGCCCCCATCCACGCCCAGGGCATCCTGTCCAGCCTGTTCATAGAAGCGGACGAGGCGCAGGTACGCGCCGCCGCCGCCATCGGCTGCCCGTACATCGAACTGCACACCGGCCACTTCGCCGATGCCCCCACCCGCGCCGCCCAACGGGCCGAACGCGACAAGATCGTGCGGGCCATCGGCCTTGCACGGTCGCTGGGACTTGGCGTGAACCTCGGGCACGGGCTGAACTACGACAATATCTACGACTTCGCGGACGTGCCGGGCATCAGTGAATTCTCCATCGGCCACTCCATCGTTGCCCGCGCGGTATTCACCGGGTTCGAGCGCGCCGTGGCCGACATGGCGGCCATCATCGCCCGCTTTCCGGCGTAGATGTTGTTTCCGAGACAGGGGTCTCCGTCCCGACGAACCCAAATCCTGCATCTAAACAGCGCCTGGTATGCACACCGCCCCAACTGGAGCAAAGCCTGCCCCCGACGAACAACCATATAGTATGATGCACCAGCTCGCACACACCGGAGACAACGCATGATCGTGGGCCTCGGCATCGACATCGCGGAGCTTTCGCGCATCGCCAGGGCCTGGGAACGCCACGGGCAGCGTTTTGCCGCGCGCGTGCTGCACCCTGCGGAACTGGCCTGCCTGCCCGCCGCGCCCGTGGCCTTTCTGGCCGCGCGCTTCGCCGCCAAGGAGGCCGCCGTGAAAGCTCTGGGCACCGGCTTTTCGCAGGGCATCGGCCCGCGCGACATAGAGGTGCGCCCCCTGCCCACGGGTCAGCCCCAACTGGTGCTGCACGGCAAGGCCGCCGACCGTTTCGCCGCGCTGGGCGCCATCGCCGCCCATGTCTCGCTGACCCATGGCCGAGACACCGCCGCCGCCGTGGTGGTGCTGGAGCGCTGAACGCACGGGCCAGACGCGACAGTGAAGGTGCTTCCGGGGGAAGACTCCCGTCCCCCCAAATGCCCCCGAGGGGCTGACGGCAGCCATGCCATGCCGCACAGGAGCTTTCCATGACCCCGACCGACACCGCCGACCGCTGGCGCCTGCCTTACATGGACCTGCCCGCCCCGGAGGAAATGGCTGGATGGGACCGCGCCGCCAGCGCCGATTTCGGCCTGCGCGAAGACATCCTGATGGAAAACGCCAGCCGCGAGGCACTGCACGTGCTGCGCGCGGAACTGGCCGCGTCCGCCATGAACGCCGGTACGCCTGGGACGCCAGCCCCCCCGTCCGGCTCCTGTTCGTCCGGCTCATGCTCGTCCGGATCCTGTTCGTCCGGCTCATGCTCGTCCGGCTCCTGCTCGTCCGGCTCATGCCCGTTCACTGGACTGCGGGTGCTGCTGTTCATGGGTGGCGGCAACAACGGTGGCGACGCGGCCGCCCTGGCCCGCCACCTGCACGACGCCGGGGCAGAGGTGCTGGTGCTGCACACCCGCCCCCTGGGCGGCTATCGCGGCGCGGCGGGCTACCACGTCCGCCTTGCCAAACGCTGCGGCGTGCCCTTCCGCCCCGCCGGGGCGTGGCCGCGCGGCCTGCCCGACCCGCGCTGGCTGGCACCCCATGTGGTGGTGGACGGCCTTCTCGGCACCGGTTTCACCGGGACCCTCCGGGAACGGGAAGCGGCACTGGTGGCCGCCATCAACGAACTTTCCGACCGGGCCTTCGTGCTGGCGCTGGACATTCCCTCCGGACTCGGCGGGCTGACGGGCCGCCCCCGCCCCGACGCCGTGCGTGCTCACGCCACCGTCACCTTCGAGGCGGCAAAGCCCGGCCTGGTCCTGCCGGAGGCCGCCCCCTACACGGGCCGCCTGCACGTGCGGCCCATCGGCATTCCGAAGGCCGTGCGCGCGCTGCACCCGGCCTCGTACCGCATGCTGGACGACACCTGCCTTGCCGCCCTGCCCGCGCCCACGCCCTGCATGCACAAGGGCACCGCCGGGCACGTGCTGGTGGTGGGCGGATCGGAAGGGCTCACCGGCGCGCCGCTGCTGGCGGGGCTGGGCGCGTTGCGCGGCGGTGCGGGCCTGGTCACCGTGGCCTGCCCCGGCGGCCTGGCCGCCGAAGTCAAGGCCGCCACCCCCGACGTGATGACCCTGCCCCTTGGCGAACGCCGCGCCTGGGACCCCGCCGCCCTGCCCGGCCTGCTGGCACTTGCGGCACGCTGCAACGCACTGGTGATCGGCCCCGGCATGGGCCGCTCGCCGGAAGCTGCGGAAGTGCTCTCCGCCCTGCTGGCACTGCCCGGCAGGCCCCCTGCGGTCATCGACGCCGACGGCCTGTTCCCGCTGGCGGAAGGCCTTGTTTCTCTTGATTTGGTGCGTGAAACGGATATTGTTACCCCCCACCCCGGCGAAATGGCCCGCCTTGCGGGCCTGACCACGGCGGACGTGCAACGCGGCAGGGCGGTCACGGCCCGGGCCTTCGCGGCGCGCTGCGCGGGGGTGCTCGTGCTCAAGGGCGCGGGCAGCCTCGTCACCCGGCGCGACCGGCCCATCACCATCATTCCCCTTGCCGCACCCACGCTTGCCGTCGCCGGTTCGGGCGACGTGCTTTCCGGCCTTGCCGGTGCCCTGCTGGCGCAGGGCGCACCGCCAGAGGTGGCCGCCTGCCTTGCCGCGTACCTGCACGCCAAGGCGGGTCAACTGCTGCTGCACGACTACCCCGCGCGGGGCAACACCCCGAGCGAAATCGCCGACGCCATCCCCCGCGCGCGAAAGGAGCCCTTCCCATGCTGCTAGCCAAGAACATCATGACCGCCGCCCCCGTCACCGTCACCCCGGATACCGGCATCGCCGAAGCGGCCCGCATCATGATTCAGCGCAAGTTCAACGGCCTGCCCGTGGTGAACGAAAAGGGAGCCCTTGTCGGCGTCATCTGCCAGAGCGACCTTATCGCCCAGCACAAGAAGCTGAACCTGCCGACGCTGTTCACCGTGCTTGACGGCTTCATCCCCCTGCGCTCCATGAGCGACCTGGACGAGGAGATGCGCAAGATCTCCGCCACCAACGTGGGGCAGGCCATGACGCCGGACCCGATCACGGTGACCCCGGAAACGCCCATCGACGAAGTGGCCAGCCTGATGGTGGACTCCAAGTACCACACCCTGCCCGTGGTGGACGCGAGCGGGCTGGTGGGCGTCATCGGCAAGGAGGACGTGCTGCGCACCCTTGCTGGGGCGTAGCCGTCGGGCGCATGGCCCCAGCGAATTCCGTCCGGCCCATTGGGGATGCCGCAGGCCTGACCCTGCGGCTGCCCGGCCCCGGCGACACGTTGCGCCTGGGCCGCGTCTTGGCGTTGGCCCTTGCGGACCAGCCCCTCGCGCGCACCCTGCTGCTGTCCGGCGGACTTGGCGCGGGCAAGACCACCCTGGTGCGCGGCCTGGTAGAGGCGCTGCCCGGCGGCGGCAACGCAGAGGTCAGCAGCCCCAGCTTCAATATTTGCAACATGTACCCCACCCGGCCGGAAACGGCCCATTACGACCTCTACCGGCTGGAGCAGGCGCCCGGCGCCGCCCAGGCGGTGGCGGACGACGCCCTGCTGGACCTTCTGGAAACGGAAGGCCCCCGGCGGGCGCTGGTCATCGTCGAATGGGCCGAACGCCTTCCGGCCAACGTGCTGCCCCCTGACAGGCTGGAGCTCACCTGGCTTCCGGTCGCGCACGGCAGGCTCATCACGGCCATTGCCTGGGGAGAGGTGGCACGCCGCGTACTGGATGCGACGGCGCACGAGGTCGCGGACCTCGTCGTGCCGGTAACGGCACCGGATACGGTGCCCGATGCGGCGGACACGGCCACACAGGCCCCCGCCGCCCCGAACGACCGAGAGAACACGTAGCGACGCTGCCGGGCTCCGGCCCGGTGCATGCCCCCCAGCTTTGGGCACAACGCAGGGCACAACGCTCGACACAACGCACGACAAGGAAGCGGTATGCGTATTCTGGTGCAGAAGTTCGGCGGCACGTCCGTCGCCAACCTCGAGTGCATGAAGCAGGTGCGCGAGAAGGTACGGCGGGCGCTGCGCGACGGCTACAAGCCGGTGGTGGTGCTTTCCGCCCGCTCGGGCGAGACCAACCGCCTGCTGGCCCTGGCCGATGAATGGTCCGTGGACCCCGACCCGGCAGAGGTGGACGCCCTCATCGCCACCGGCGAGCAGGTTTCGGTGGCGCTCTTCTCCATGCTGCTCAAGGATTCCGGCATCAAGGCCCGCTCCATGGCCGGGTTTCAGGTGCCCATCACCACCAGCGACGCCTTCGGGCGGGCGCGCATCATGGACATCGACGCCTCGCGCCTGCGCAAGGAACTGGAAACCCACGACGTCATCGTGGTTGCCGGGTTCCAGGGCGTGACGCCCGAAGGACGCATCACCACGCTTGGGCGCGGCGGATCCGATACCAGCGCCGTGGCGCTGGCCGCCGCCCTGGGCTCTGTGGAATGCGAAATCTACACCGACGTGGACGGCGTCTACACCACCGATCCCAACCTGTGCTCCACCGCCCGCAAGCTGGACCGCGTCTCGTACGACGAGATGCTGGAAATGGCCAGCATGGGCGCGAAAGTGCTGCAAATCCGGTCCGTGGAGTTCGCCAAGAAGTACAAGGTGCCCGTCCACGTGCGTTCTACATTCACCGACACCCCGGGGACCATGGTCACCCAGGAGGATTGCGAGATGGAAGCCGTTCTCGTTTCCGGCATAGCCTACGACAAGGATCAGGCGCGGGTTACCCTGCGCAGCGTGCCCGACAGGCCGGGCGTTTCCGCCGCCATCTTCGGCCCGCTGTCCCAGCAGGGCATTCTGGTGGACATGATCGTCCAGAACCCCAGCCGCGACGGCGTCACCGACATGACCTTCACCGTGCCCCGCAGGGACCTCAAGAAGACCCTGGCGCTGATGGAGGAAATCCGGGCCAGGACCGGCGCGCAGGAAGTGCTGCACGACACCCAGGTGGCCAAGGTTTCGGCCATCGGCGTGGGCATGCGCAACCACTCGGGCGTGGCGGCCAAGGCGTTCGCGGCGCTGCACGCCGAGAACATCAACATCCTGATGATCAGCACCTCCGAGATCAAGATTACCTGCCTCATCGAGGAAAAGTACACCGAACTCGCCGTGCGCACCCTGCACGACGCCTTCGGCCTGAATCACGACCTCGGCAACGCGTAGGCGGCGGTCATGACCCGGCGCATACAACTGTACGACACCACCCTGCGCGATGGTTCGCAATCCGAGGACATCAACCTTACTGCGGCCGACAAGCTGAAGATCGCCCTCAAGCTGGACGAACTCGGCATCGACCGCATCGAGGGCGGGTGGCCGGGGTCGAACCCGGTGGACGTGGCGTTTTTCAAGGAAATCGCAAATTACCACCTGAAGCATGCGATGATCAGCGCCTTCGGCAGCACGCATCATCCCAACTTCACGGCGGACAGCGACCCCAACCTGCGCGCCATCGCCGAATCCGGGGCGCGGGTTGCCTCCATCTTCGGCAAGTCCTGCGAGGTGCACGCGGCAGAGGCCCTGCGCCTTGATGCCGCGCGCAACCTGGAGATCATCGGCGACTCGGTGGCCTTTCTGAAGGGAAAGCTGGCCGAGGTGTACTTTGACGCGGAGCACTTCTTCGACGGGTACAAGCACAACGCCGCCTATGCGCAGAGCGCATTGCGCCGCGCCCACGAGGCAGGCGCCGACGTGCTGGTGCTGTGCGACACCAACGGCGGCACCCTGCCGCACGAGGTGGCGCGCATCGTGGCCGATGTGCGCGAGGCCCTGCCCGGCGCGGTCGTGGGCATCCACGCCCACAACGACTGCGAACTGGCGGTGGCCAACTCCATCGCGGCGGTGCAGGCCGGTGCCGCGCAGATCCAGGGCACCATCAACGGGGTGGGCGAACGCTGCGGCAACGCCAACCTGTGCTCCATCATCCCCACGCTGGAACTGAAGTTCGGCGGGGAATACACCTGCCTGCCCCAGGGGCGGTTGCAGCAGTTGACGGCGGTGGCCGCCTACGTCGCGGAAGTGGCCAACATCCCGCCGTTCAGCCGCCAGCCGTACGTGGGCCGGTCGGCCTTCGCGCACAAGGGCGGAGTGCACGTCAGCGCGGTGAACCGCAAGTCGTCGCTGTACGAACACATCAGCCCCGACGTGGTGGGCAACCGCCAGCGCATCCTGATCACCGAACTGGCCGGGCGCAGCAACATCGTCTCGCTGGCGCGGCGCTTCGGCTTTCACCTGGACAAGGACGAGCCGGTGGTCAAGGGCCTGCTGACCGAACTGAAGAAGAAGGCCAGCCTGGGCTACGACTACGCCGCCGCCGAGGCATCGGTGGAACTGCTGATCCTGCGCAAGCTGGCCCGGCGCGGCGTGCGCGAGTTCTTCCGGCTGTTGCAGTTCCGGGTACTGGAAACCAAGCACGACAGTGAAGGCGACCCGGCTTCCGAAGTCTCGGTGATGGTGGACGTGGAAGGGGTGACCGAACACACCGCCGCCACCGGGCGCGGCCCGGTGAACGCGCTGGACAACGCCCTGCGCAAGGCCCTGCTGGGCTTCTACCCGCGCCTCAGCGAAATGCGCCTGCTGGACTTCAAGGTGCGCGTGCTGACCGGCGCGGAAACCGGTGGGGGCACGGCATCCACCGTGCGGGTGCTCATCGAGTCGGGCGATTCCGACAGCCGCTGGGTGACCGTGGGCGTGTCGTTCAACATCATAGAGGCAAGCTGGCAGGCCCTGGCCGATTCCGTCACCTACAAGTTGTACAAGGACGAGCACGCCCGCAGGGCGGGCTCGGACGGAGAGTAGAGTCGAGCATGCCCGCAGGGCGGGCTCGGACGGAGAGTAAAGTCGAGCACGTCCGCAGGGCGGGCTCGGACGGTGAATAGAGTCGATTACGCCAACAGGGCGGGACGGCACAGCGTGCATGCCCGGCATTCGCACCAGTACTCACGCCCAGCCATCGCACCTCGCCAGCATCAACACCAGCAACGCCCCGGCCATACGACCGGGGCGTTTTCTTGTGCCTGCTGTGTTCCGCATCAATGCTTGCCCAGACATTTCCCCCTGTTCCGGCACAGCCAGCCCCCCCTACCACCACGGGGCATTCAGGAAAATCCTCAATGGACACGGGCAGAAATGCTTCGCTCCGCTCCGGGCCTGGCGTAACACGCCCCCCCTTCGTGATAACACTTTTCGTAGCTTTGTTCACACCATCAATCCCGTTTGACCACTCAACCGTCGCAACATGCCCCCTCAAATCACTTTTTTCTATCAAAACCCACCCCTGCCATCGACATCGCATTGACCCAGAAGAGGGGGGAGGGCTATTCGTCATTGAAAGTATACGGGGCTATCGCGGGAAAATAGCCATTATGGTCTATGCTAACGCCGCAACCAAGGAGGCAGGGATGAGTCTCAACAGGCGTGATTTCGTCAAATTGTGCACAGGTACGGTTGCAGGGTTCGGAATATCCCAGATGTTCCACCCCGCCGTCTGTGAAGCCATTTCCGGTTCGCTGAACGGCGAACGGCCTCCGGTGCTCTGGCTGCAGGGCCAGGGCTGCACCGGTTGCTCGGTGTCGCTGCTGAACTCGGTGCACCCGACCATCGCCGACGTGCTGCTGAAGGTCATCAGTCTGGAGTTCCACCCCACCGTCATGGCGTGGGAAGGCGAACCCGCCATGGAACACATGATGAAGATCGCGGAGCAGTACAAGGGCAAGTACTTCGTGGTGGTCGAAGGGGCGGTGCCCACCGAGGCCGACGGCAAGTACTGCATCATCGGCGAAGCGCACCACAAGGAAATCTCCATGGCTGATGCCATGAAGAGCGTTGCCGCCAACGCCGCGGCCGTGCTGGCCGTGGGTACCTGCGCGGCCTATGGCGGCATTCCCGCCGCCCAGGGCAGCGAAACCGGCGCCAAGTCGGTGTCCGCGTTCTTCAAGGAAAACGGCATCGCCACCCCGGTGGTAAACATTCCCGGCTGCCCGCCCCACCCCGACTGGATCGTGGGCACCGTGGTGGTGGCGCTGAACGCCATCAAGGCCAAGGGCCTTGCCGCGGGCCTTGCCGACGTGGTCAAGCTGCTTGACGCCGACGGCCGCCCCACCCCCTTCTATGGCCGCAACGTCCATGAAAACTGTCCCTACCTTGAAGCGTACGACGCCGGGAAGATGTGCGAAACCTTCACCAAGAAGGACGGCTGCCGCTACGACCTCGGCTGCAAGGGCCCCATGTCCATGTGCGACAGCTTCGAGCGCAAGTGGAACGGCGGCGTGAACTGGTGCGTATCCAACGCGGTGTGCATCGGTTGCGTCGAACCCGACTTCCCTGACGGCAAGTCTCCCTTCTACTCGGCCTAGCCCCGGCGCCATACTCCAAGGAGGAAACCATGTCCGGCTGTACACCCAAGGCCGCTCCTGCCGGGGCCACCGGCAAGGCGACCATCGCCATCGACCCGGTAAGCAGAATCGAAGGCCACCTGAAAGCCGAAGTCACCGTTGAAAACGGCGTGGTGGTTGACGCCCGCCTGTCCGGCGGCATGTATCGCGGCTTCGAAACCATCCTGCGCGGGCGCGACCCGCGTGACGCCTCGCAGATCGTGCAGCGCATCTGCGGCGTGTGCCCCACGGCCCACTCCACCGCCTCATGCATGGCGCTGGACAACGCCTTCAAGGTCAAGGTGCCCACCAACGGCCGCCTTACCCGCAACCTGACCTTCGGCGCCAACTACCTGCAATCGCACATCCTGCACTTCTACCACCTGGCCGCCCTGGACTTCGTGCAGGGGCCGGACAGCGCGCCCTTCGTGCCGCGCTTTGCCAAGCCCGATCTGCGCCTGCCCAAGGACATCAACGCCGCTGCGGTGGACCAGTACCTGGAAGCGCTTGAAGTGCGCCGCATCTGCCACGAAATGGTCGCCATGTTCGGCGGGCGCATGCCCCACGTGCAGGGCCAGGTCGTGGGCGGCACCACCCAGATCCCCACCAAGGAAGCCCTTGTCGAATACGCCGCCCGCTTCACGAAGGTGCGCGAATTCGTCGAAAAGAAGTACGTGCCCGTGGCCTACACCGTGGGCGCGGCCTACAAGGATCTGTTCTCGTTCGGCCAGGGCTACAAGAACTGCATCTCGTTCGGCGCCTTCCCCATGAACGATGCCATGACCGAGCTGCACCTGAAGCGCGGCGTGTACATCGACGGCAAGGACCAGCCCTTCGATCCCAAGCTGATCAAGGAATACGTCAAGTACTCCTGGTTCGACGACGCCACCACCGGCCTGCACTTCTCGGAAGGCAAGACGGTGCCCGCGCCCCACAAGGCCGGTGCGTACAGCTTCGTCAAGGCTCCCCGCTACAACGGCAAGGCCGTCGAGTCCGGCCCGGTGGCCCGCATGTGGGTCACCAACCCCGAACTGTCGCCCGTGGGCCAGAAGCTGCTGAAGGACCTGTTCAAGCTGAACGCCAAGCGCTTCCGCGACCTTGGTGACGACAAGGCCTTCTCGGTCATGGGCCGCCATGTGGCCCGCGCCGAGGAAACCTACTACATGCTCTCCGCCATCGAACGCTGGCTGAAGGAAGTGAAGGCCGGCGAAGAAACCTTCGCCTCCGCCGAAATTCCCGCCAAGTCCGAGGGCGTGGGCTTCACCGAAGCGCCGCGCGGTTCCTTGGTCCACTACATCAACATCAAGGACCAGAAGATCGACAACTACCAGATCGTGTCCGCCACGCTCTGGAACTGCAACCCGCGCGACGACAGCGGCCAGCTTGGCCCGGTGGAACGCGCACTGATCGGCACCCCCGTGCCGGACATCAGCAACCCGGTGAACGTGGCGCGGGTAATCCGCGCCTTCGACCCGTGACTGGGCTGCGCCGTGCACGTGCTGCACGCTGAATCCGGCAAGGTCTCCGTCGTCGAAGTGAAGTAGACGCCGCATACCGAACCTATGGAGGGGGCCAGACCGGCGGGGCCGGCCTGGTCCCCTCTTGCATTCCCATCCTGCGCGATGCGCAACCGGGGGCGCTTGCGCGCTGCCCACCGCCCGCCATAGGGTGAGCCGCGAAGGAATGACGCATCCCCAACGGGTGCCCCCCTGACGCGCGCCGTGATACCGTGACGCCGCACCACGATCACGACGCCTTCTCCGCCCACGTACCGGAACACCATGGAGCCCACATGCAGAAGCTGCTCGTACTCGGCATCGGCAACACCCTGCTCACCGACGATGGCGTCGGCGTCTTTGCCGTGGAAGAACTGATGAAGGAAACCTGGCCGCAGAACGTCACCCTGATGGACGGTGGCACCTTCACCCAGGACATCTTCTACCTGTTCGAAGGGTACGACCGGTTGCTGGTGCTGGACATCGTGCACGCCAAGGGCGCCCCCGGCACCATCTACCGCCTGTCGGAAGACGATCTGGTCCAGAACGAGAAGCAGCGGCTGTCCATCCACGACGTGGACCTCATCGATTCGCTGAAGATGGCCGAACTGCGTGGCCCGCGCCCCTACATGCAGGTCATCGGCATGGAACCGCACGATTTCCTGAACTGGAACATCGGACTTTCCGAGCCGGTGCAGGCAGCCTTTCCGCGCTTTGTCGAGGTGGCGCGTGAAGAAATCCGCACCATCATCGCGGAAATGGAGCAGGCAGGCTGAAACGGCACGAATAAGCCCGCGCGCAGATCCTATCAATCTGGACGGTAACCGGGAAAGACCGGCAGAGCCTGTCTGTGCGGGGCTTGGAGGTGGGTGACCGAGCCATGACCGGGTTATACCGGACCAGGTGGGCGGTCGCCCCTGCGCGGCAACAACACGGTTGCTGGCGCACGTGCATACGTTTTCAGATTACAGCAAAAGGCGTGCTACGTTTTAATTAAACGTAGCACGCCTTTTGCTTTTCAAGCAAGAAAGCACCCTTTCCTGCTTTGCATGAAATTGAATGCACAAACAATACATCGAAACAGCAATCCTCTCCCCCACTGCATCTTCACACCACACATCCAGCCGCGCCGCGCCAGCCATTACACGTATCCATTCCATCCTGCGATGCAGAAATGTGCGCCCCATTTGCATTTTCAATTGGAATAACGTTTCAATGTGTTGTACCTTCCCGGCAAACGTGCGGACAGGTCGCCGCGGGAAACGGGTGCACGCAGAAGCGCACGCATCCGGGGGGCCTTTCGCACCAGTACGACCCTTACCCCGCCGCGCCGCTGGCGGCGGGCAGGCACGGTGACATGCCGTGCCGAAGGAGGCAGGGATGAAAATCTCGATCGGTCTCGGCAAGGAGGGCGTGGAGGAAAGGCTTGCGGAACGCGGCGTGTCTCGACGCGACTTCCTCAAGTTCTGTACGGCCATCGCCGTGACCATGGGCATGGGCCCCGCGTTCGCGCCGGAAGTTGCCCGCGCGCTCATGGGCCCCCGGCGTCCGTCCGTGGTCTACCTGCACAACGCTGAATGCACCGGCTGTTCCGAATCGGTGCTGCGCGCGTTCGAACCCTACATCGACACCCTGATTCTGGACACGCTCTCCCTCGACTACCATGAGACCCTCATGGCCGCCGCGGGCGAAGCGGCAGAAGCCGCCCTGGAACAGGCCGTCAACAGCCCGCACGGCTTCATCGCCGTTGTGGAAGGCGGCATTCCCACGGCTGCCAACGGCATCTACGGCAAGGTGGCCAACCACACCATGCTGGACATCTGCAGCCGCATCCTGCCCAAGGCCCAGGCCGTCATCGCGTACGGCACCTGCGCCACCTTCGGCGGCGTGCAGGCGGCCAAGCCCAACCCCACCGGGGCCAAGGGCGTCAACGACGCGCTGAAGCACCTTGGCGTCAACGCCATCAACATCTCCGGCTGCCCGCCGAACCCGTACAACCTGGTCGGCACCATCGTGTACTACCTGAAGAACAAGGCCGTGCCCGAACTGGACAGCCTGAACCGGCCCACCATGTTCTTCGGCCAGACCGTGCACGAACAGTGCCCCCGCCTGCCGCACTTCGACGCGGGTGAATTCGCCCCGTCGTTCGAATCGGAAGAAGCCCGCAAGGGCTGGTGCCTCTACGAGCTGGGCTGCAAGGGCCCGGTGACCATGAACAACTGCCCGAAGATCAAGTTCAACCAGACCAACTGGCCCGTGGACGCGGGGCACCCCTGCATAGGGTGCAGCGAACCCGATTTCTGGGACGCCATGACCCCGTTCTATCAGAACTGATCACGCGCACGCGCAAGGTCACCCAACACCCCATAGGCAACAGCCAAGGAGGAAACCATGAGCGGCTGCAGAGCCCAGAATGCTCCGGGCGGCATCCCCGTCACGCCCAAGAGCTCCTATAGCGGTCCCATCGTCGTCGACCCCGTTACCCGCATCGAAGGCCACCTGCGCATCGAGGTGGAAGTGGAGAACGGCAAGGTCAAGAACGCCTACAGCAGTTCCACGCTGTTCCGGGGCCTTGAAATCATCCTGAAGGGTCGCGACCCCCGCGACGCCCAGCACTTCACCCAGCGTACCTGCGGCGTGTGCACCTATACCCACGCGCTGGCCTCCACCCGTTGCGTGGACAACGCCGTGGGCGTGCACATCCCCAAGAACGCCACCTACATCCGCAACCTGGTGCTGGGCGCGCAGTACCTGCACGACCACATCGTGCACTTCTACCACCTGCACGCCCTGGACTTCGTGGACGTGACCGCCGCGCTGAAGGCCGACCCGGCCAAGGCCGCCAAGGTCGCCTCGTCCATTTCGCCCCGCAAGACCACGGCGGCAGACCTGAAGGCCGTACAGGACAAGCTGAAGACCTTCGTGGAAAGCGGGCAGCTCGGCCCGTTCACCAATGCCTACTTCCTGGGCGGCCACCCCGCCTACTACCTGGACCCGGAAACCAACCTCATCGCCACCGCCCACTACCTGGAAGCCCTGCGCCTTCAGGTAAAGGCCGCGCGCGCCATGGCCGTTTTCGGCGCCAAGAACCCGCACACCCAGTTCACCGTGGTGGGCGGCGTGACCTGCTACGACGCCCTGACGCCCAAGCGCATCGCCGAATTCGAGGCGCTGTGGAAGGAAACCAAGGCATTCGTGGATGAAGTGTACATCCCCGACCTGCTCGTGGTTGCCGCAGCCTACAAGGACTGGGCGCAGTACGGCGGCACCACCAACTTCATCACCTTCGGCGAATTCCCGAAGGACGAGTACGACCTGAACAGCCGGTACTTCAAGCCGGGCGTGGTCTTCAAGCGCGACTTCAAGAACGTGAAGCCGTTCGACAAGATGCAGATCGAAGAGCACGTGCGCCACAGCTGGTACGAAGGCGCCGAAGCCCGCCACCCCTGGAAGGGCCAGACCCAGCCCAAGTACACCGACCTGCACGGCGACGACCGCTACTCGTGGATGAAGGCCCCCCGCTACATGAGCGAACCCATGGAAACCGGGCCGCTGGCCCAGGTACTGGTGGCCTACTCGCAGGGGCATCCCAAGGTGAAGGCCGTGACCGACGCCGTGCTCGCCAAGCTGGGCGTGGGCCCCGAAGCCCTGTTCTCCACCCTGGGCCGTACGGCGGCGCGCGGCATCGAAACCGCAGTCATCGCCGAATACGTGGGCGTGATGCTGCAAGAGTACAAGGACAACATCGCCAAGGGCGACAACGTCATCTGCGCCCCGTGGGAAATGCCCAAGCAGGCCGAAGGCGTCGGCTTCGTCACCGCTCCGCGCGGTGGCCTGTCGCACTGGATCCGCATCGAGGACGGCAAGATCGGCAACTTCCAGCTGGTCGTGCCCTCCACCTGGACCCTTGGCCCCCGCTGCGCCAAGGGCAAGATGGCCCCGGTGGAAGAATCGCTCATCGGTACCCCGGTGGCCGACGCCAAGCGCCCCGTGGAAATCCTGCGCACGGTGCACTCGTTCGACCCGTGCATCGCCTGCGGCGTGCACGTCATCGACGGGCATACCAACGAAGTGCACAAGTTCCGCATCCTGTAGCCCGTGCCCACGCCCCTGCCGACCTGCCCGGTCCGAAACCGGCATGTCGGGGCAGGTGGCAGGAACATGCACGGCATCCGTGAAAACCAAAAGGCCCGGCCTTGCGCCGGGCCTTTTCCAACCCTATAGTACACCCCACATGAGCAATCGCCCCAACATCCTCGTCCTTGGCGTGGGCAACATCCTGTACACCGACGAAGGCATCGGCGTGCGCGCCGTGGAGGCGCTGCAAACGGCGCATGCCTTCAGCGACAACGTCACCGTCATGGACGGCGGCACGCTGGGCATGCGGCTCATGGACGCCATAATGGCGTGCGACCACCTGATCGTGGTGGATGCCGTGCTTGCGGGGGACGAACCCGGCGCCATCTACCGCCTGACCGGCGAAGACCTGCGCAAGAGCCTCGGCTTCAACGACTCCATGCACCAGACCGACCTCGTGGACACCCTGATCTTCTGCGAACTGGTGGGCAAACGGCCAGAAGCGGTGATCATCGGCATGGAGCCGCACGACTATCAGTCGTTGGGCACCGAACTTTCCCCCGTGGCAGGCCAGCGCCTGCCCCTGCTGTGCGACGCCGTGGTAGCAGAGGTACGCCGCGCGGGCGGCGACTGCACCCCGGTCACGGACTGAGCACCTCGCCTGAGCAATCAGGCCGTACAACCAGCCTGGATTGTCAGGCGACCAACCCGACGGAGCAGACCCGATGTGCCTCGCCATTCCCGCCGAGATCGTGGAAATCAATGATGCCGGCATGGCCAAGTGTCGTGTGGGCAAGAGCGAAACCTACCTCAACGTCTCGGCCATGCTGCTGCCCGAACGCCCCGCCATCGGCGAATACGTCATCGTGCACGCCGGGTTTGCCCTGCGCGTGCTGGACAAGGCCGAGGCAGAGGAAACCCTGCGGCTGCTGCGTGAAATGTCCGAGGCCGTGGAAGGCCAGCCCGCCGGGTTCTAGGCACGCCGGGCGCGCGCGGTACCAGCCCGCTTCCGGACACACCGAATCACGGGGAAGAACGCCGCACCGGCGCACGTTCTTCCCCCTTCCTGTTTCCCGGCCACTTTCCCCGGTCAGGCAAGCCGGGGCACCTGACGGAGCCCGCCATGCCCAAACCACTTGGCATCCTCGCCCTCGGCGACAGCCTGACAGAAGGCTACGGCCTGGAGCCCGACGCCGCCTTTCCCGCCGCGCTGGAACGGCTGTTGCGGGCGGGCTCCCCAGGGGCAGCAGCCATCGACGCCAACGTGGTCAACCTGGGCCTTTCGGGCGACACCACGGCGGGCGGCCTGCGCCGCCTGCGCGCATGGCTGGCGCGCAACCCCGGTTTCGCCAACGGCGATGGTGACTGCGGCGACAATGACGAAAACGCGTTCCCGCGCTGCTTCGCCATTGTCGAACTGGGCGCCAACGACGGCTTCATGGGGCTGGACCCGGAAGACATGGAAGAGAATCTGTCCGCCATCCTGACCCTGCTGGCCGAACGGCGCGTCCCCGCCCTGCTGGCCGGGTTCAGGGCAGAGTTCGCAGATGATCCGGACTATGCCGAAGCATACGACGCCCTGTTCCCGCGCCTGGCCGCGCGGTTCGGCGTGCCCCTGTGGCCCTACGTGCTGGAAGGCATCTGGGGCGTTCCGGACCTGACCCTGTGGGACGGCCTGCACCCCAACGCCGCCGGTTCGGAACGCATGGCCCGCGCGGCCCTGCCGTACGTGCTGGGCATGATTGGCGGTACGGGCTGCAACAGGGGGTAGCGGACGCGGCAACACGCCGGAACCGTCAGGCCAATACGCCCGGCCCAACGCTTCCGGCCCAACACGTTCGGCCCAACACATTCGCAGACACTCCCGCTCAGGTTTTTCCCGTCAGGCGCGTCTCGCCCCCCCCCTTTTCCATCCACAACGCAGGCATTCTTCACGCGTCACAGCGGCCACCTCGTGCGTCCGTTCCGCGCACGCCGCCCCCTCCGCCCGCCGTCCCAGTCCCCGTGCGGGCCGCGCGCGGCTTGACTTCCGCACCTTCTTGAACCAATTACATCGGTTTGCATCACCCGGCGGTGCGCGCCACGCGCCGTCACCCCCGCCGGGCGCGGCCATGCGCCGCCGACCGGACCTTCCGGCATGCCGACACCTCCCAGGAGCAGCACGTCCATGAGCGACTACAAGAAGACCCTGCATCTGCCCGACACCAAATTTCCCATGAAGGCCAACCTTACCCAGCGCGAGCCGGAAATGCTCAAGTTCTGGGAAGGCATCGACGCCTACGCCGCCATGGCGCAGGCATCGGGCCAAAAGGGCCAGTACGTCCTGCACGACGGCCCCCCCTATGCCAACGGGCACATTCACCTGGGGACGGCGCTGAACAAGATCCTGAAGGACATGGTGGTCAAGTCGCGCAACATGCAGGGCTATTCTGCCCGCTACGTGCCCGGCTGGGACTGTCACGGCCTGCCCATCGAACACAAGGTGGAACAGGAACTGGGCGAAAAGAAAAAGGAACTGCCCGCCCACGTGGTGCGCAAGCGCTGCCGCCAGTACGCGGAAAAGTATCTGGACATCCAGCGCAAGGAATTCAAGCGCCTTGGCGTGCTGGGTGCCTGGGACAAGCCGTACATGACCATGGACCCGGCCTACGAGTCGGCCACCGCGCGCGAGCTCGGCAACTTCGTTGCCGCGGGCAACGTGGTGCGCAGCAAGAAGCCCATCTACTGGTGCTGTTCGTGCCAGACCGCCCTGGCCGAGGCCGAGGTGGAATACTACGACCACACCTCGCCCTCCATCTTCGTGCGCTTTCCCCTGCGCGATGCCAGGGTGGCGGATGTGCTGGGCCTGTCCCCGGCGGACGCGGCCAGCGCCTACATCGTCATCTGGACCACCACCCCGTGGACCCTGCCCGACAACATGGCCGTGGCCGTGCACCCCGACCATGACTACGCCGTGGTCCGCCACGACGGCGCGCACTACGTGCTGGCCGCCGCGCTGGTGGAAAGCAGCGCCAAGACCTTCGGCTGGGAAGGGTACGAAGTGGTATCCACCGTGCCGGGAGCGAAGCTGGAAGGCCTTGCCGCCGCGCACCCCTTCTACGACCGCCCCTCGCCGGTGGTGCTGGCCGACTACGTGGTGCTCGATTCCGGCACCGGCTGCGTGCACACCGCCCCCGGCCATGGCCGCGAGGACTACGAGACCGGCCTGCGCTACGGGCTGGAAATCCTTTCGCCGCTGAACGACGAAGGCCGCTTCCTCGATTCCGTGCCCTTCTTTGCCGGGCTGACCGTGTTCGAGGCCAACCCCAAGGTCATCGAAAAGCTGCGCGAAGTGGGCAACCTGCTGGCGGAGCGCAAGATTTCGCACAGCTACCCGCACTGCTGGCGCTGCAAGAAGCCGGTCATCTTCCGGGCCACCACCCAGTGGTTCATCGCCATGGAAAAGAACGACCTGCGCGCCCGCGCGCTGTCGGCCATCCGCAACGACGTGCGCTGGATTCCCGCCTGGGGCGAGGAACGCATCCACAACATGATCGAATTCCGCCCCGACTGGTGCATCTCGCGCCAGCGCACCTGGGGCGTGCCCATCATCGCCCTGCTCTGCGAAGGCTGCGGCGAGGCGTGGAACGACGACGCCTGGATGCGCGACATCGCCGACCGTTTCGCCAAGCACCCCACCGGCTGCGACTACTGGTACGAAACGCCGCTGGAAGACATCGTGCCCGCCGGTCTGGCCTGCCCGCACTGCGGCGGCAACCACTGGAAGAAGGAAACCGACATCCTGGACGTGTGGTTCGATTCAGGCACCAGCTTCTCCGCCGTGCTGGAACAGCGCGGCGACACCGCGTTCCCGGCGGACCTGTACCTGGAAGGCTCGGACCAGCATCGCGGCTGGTTCCACAGCTCCCTGCTGGCCTCCATCGGCACGCGCGGCGTGCCGCCCTACCGCGCCGTGCTCACCCACGGCTACGTGGTGGACGGCGAAGGCCGCAAGATGTCCAAGTCCATCGGCAACGTCATCGCCCCGCAGGAGATCATCGACAAGTACGGCGCGGAAGTGCTGCGTCTGTGGGTGGCGTCCGTCGATTACCGCGAGGACATCCGCATCTCGGATGAAATCCTGAGCCGCCTGGTGGACGCCTACCGGCGCATCCGCAACACCTGCCGCTACCTGCTGGGCAACATCGACGACCTGACACCCGAAGAGATCGTGCCGTTCTCGGTCATGGACCCGCTGGACCGCTACGCGCTGGACATCATGACCGATGCCCACGCGCGCATCCAGGAAGCCTATTCCGAGTTCGAGTTCCACAAGGTGTTCCACACCCTGCACAACCTGTGCGTGACCGATCTCAGCGCCTTCTACCTCGACGTGCTGAAGGACCGCCTGTACGCCTCTGCCAAGGACAGCCCGGAACGCCGCTCTGCCCAGACGGCCCTTTTGCACATCCTGCTGGTGCTGGTGCGCGACATGGCCCCGGTGCTCAGCTTCACGGCGGAGGAAGTGTTCCGCCATATCCCCGAAGCGCTGCGCCCCGCCGCGCCCACGGTGTTCGCGCTGCGCGGGGCCGATACCCCGTTGTACAACGTCAGCTCCGACGAGAGCGAACGGTGGGAGGCAGTGCTGGCCGTGCGGTCAGAGGTGACCAAGGCCATCGAGCCGCTGCGCAAGGCGGGCACGGTGGGCCATTCGCTGGACACCCACGTGACCCTGTACGCCGACCACAAGCTGGCCGACCTGCTTCGCGCCACCGGCACCGACCTGCGCGCGGTGTTCATCGTCTCCAAGCTGAACATCGCCCCGCTGGAAGACGCGCCGCAAGACGCCTTTGCCTCCGAAGAGGTCAAGGGCTTGCGCATCGGCGTGGCCAAGGCCCCCGGCGCCAAGTGCGAACGCTGCTGGATCTACCACGAGGAACTGGGCGCCGACCCCGACTTCCCCGGTGCCTGCGCCCGCTGCACCACGGTGCTGCGCACCGGCGGCGCAGAGTAACGAAAACAGGACCGATCATGTTCCCCGTTCCGGCGGCGCAGTGCGCGCCGCCGGGCGGGGCATGCGCCCAAAGCCCCAAGAGGCCCCATGCGTCCCAGATTCGTCATGGTCTTCTCCATCGCCGCCGCCGTCATCGGCCTTGACCAGCTTACCAAGCTGTGGGCGGTGACAGCCATTCCCGAACACCATTCCGTGCCGGTCATCGCCGGGCTTTTCGACCTGGTCAACGTGCGCAACCGGGGCGCGGCCTTCGGCTTTCTGAACCGCTCCGACATCGAATGGCAGTTCTGGCTGTTCCTGGTGGCCACGGTGCTTGCGGTGTGGGCCATCATCTCGCTGACGCGCGCCGCGCAGGACGACAAGGTGCTGTTCACCGGGTTCGGATGCATTCTGGGCGGTGCCCTCGGCAACCTCATCGACCGGGTGCGTTTTCGCGCGGTGATCGACTTTCTGGATTTCTACGTGGGCGACTGGCACTGGCCCGCCTTCAACGTGGCGGACATCGCCATCTGCGTGGGCGCGTTCCTGGCCTTCATCGCCATGTACCGCCAGCCCGCCCCCCGCAACAGTTCGAACGCCCGGTAGGAAACCCCGATGAACACGGCCCTGCTCATTCCCCTGCTTGCCATTCCCATCTTGCCCAACCTGTGGTGCATCTGGCATTCTTACTCGCACGAGTTCGACCGCCCGGCCGAAAAGGCCTTGTGGATGGCGGCCGGGATATTCCTTCCCGTGCTCGGCGGCCTTGCCTACCTCGTCTTCGGCCAGCGGCGCGCCCGCAAGGCCTGACACAGGCCCGGCCCGCGACCTGGCATGCCGCAAAGTCGGCACCCGGCGGGCACCGAACCCTTACGCCAAGCAAAGTGAACCGAAAGGCGGACCAAAAGCCATGAAGACCCGCATCCTTTCCCGTCGTATCCTTCCCGTCTGCTCCCTTGCCGCACTGGTGGTGCTTGTCGGCTGCGTGCGCCAGGAAGACGTGGACGCCCTGAACGCGCGCGTCATGCGCCAGGACCAGCAGATCCAGACCCTGAACTCGCAGCTTTCCGGCGTGCAGCCCGCCCAGGCGGACACCTGGTCGCAGGTGCAGTCCACCCGGCAGGAAATAGCGACCCTGCGCGGCCAGATAGACGACATGCAGATGCGCCTCAGCGCCACCGGCGACCAGAGCCGCGACCTGCCCCAGATGCGCGACCAGCTGAACCGCCACGATATCGCCCTGCGGCAGATGGCCTCGCAACTGGCCATCGACATCGACGGCGTGCTGGCCACCCCCGCCCCGGCGGGCGCCGCAGGCGCCGTATCGTCCACCGGCACGACCCACGCGGGCGATCCCAATGCCCCGGTCCTGCTTGTAAACCCCGGCAAGGAGAACGGCTTTGTCGTCGCGCCATCGAGCCAGCCCAGCGGGCCGGTCACGGTGCCCCCGGCGCAAAGCGGCACCATGGCCGTGACCAGCGCGGAACCCGCCCATGCAGCCCCCGCACCTGCCGCCAAGCCCGCCGCAGCGGCCGTGGACACGGCCCAGGCGCTGTACGACCAGGGCATGACGGCGTTCAACGAGCGGCGCTACAAGGATTCCGTGAAGGCGTTCACCGATTTCACCAACACCTTCGGGGACCACAAGCTGACCAGCAACGCGTGGTTCTGGCAGGGTGAGGCCAACTTCCAGCAGCAGGACTTCGCCCGCTCGGCGCTGGCGTACGAACAGGTCATCTCCAAGTATCCCAAGAGCCCCAAGTACGCTTCGTCGCTGCTCAAGCAGGGCATCTGCTTCTACAAGCTCGGCAAGAAGGACGCCGGCAAGGTGCGCCTGGACGAGCTGATCAAGAAGCTGCCCGATTCGCCCGAAGCGCAGCGCGCCAAGAAGTTCCTGAGCGAGAACAAATAATCCGAGTACCCGGTGCTCCGGCCCGGAAACAGCATGACCGAACAACAGACCAAGCCTTACCGCAAGAACATCCACCTCACGTTCCCGCCCGAAATCTCGGGCAAGCCCATCGTGAGCGACCTTGTGCGCAGGTACGACCTTACGGTCAACATCCTGAAGGCCCAGATCACCCCGCGCAAGGAAGGCTACCTGACCCTGGAGATTTCCGGGGGCGAAGACAACTGTCTGAAGGGTATCGCCTACCTGCGCGAGCAGGACGTGACCGTCACCGACGTCTCGCAGCGCATCTCGCGCGACGAGGACAGTTGCATGCACTGCGGCATGTGCACCGCCATCTGTCCCACCTCGGCCCTGGCCATGGACATCGAGGCGCGGGTCGTGGTGTTCGACAAGGATCGTTGCACCGCCTGCGGCCTGTGTACGCGCGTGTGCCCCGTGGGTGCCATGAACGTGGAAGTGGAGAACGGCGGCCTGTAGCCGCCGCTGCCGCACGGGCCACTCCCGCATGGGCGTTGCCCATGCCAGCCCTGCAATGAGACACCCCGGCGGGGGGTGCGCGGAACAAGCCGCGCACCCCCCGCATCTTTTCGGCACAGCCCCCGCCCTTCTCGCCCGCGCGATGCCAGGCAACGTCCCCACGCCGTGCCGTACTGCAAAGCCCCCCCCACGTGTCGGCAGGCACACCTTTCCCCGGTTTTCCGCTTTTCCGGCGGCGTGCTATCTGCTAGGTTCGCCACTGCGGACTTCCGGCCCCAGATCGGGTTTCTGGTTTTACCCCGGTTCTGGCGCACATCCGGCCCCGGACACGGACCGGAACCAGCCCCCACGGGCCACGCCAACCGCACTGCCGCACGGCACGGCGCACACACCACCAGCAGGAGCGCACCATGGTCACGCAGGAAGAACTGCTCGACAACGTGATGGAACGCGTGACGAACAACCTCGTCGTGAACATCCGCGACGTGCTTTCCGCCACCATCGAACGGGAACTCACCACCAATCTTACCCGTGCACTGGTGGAAAGCGAATTCTACCGCCGCATCAGCGACGACATGCGCGGGGGCCTGCAAACCATCTACCGCGAAATCTCCACCGCCGCGAAGCCCGGCGGGCAGGAAGCGCCCGATGGCGTGCAACCCGTGCAACGCGAGGATGCCGACCGCCTGTTCAACGAGGCCTCGCGCCAACTGGACGAAATCCTGGTCACCACGCAGGAAGCCACCGAATCGATCATGGACGTGGTCGAGGTGCAGATCGAACGCCAGAAGGAAGCGGCAGTGCTGATAGAGGCCGTCCGCGCCGGAGCGGGCGTGGAACGTGCCCTTGAGCGCATGGTGCAGATCAACGCAGAACTGGGCGAGGGGCTTGTGGAAATCCTGACCACCCTCGGCTTCCAGGACCTGACCGGCCAGCGCATCAAGAAGATCATCGAGGCCCTGCGCACCATCGAAAACACCGTGGTGGAACTCTACCTGTCCACCGGCCTGCTGATTCGCGCGCGTGAGGAAACCCCGGAAAAGGACATCTCGCAGATCGAGGCGGAAACCCGCCAGGTGGTCTCCGAACTGAAGGGGCCGCAACGCGGTACCTCGCAGGAAAACGTGGACGACCTGCTCGCCCAACTGGGCCTGTAGCTTCCGGACATTGCGGCCAGGGGCTGCCGCTGCCCTCCGCACCACCCGTTGCGCGGCGAGTAACAGCACCGTTGCGCGGCGTCCCCCTTGCCAGCCCCTTCGGACTGCCTACTTTCTGGTTCGGCGCGCCATGCGCGGGCGGCTCCCCTCTCCCGCAGTACCGCGCGCCCTTCCGGAAACACGCAACAGACGCACGGCCCCCCCGCCAGCGCCTTTCCTTACGGAGATGCCCATGTCCGATTCCACGTCCGCTTCCGCCAACGCCCCGCTGGTGATCATCGGCTCCGGCCCGGCCGGGCTTTCCGCCGCCATCTACACCGCCCGCGCGGGCATCCCCACGCTGGTGCTGGGCAGCGCCCCCAAGGTGGCGGGCGACTACGACATCGACAACTACTTCGGCTTCGACGAAACCATCACCGGGCGCGACCTCATCGAGCGGGGGCGCAGGCAGGCCGCACGCTTCGGTGCGCAACTGCGCGAGGAACGCGTGCTGGCCGTGCACCACGGCGATTCCGGCGGCTTCCACGTCAAGACCGACAAGGGCGCATACGATGCCTGCGCCGTGGTGCTGGCCACAGGGGTCGCCCGCGTGCGCCCCGGCATCGACAACCTGGGCGACTTTGAGGGCAAGGGCGTGTCGTACTGCGTAAGCTGCGACGGGTTCTTCTATCGCGGCAAGCAGGTGCTGGTGCTGGGCGAAGGCATTTTCGCGGCCAACCAGGCCCTGGAACTGACCCAGTACACCCCCAACGTATCCATCTGCACCCAGGGCAAGGAGCCCGTGCTCACCCCCGATTTCCGGCAGCGCCTGGCCGACGCGGGCATCACCCTGGACACCCGCAAGATCACGCGGCTGGCCGGGGACAACGGCCTTGAGCGCGTGGTGTACGCGGACGGCACGGAAACGGCTGCCGATGGCCTGTTCGTGGCCATGGGCGAGGCATCGTCCCTCGACTTCGCCTATTCCCTGGGCGTGGAGCGCAAGGGGGTGTTCCTGATGGCCGATGACGAGCAGTGCACCAACATCCCCGGCATTTTCGCGGCGGGTGACTGCACCGGCGGTTTTCTGCAGATCGGCGTGGCCGTAGGCGAAGGGGCCAAGGCGGCCCGTGCGGCCATCGCCTACGCCAAGGAACAGTGCGGCATGAAGAAGGCGGGATGAAAAGGGCGGCATGAAGAAGGCCGGATAGCCCCCGGCGGCACCGGCAGGGTCGTGGCGAGGCCTGCTTGACAGCGGCAACGCCCGGGCGTATCAGAGTCGGCTCACCGGGCAGCATTCCGGGCATTGCGCCGGGCCGGTCCGGTTACGCGCGGGCCTATAGCTCAATTGGCAGAGCCCCCGGCTCATAACCGGTTTGTTGCGTGTTCGAGTCACGCTAGGCCCACCAAATTTTCCCGGGCAGGCGCTTGCGCCGCCCCGGCACCGGGCACACCTGTGCCCCCTGCCGTGCAACAGAGCAACGGGACAGGAACGCGGACATTGGAGCAGCACCAATTCCGGAACCACGCCTTGCCGCTTCGAGGGTGCTTGCGCCGCGCAAATCCGGCGAAGCACCCTCTTTGCTTGGGAAATTTACATGAAACGCTCTGAAATAATTAGCGTTATTGAAAAAACGGCATTTCCGGCATCCGCAGCCCAGTGGGACAGGTCGGGCATGCAGGTGGCCGGGCACGACGCGACGGCAACGGCCCTCGCCGTCTGCCTCGACCCCACCCCCGCCGCCGTCGCCGCCGCCCTGGAGCTTGGCGCCGACGTCATTCTTTCCCACCATCCGCTGTCCATGGCGCCCCGCGCGCTGGACACGCTGGACGACCACCACGCCGTGGCTGCTGCCATATTGGCGCGCGGTGCGTGGCTGTACGCCGCGCACACCTCGCTGGACGCCAACCCCGACGGCCCCGTGGGCTGGCTGGCCCGTGACCTTGCGCTGGCATCGCCCGAAGTGCTGGAACCCACCCTGCGCCAGGAACGGGTGACCCGGTGCATCGTGGCGGCGGCAACGCCCCCGCCGCACTGGGCAGACCTGCCCGGCGTGCTGGCGTACCGGGTGCTGGGCGAAACTGCCGTGCTGAGTTGCGAGGCAGCCGCCTGGCCCGCCATCCGCGCGACCATCACGTCGGATGCCCCGCAGGATGTCGCGCCCGCCTTTCTGCCCGCCGAGCCGGAACTGCCCGCGCGCATCTTCGGCTTCGGCCTGGTGGGCGACCTGCCCGAGCCGCTCGAATTTCCGGCCTTCGCCCGGCGCCTGCACGGCCTTGCCGGGCGCGCCCACTGCCACGTCAGCGGCCCCGTGCCCGCCATGGTTCGCCGGGTGGGCTACTGCACCGGCTCCGGCAGTTCGCTGGCCGATGCCGCCTTTGCCCGTGGCGCCGACGTGTTCGTCACCGGCGACGTGAAGTACCACACCGCGCTGGAAGCCCGTGGCTGCCTGCTCGACGTGGGGCACTTCGCCCTTGAAGAGGAAATGATGCGCCGCTTCGCCGACGGCCTGCGCACCGCGCTGCCCGGCCTGCCCGTGCATTTCCTGCCATCCAGCGATCCACTGCGGCTGCACCTGCCCGTTCCCCCCACGGGCACGGACGGCGGCCGCGTTCCGGAACATCCGGCCTAACCCGCATTTCAGGAGGATATGACGTTGAGCCTGTATCTCAAGCAGATCGAACAGCTTGTCGCCCTGCAGAAGGTGGACGACCACATCTACGGCATCAAGGCGGAACTGAAGAACGCGCCGCAGGAAGTGGAAGGGCTGCAACAGCGCTTCGACGTTCTCGAGGAGCAGCGCAACCGCCTCCTCGACAAGCTCACCCACCTGAAGGAACAGGAAAAACGCCTCGGCACCGAGATCGAGGACGATTCCCTGCGCATCAAGAAAAGCAAGTCCAAGCTCATGCTCGTGGGTAACACCAAGGAATACCACGCCATGATGCGCGAAATGGACAACATGGAAAAGATGAACCGCTCGCGCGAAGAGGAAAAGCTGGCCCTGGCCGAAGAGTTGCAACGCCAGACCGAAGCCATGACCGAAATGGACGAGCGCTACGGCACCCTCAAGGCCGAACTGGAAACCAAGAAGGCCAGCCTTGACGCGCGCCTGATCGAAGCCGGCGCAGGCCTTTCCGACCTGGAATCGCAGCGCAACGCCGCAGGCAAGGAAGTTCCCCCGCCCGTGCTGAGCCGCTACGAATTCATCCGCCAGCGCCTGGAAAACCCGGTCATCGTGCCCGTGGACAAGGGCGTGTGCTCCGGCTGCCACATCTCCATTCCGCCGCAGAGCTACATCGAACTGCAGAAGGGCACCCAGATTCTCAGCTGCCCCAACTGCCAGCGCCTCATCTACTGGAGCGAACACTTCTGCGTGGAAACACCGGCCGCCGAATAGGCCGTAACGCCGCGCATCCACTTTCGGGAGCCGGACGGGCTGTCGTCGCGGGCCGCAAGGCCCGGGGAGGAAAGTCCGGGCTCCGCAGGGCAGGACGCTGGGTAACCCCCAGGACGAGCGATCGTCGGACAGGGCCACAGAAAACAGACCGCCCGGCAGGCTTGCCTGCCGGGTAAGGGTGAAACGGTGGGGTAAGAGCCCACCAGCTGGCGCGGCAACGCGCCAGGCTCGGTAACCCCCGTCCGGAGCAAGACCAAATAGGGAAGCGTTCGAGGCCTGCCCGGCCGATGCTTCCGGGTCGGTTGCTTGAGGGCGTCGGTAACGGCGCTCCTAGAGGAATGACAGCCACCCGCAAGGGTACAGAACCCGGCTTACAGTCCGACTCCCGATGGTTTCAAGGGCATACCGGGGAGGGAGGAAGGGAGCTTTTCGCTCTGCGGTCGCCATCCGTAAGGTTCGCACTTCGTGCTTACCTAACGGCTGCCGCAAAAGTCCCTTCCTCCCTCCCCCGGTCCCCCTCCCTCCTTCCCCCAAACTTTTCATTTGGGGGTTGTTTTTACCGAAACAGGACGAGCGCGGGGCAAGGCTTCCACTGCGCTTGAATGCCTTACCCTGGTTTAAGACGACGTTGGGTGAAGGAGCGAGCCAGGGGGCTTTGCGGCAGCCGTTAGGTAAGCGCGGTGCGCGCAGCTGTTAGCCGAACGCGAAGCGTGAGGCTTACAGATGGCGCCCGCACACCGCGAACCTTACGGATGGCGCCGCAGAGCGCAAAGCCCCCTTCCCCCCGTATCTTTCCCCTCTCCTTTCCACTTTTCTTTTCAAGGACCGTACATGCACGCATGGGCCATTGTTCTCGCGGCGGGCAGCGGCACCCGGCTGGCGGCAGCCGGGCTGTCCACGGCCAAGCAGTTCATCCAGCACCGGGGGGCACCGTTGTACTGGCGTTCGGCGCGCACATTCGCGGCGGTGGCGCGGGTGCGCGGGCTGATCTTCGTGTTACCGCAGGACAGGCTGGAGGCCGAGCGCGAGCGCCTGACAGTGCTGGACGCCGGGCGCGCCCTGGGCGTGCCGTGGCGGGCGGTGGCGGGTGGCGCGCTGCGGCAGGACTCGGTGGCGGCGGGGCTTGCGGCCCTGCCGCGCGAGTGCGACGCGGTGCTGGTGCACGATGCGGCCCGGCCCTTTGCCACGACCGCGCTGTCCAACGCGGTACTCGACGCCCTGGTCGAGGGCGCGCCGGGGGTGGTGCCGGGCATCGCGGTGACGGATACCATCAAGCAGACGGACAACGGCGTGGTCACCCACACCCCGGACAGGTCCGGGCTGGTGGCGGTGCAGACCCCGCAGGGTTTTGCCCTGGCCCCGTTGCGTGCGGCGCATGAACGCGCCCGCGCCGAGGGCTGGGCCGTCACCGACGACGCCGCACTGCTGGAACGTTGCGGCCTTGCCGTGCACGTGGTGCCCGGCGAAATCGCCAACGCCAAGATCACCACGCCGGAGGACCTGGCCATGCTGGACGATGCCGACACCGCCCGCTCCCCGTGGGATGCCCGGAACGGGCAGGTCCGCCTGATCCCCTGCACCGGCTGGGGCTACGACGTGCACCGCTACGTGCAGAAGGAAGGTGCCGGACGTCCCGGCCGCGTCGGCCAGCCGGGGCGTCCCATGAAGCTGGGCGGCGTGCCCATTCCCGGCGGGCCGGAGGTGGTGGCCCATTCCGACGGCGACGTGCTGCTGCACGCCCTTGCCGATGCCCTTTTGGGCTGCATCGGCGGCGGCGACATCGGCCAGCATTTCCCGGACACGGACGCCGCGCTGGACAACGCCAACTCCGCCGTGCTGCTGGACGAGGTGCTGGGCCTTACCCGCTCTGCCGGACTGGAAATCACCAACGTGGACCTGACCATCATCGCCCAGGTGCCCCGGCTGGCCCCGTGGCGCGAACAGATCCGCCGCAACGTCTGCCGCCTGCTGGCCCTGGACGAAACCATGGTAAACGTGAAGGCCACCACCGAAGAAAAACTGGGCTTCACCGGCGAAAAGAAGGGGTTGAAGGCCGTGGCCACCGTGACCGGCCTGCGACCCGCCAGTTCCCCCAGTTCCCCCTGTCCGGCCAGTTCGGCCAGTCCCGCCAGCAGCGCCAGTATTCCCGGTTCCCCCACCCCCGCCGGTACGGACCGTTCCGCAAGTCCTGTCCATCCCGTGGAGACTGGCGCGCCCGACGGCACCGACACCGCCTGACCTGAACGGAACGCACGAGGGCGGGCTGAAACCCGCCCCGCCGGGCACGCATTCCACGCGCCCATGCTGCCTATGCGCGCCAGACACTCGCTCGACGCTCGCCCGACGCGCCCCAGACACCCCCCAGACGTACGCCAGACGTGCGCCAGACACGCGCCGGGCACCCACCCGGCACTCCATCGGCACGCATTCGGGCACGGGACGCCCTTTTCCCCTGCCGCAGGACTTGCGCGGGCGCGGGCCGCATAGTACAAATCCGAAGGTTTGCCTTCCATCCCCTTGAACACACGAACAATACGGGCCTGCGCCAGCGCCCGTGCGCCGCATGAGCCTTGCCGGGCCGGGCGGAACGCGCGGTATGATGTGGCGGCCACGGTCCGCCACCACGTATGACCGAAACCACCCCCACCGCCGATTTCCCCTGGCTGGCCAGCTATGACGCAGGCGTTCCCGCCCACATCAGCTACGAAACCTTTCCGCTGTTCACCCTGCTGGACAGGGCCGCGGAACGAACCCCCCGCCGCACGGCCATTGCCTTCCGCAACTACCGCATCAGCTACGCCAGGTTGCGCCAACTGGCGGAGGTCATGGCCGCCAACCTGCGCGCCCAGGGCGTGCGGCGCGGCGACAAGGTGTCGATCATGTTGCCCAACCTGCCGCAGACGGTCATTGCCTTCTGGGCGGTGCTGAAGGCAGGCGGCGTGGTGGTGATGACCAACCCGCTGTACATGGAAAAGGAACTGGTCCACCAGGTTCACGATTCCGGCGCGCGGTTCATGATCGCCCTCGACCTGGTGTGGCCCAAGATCGAGCCCCTGCGCGAAAAGCTGGGCATCGACAAGTATTTCCTCACCCGCATCGGCGACGGGCTGTCCTTCCCGCTCAACCTGCTGTACGCCTTCAAGGCCAAGCGCGAGGGCACCTGGCGCGACCTGCCCTTCGACGGCAAACACGTGCTGCCGTGGAAAAGCCTGCTCAAGGGCAAGGCCCGCCACTCCACCACCACGTGCAACCCCACCGAAGACCTGGCCGTGCTGCAATATACCGGCGGCACCACGGGCATCTCCAAGGGGGTCATGCTGACGCACCACAACATGTCGGTGAACGTGCAGCAGATCACCACCATTCTTGGTGCCGCCCGCGACATGGACCACTGCTTCCTGGGGCTGATGCCCTACTTCCATGTCTACGGGCTGACCACCTGCCTTACCCTGCCCACGGCCCTTTCGGCCACCATCGTGCCCTTCCCGCGCTATGTCCCGCGCGACGTGCTGGTGGGCATCCAGAAGCACAAGCCCACCATCTTCCCCGGCGCGCCCTCCATCTACATCTCGCTGATGCAGCAGAAAGAGGTGGGCGACTACGACCTGACCTCCATCCGCTACTGCATCTCGGGGTCGGCACCCATGCCGGTGGAGCATATCAAGCGGTTCAGGGAACTTACCGGGGCGCAGGTCATCGAGGGCTTCGGCCTGACCGAGGCCTCGCCGGTCACCCACCTGAACCCCATCCACGGGGTCAGCAAGACCGGCTCCATCGGCATCCCCTTTCCGGACACCGAGGCGCGCATCGTGGACATGGAGGTGGGTCAGGTACCGCTGCCCACGGGCAAGGTGGGCGAACTGATCATCCGTGGCCCGCAGATCATGAAGGGCTACTGGAACCGCCCGGACGAAACCGCCAACACCCTGCGCAACGGCTGGCTGTACACCGGCGACATCGCCACCATGGACGAGGACGGCTACTTCACCATCGTGGATCGCAAGAAGGACATGTTCCTGGTGGGCGGCTACAACGTGTACCCGCGCGAAATCGACGAGGTGCTGCACGAGCACCCCAGGATCAAGGAAGCGGTGACCGTGGGCGTGCCCCACCCCACGCGCGGCGAAATGATCAAGGCCTTCGTGGTGGTCAAGCCCGGCGAAAAGCTGACCAAGGCCGAGGTGGTTGCCCACTGCCGCGAAAAGCTGGCCAGCTACAAGGTGCCCAAGCAGGTGGAATTCCGCGACGACCTGCCCAAGACCGTGGTGGGCAAGGTGCTGCGCCGCATCCTGCGCGCCGAGGAAGAAGAGAAATTGAAAGCGGAACTGGCCGCCGGTTCCACAGGATCGGGCGGATCAGCCGGATCGGGCAGATCGGGCGGATCGGGCGGATCGGGCACTGCCGCGAAGCCCGAGGTTTCCGACGACGACGGGGCGCGGTAGCCCCCCTTGCGGCGGACCGGTACTGCGGTCTTCCATACCATCGCGCTCCCAAAGGCAGAGGAACGGACATGCGACTGCTGTTGCAACGGGCGCGCCGGGGATCGGTGGCGGTAGGCGGCGAGACCGTGGCCGTCATCGGGCCGGGGCTGGTGGTGCTGGCGGGCTTTGGCCCACGCGACACCGCCGCGCTGCCCGGCGAATCCCGCTGGGCGGGCATGATCGACAAGCTGCTGGACCTGCGCGTGTTTCCCGACGGCGCGGGCAAGATGAACGTGGGCCTGCGCGAATGGGCCGTGCCCGCCAGCATGCAGGGTACCGGGGAAGGCGGTGTTGTGACCGGCGCCCCCTTGGGCCAGTTGCTGCTGGTGCCCCAGTTCACCCTGCACGCAGACTGCCGCAAGGGCCGCCGACCGTCATTTTCCGCCGCCGCACCACCCGCGGTGGCCGAGCGCCTGTTCGATCAACTGGCCACCGATATTGACGCGCGCCTGCCGGGGCGGGTACGCTGTGGCATCTTCGCGGCCGACATGGACGTCTCCCTCATCAACTGGGGGCCGGTAACCATCTGGCTGAGCGACGACGACCTCTTTCCGGAGCGGCGACCACCCCATGGCGGCGGATGACATCACCCTTCTCATCGCCGCGCCCTCGCCGCTGACGCGCGAGGCGCTGCGCCGCCTGCCCGGCACGGGCCGCACCGTGCTGCGCGCCGCCACCCTGGCCGAAGCGCTGGACATGCACGCCGCGCGCCGCCCGCACGTGGTGATCATCGACGCCGCCCTGCCCGACCCCGCACTGCCCGACCCGGCGCATACCCCCCCGCCCCTTGCCGCACCCCCGCCGCCCCCTTACGACCCCGTGCCCCCGCCGTCGGCGCCCGCATCGACAGCTGCCGGGCACACGGGCGGCCACCGAGCCGTGCTTGACTTGGTGCGGGCCATCCGCTCCGTACGCGGTGACGAGGACGTGTTCCTCATCGTGCTCACCGAGCCGGAAGACCATGCCCTGCGGGCCGATGCCCTGGCCATGGGCGCCAACGACGCCCTGCGCCTGCCGCTGGAACCGCTGGAACTGGACGCCCGCGTGTCCGTGGGCGCCCGGCAGGCCCGCATGGCCCGCCGCCTGCGCGCCTATTCCGACCGGCTGACCCGCGAGATGGCCCGCGTGGCCGAATTGCAGATGCGCCTGCTGCCTTCGTCCTCGCCGTATCTGCCGGGCCTGCACGTGGAAAGCCTGTATCGCCCCTCTGGCGATGCCAGCGGCGACTATTTCGACTACTTCCTGCTGCCGCCGCGCGCTCCGGTCGCTGCCCCCCCCTCCGCGCCCCCGACACAGCCTTCCCCAGCAGGGCAGCATGTGGGGCAGCAGGCTTCCCCGGTCCGGCATGTCCCGCATGGCGCCGACGGTCCGGTGCTGCGGGTGGTCATCGCCGACGTGTCCGGCCACGGTGCCCGCGCCGCCTTTCTCATGAGCATCGTGCGCACCCTGGTACGCGCCCAGAACGACGGCATGCCGCCTCAGCCCCTGCCCGAAACCGTGCGACGCATCAACCGGCACCTGGTGGACATCATTGGCGGCGAGCCGGACTTCGTCACCCTGTTCGCGGGCGACATCGACTTCGACGCGGGCACGCTGGAATACGTCAATGCCGGGCATTGCCCCGCCCTGCTGCGCGGTGACGACGGGCAGGTGGCCCGCCTGACTTCCAATGCGCCGCTGCTGGGGTTCTTCAATGCCGACTTCGCTGCCGAACTGCGCCCCTTTCCACCCGGCAGCCAATTGCTGCTGTTCACCGACGGGCTGCACGACTGGACGGTGGGCAGCGGTGCCCGCCTTGGCCCCGAACGGTTTCTGGAACTGACCGAACCCTGCCTGCGCGCGGGCCGCGAGGTGCTGGCCACCATGGAATCGGCCTTGCACGATGCGGCGGGCGGCATGCCGCCCTTCCGCGACGACGTGACCGCCCTGTGGATTCGCCGCGACGGTCCCATCATCGGCCAACTGGTGAATCTGGACGAACCCTCCGGGACCGATTGAACGGAAGCGCACCATGCACGATTACGAATTCACCACCACCGCCCTGCGCGAAACCTACCGCCCCTTCGTGCGCGGCATCGCCGCTACCATGGCCGCCTACCTGGCCACGCCCACACTGGTGCACCCGCTGGAACTGGTCACGGCGGAGGCATGCGCCAACGTGGTGCGCCATGCCTACCCGGAAGGGCAACCCGGCCCGTTGCGGGTGCGCCTGACGGTGACCCCGCGCGTGGGCATGGAACTGGCCGTCACCGACTGGGGCCGCGGCTGCGCGGCTTGCCCGCTGCCCCCGCCCGGCCTGTCTGGCCTGTCTGGCCCGTCTGGCCCGTCTGGCCCGTCGGGAGTGGCTCCGGAAGCCACGTCAGGACGGGGCTTGCACATCATCACCTGCCTGTGCGATGCCGTGACGGGTGCCACCGGCCCCGACGGCAACACCCTGCACCTGCAATTGGCCATCCCGGAGGAACAATGGCGCACCTCGAGCTTGACGATCACGGAAACATCCTTGTCGCGGCGCTGACAGGCGAGCTGACCCTGGCCAACGCCACCGAGGTCCGCAACGAACTGGAACGGCTGTTCGCCCGAAAGGGTGTGTCCGACGTGGTGCTGGACCTTGGCGCCGTGTCGTTCATGGACAGCTCGGGCCTGGGCACGCTGGTGGCCGCCAGCACCAAGGCGCGGTCCATGGGCCGCCGCCTGCTGCTGTACCGGCCCACCGCAGAGGCGGTGCACACCATGGAAACCGCGCAACTCACCGGGTTCTTTCCCATCCTTGGCGACGAGGTAGATTTGCTGGCCCTTCTGCCGGACTAGCTTCCCCCTGGTGCCGTCAGCCACGGGGCCAAGGCACGCCACGACAGGAACACGGTCTTCCCTCGCCCGCAGTCCGGATACGCGGCACGCCACGCGGCGCCGCAGGCACAGCCCCACGGAGAGCGCCACATGCCATACTACCTGCGCCACCATTTCGAGCCCGACTTCGACTACATGCACCTGAAACCTAAAGCGGACGATGCCGGCAACATCGACCGCTACAACCTCGGCTACGTCCAGAACGTGGTGAAGGGACAGGTGCTGGCGGAACTGGTGCCGCTGGAAGAAGCGGGCGAAGGCCCGCTGGACCCGCGTTACGTTTACGATGCCGCGCCAAGGGAACTGCCCTGCGGCCCCAACTGCGAAGTGGACCCCGGCTCGCCGAATCGGGTGGTGGCCGACGCCAACGGGTACGTCTTCTACCACGACGGGCTGATCACGGTGAAGAAGATGCTCAACGTGCGCCGCGACGTGGACTTCCACACCGGCAACATCTTCTTCGTGGGCGACATGGCCATCCATGCCGACGTGAAGCCCGGCTTCGAAATCCAGGCGGACAACATCCTGGTCAAGGGCGTGGTGGAAGGCGCGGTGGTGCGTGCACGGGGGGCCATAGCCTGCGAAAGCGGCATCAAGGGCGGCAAGGGCTGCCTGCTCGACGCGGGCGACACCCTGCGCGTGCCCTTTGCCGAAAACGCGGAACTGCGCTCGCACGGCAACATGTACATAGAGCGGTTCGCCCTGCACTGCCGCATCTACGCCGGGGCGAACCTTGTCGTGAAGGACCGCGTGCAGGGCGGCACGGTGCACGGCGCGGGCGTGGTGTACATCGAAAACCAGTTGGGCGGTGCCCAGGGTTCGCCCACCAAGGTGAACCTGGGGTACGACCCGTTCAAGTTCCGCAAGATCACCCGGCTCGAGGAAAACATCCGCGACCTGCGCCAGCGCATCATCCACTACGAGGCCGTGGCCGCCGACACCCCGGCGGGCAAGGAAGAGCCGGTGCGCCGCCTGGAGGCCGCGCTGAAGAAGATGGACCGCCTGCTGCGCCAGCGTGCCGCGCTGTGGCAGGACCTGAAGCGCGGCGGCCCCATCGCCGAGCGCTGCCGCTTGGTGGTGCCGGGGCGCATCATGCCCGGCGTGGAAATTTCCATCGAGGAATCGTGGATGGAGGTACGCGAGGAATTGCGCGACGTGCGCATTGTGCTGCGTGACGGCGAACTGGCCGTGGAATCGCCCGCCCTGCCGCCCGCCAAGCGCTGACGAACGCGACCTGACGCGACCGGGCGCGACCGGGCGCACAGGGCTCCGTCTGGGGCGAGCTGCCCTGCCATATGCCGACGAACGCTGCCTGACCGCAGGGAACGCCGCGCCTCCCCAACCCCACGGTAAAACGGGCAACCCCACGCAAGGGCAGTACACCGACCATGCCGCCAGCAGATAATTCCCACCGCGAGACCACACCCCGCCCCAGGCTGGCGGCCCGCGCGCTGCCGTCGCCCCGCCCGACCGGCACGGCGGCAGGGCAGGCGCCCGTCACCGACGTGGAAGTAACCGTGGATGGCCGCAGCATGGCCATGCTGGGCCCCGGTGGCCCGGCACGCGAACTGGCCCTGTTGGCCCCCTACGAAAGGCTGCGCGCGGAAAGGCCTTCCGGAGCCGCCCCGCCCGACATCACCGGCCCGTCGGATACGTCCGAAATATCCGGCACGGCAGGCCCATCCGCGTCGCCCGCCCCTTCCGCTCCGCCAGTCCTGCCCGTCCTCCTGGGCGCGGGCACCGGCGCGGCCCTGGCCCGCCTGCTGGAACTGCATCCCGGTCCCGTGGCCGTGGTGGACCGGTCCACGGAAATCCTTGCGGCCACCCGCCTGCGCGAACGCCATGCCGACGATGCTTGCGGTGGACGCATCCTGTGGGTGACCGACGACGATACGGACGTGGCCCTGCGCACCCTTACCCGCTGGCAGTACGAGCACGGCGGGCTGCAACTGCTGCCCCTGCCGCACCCCTTCTACCTGCGCCTGGACCGTGCCCATTACGCCCGCCTGCGCGACGTGCTGTCCGCCAGCGCCCGCTTCAACTTCTGGGAACGGGCCGCCTACCCCAAATTCGCGGACCCGGCCGCCCTGCCGCGCATGCTGCTGATCACCAGCCAGTATTTCCTGATGGGCGAAATCGTCACCGCCTGCCAGCGCTTGGGCGTGCCGTACCACCTGCTCACCCTGGACGACGACGAGGTGGGCCGGGGCGAATTCGTGGAAAAGCTGTTGCGCGCCGTGGTGGAATTCCGGCCCGACTTCGCCTTCACCATCAACCATCTGGGCGTGGACCGCGAAGGCGTGCTGACCGAGCTGCTGGAAAAGCTGCGCCTGCCGCTGGCCTCGTGGTTCGTGGACAACCCGCACCTGATCCTCTACCTGTACCGGCGCATCGTCAGCCCCTGGACGGCCATCTTCACCTGGGACGCGGACAACCTGCCCTCGCTGCGCGACCTTGGCTTCGAACACGTGGCCTACCTGCCCCTGGGCACCGACCCGGTACGCTTCGCCCCGCCCGCGTCACCGCTGCCCGCACGCCATCCGTGGCGGGCGCGGGTGTCCTTCGTGGGCAATTCCATGGTCTACAAGGTGGCCCACCGCATGAAGGCGGGCAAGCTGCCCGCCGCGCTGCTGCGCTCGTACCGCGAGGTGGCGGCGGGCTTCGGCGCGCACGGCGAACGATCCGTGGGGGCCTACCTGCGGGCGCACCAGCCGCAACTGGCCGCCGTATATGACGGACTGGGAGGGCCGGAGGAAAAGGACGGGCAGAACGGCGCCGAGCGGCGCCTGTCCTACGAAACCATGCTCACCTGGGAGGCCACCCGCCAGTATCGTGCCGCCTGCGTGGCGCGCACCCTGCCCTTTGCCCCGCTCATCGTGGGCGACACGGGGTGGCGCAAGGTGTTCCGCACCGCGCCCGCTGGCTGGCGGCTGCACCCGGAAATCAACTATTACAGCGAGCTACCCGCGTTCTACCCCCTGTCGGAAATCAACTTCAACTGCACCAGCAAGCAGATGAAGGGCGCCGTCAACCAGCGGGTGTTCGACGTGCCCGCCACCGGATCGTTCGTGCTCACCGACTGGCGCGACCAGATAGAGAACCTGTTCGATCCGGGGCGCGAGGTGGTGTGCTACACGGAACCGGAACAGGCTGACGAGCTGCTGCGCCATTACCTGGACCACCCGGAAGAACGCGCCCGCGTGGTGGCTGCCGCGCGCAGGCGCATCCTGGCAGAGCACACCTACGAGCACCGGCTGCGCACGCTGCTGGACCACATGCGCCGCATCTTCGGTCCGGCCCGTGCCAGATAGCAGTCACACGCCCATGCCAACACCATGACCACCGCCCCCACGCCCCCGACGCCCGCAGCGCCCCCCCGCGCACCTGCGGACAACGCGCCTGATGCGCCCATTCTGGTGCTGCAAATGCAGCGCATGGGCGATCTGGTGCTGACCTTTCCGCTGCTGGCGTGGCTGCGGGCGGAACACCCGCGCCGTCCGCTGTGGGTGGTGGGCGAGGAGAAGTTCTTCAAGGGACTCATGCCCATCGGCCCGGAGGCGGTATTCTTTCCGTACGGCGCGGCGGAACGGCTGCGCCGGAACCGCTACCACCTGGTGGTCAACCTCAGCCACCGGCCAGAGGCCGCCGCGCTGGCCGGGCAACTGCATGCCGACGCGCATTTCGGCCCCTGCCTGGCGAATACCGGGACGGTGAAAGGGACCGACCGGACCACCTACGTGCACGGGCACTGGCAACTGTACCGGACCTCGCTGGTGCACAACAACCGGCACAACCTGTTCCACTGGGCCGACCTGAATGCCCTGGACTGCGTGCCCGCCAGCCGGATACGCGGCACCGACTGGCCCCCGCCGCAGCATCAGGGACGCGACCCGCAGCGGGTGGGGTTGTTCCTGGGGGCCAGCGAGCCGGAAAAACGTCCCGGTGCCCAGTTCTGGGCCGTGCTGGCCCGCGATCTTCTGCGACGCGGGCTGAAGCCGGTACTGCTGGGCGGTCCGGCGGAAGCGGCACTGGGGGCCGACGTGGCCCGCCGCGCCAGCACCCCGGCGCTGAACCTGTGCGGGCGCTTCTCCCTGCCGGAACTGGTGTCCCTCACGCGCTCGCTGCGCCTGCTGGTCACGCCGGACACAGGCCCCATGCACGTGGCCGCCTGGACCCAGACCCCCACCCTGAACCTGTCCATGGGACCGGTGAACGCCTGGGAAACCGCCCCCTTCCCCCCGGGGCACCACGTGCTGCGCGCCACCATCAGCTGCGTGGGCTGCTGGCGGTGCACCCAGCCTTCCGTGCTGTGCCGCGACAGGTTCGACCCCGTACGGGTGGCATCGCTGGTGCACGCGCTGCTGCGCGAACAGGACGACGCCCCGTCCCTGCCCACCAGTGGCGCGAATGCCGCTGGCACCACCCCGCGCCTTGCCCGCATGCGCCTGCCAGGGCTGGAATTGTTGCGTACGGGGCGTGACGCACTGGGGCTGTTCGACCTCGTTCCGCTGGCCACCCCGATCAACGGACGGCAGGGCGAACCCCGCCGCCTGTTCGGGCAGTTCTGGAAGGCATTCTGGGCATGGCGGCTTGGCCTGCACGGCGAGGCCGCCGCCCGTCAGGCCTGGGCCGACCTTGCCGCCGCCTCGCCCCGGCTGGCCGAAACCCTGCGCCGCGCCCTGTCCGAGCTTGGGCGCGACCTGGCCCGTACCCTGCGCGGCCTGCGGTCTGGCCAGGCCATGCTGCCGCCCGACTTCTGGCACCTGCATCCGCCCATGCTGCGTCCCCTTACGGGCTATCTGCACATGGCCATGCAGAACGCCGACGCCACCCCCACCGCCTGGGCAGAGGCCCTGGCCCTGGTGGAGGCCCTGGCCGCCCTTACGGCCTGATCCGCTCCCCGTCCCATCCCCCGTCCCGTCCATTCCCGTCCCGGCACCGTCCGCATCTATCCGGCCCTGCCCGGCTGTCCGGCTCTATCCACTCCGCCCGGGCTGTACGGCGCGTGCCTGCCGCCGATCGGCCCCACCCGCTGCACGCCCCCCCCCCGCCGACCATCAAGAATGGTCAAGAATTGCAAACACGCTCCGTCCAGCCACCGCTCAGACACGGCAGGCCTTGCCGGGCACGCCGCCCCTGCATGCCGTAACCTCCTGAAATAATGTTGCGTACAGTTTTGGAACGTTCCTTGTAATCCAATGGCTGCAAGGAGCCCCGGCATGCATATTTTTCCCTTTCTTCCCGAGACCGAAAAAGCGCCGTCCGACGTGACGCGGCGCCCCAAGGTCACTGCCAGCACCCTCGACTTCGCTTCCGTGCTCGCGGACAAGGCGAGCTCGCGCTCCATCTCCGGCGCGGGCACCACCGCCCTCCGCAACGCCGCCAATGCGGCCACGGACGCCAAGGGCAAGGTGCGCAGGGGCGAAGACGGGAGCGTGCTCACCGCGCCGGGGCAGATCAGCCTTTCCTACCAGGACGTCATCGCGTTGCGGAACCAGTTGGAAAAGAGCGGCGTGTCGCCCGACCGGCTGGAACGCCTCACCCAGATGGCCTCCACCTCCGGCAACTACTCGCTGGGGCAGGTCATTTCGGCCCTGCGCAAGGATGGCCCCTACGCCAACCTGGACGCCAACAGCACCGCCACCACCGCCCTGAACGGCAACCAGCGCCTGGACGCCAAGCAGTTCCTGCAAAAGATCGGCATGCTGCCCGAAGAAGCGGACAGCATGCTGGCCCAGATGGACGCGGGCAACACCGATGCGGTGTGGAAGACCATCAGCACCAAGCTGAGCAGCAAGACCGACGGCGATGCCATCGACGTCAACGTGGAAGAACTGGAGGCCATGGCCAAGGGCCTTCGCCTCTCGCCCGAAGTGCTGGCCGCCATGAAGACGCTGTTCGGCGGGCAGACCGAAATTTCCACCACCGCCGCCGGGCTGAAGTCCGTTCTGGTTCCCGCCGGACAGGAGATGGCCGCGCGCGAACAGGCCGACCGCAACCTGGCCTCGGCCCTCGGTTCCGCGCTTGATCCGGTGTTGCAGGCGGCCAAGAAATCCGCCGAGCGCATCGAGCAGGCCGACCGACGTGGGGACCGTACCGCCCAGCGCAGCGAGGTGCTGATCCGCGAAGCCGCCACCGGCAAGGGTAACGGCAGCGGTGTGGCCCCCGCGCTGGACGCTGAACGCCACGACGGCGGATCGGCCAACGCGGGCAAGACCCGCCAGTCCGGCCTGATGCGCACCGGGGGCAGCACGCAGGAACATGCCGGGCCGTTGTCCGATCCGCGCCAGGCATCCCAGATCGGGCAGTCGGGCGACGCCATGCAGCAGAACGTGTCCCTGCACAACGGCAACAACGGCAACGGGGGCACCAGCAGCCAGCAGGCGCAGGTGACGCAGGGCAATGCCCAGGCGCAGGCGTTCGGGCTGGATAAGCAATCGGGTCAGTCTTCACAGTCGGGCGACGGCAAGGGCTCCGCCTGGCAGCAGGACCAGCACGGTCGGTCCGCTTCCGGCGGCAGCAGCGATCCCTGGGCCGAACTGCTGCGCAAGATCGACGTCAGTCCTACCCTCAGCGGCGCGGCCCAGAGCATGGCCGACGCTTCTGCCAGCGCGGCCAATGCCGCCAATGCGGCGGGGGCTGCCCAACGGCAGGGCCAGGCCCTGACCCCCTATCTTTCCGAACAGGCGGCGGCCCAACTCGAGCGGGGCATCCTCACCTCCATGCAGGACGGCACCCGCCAGTTGACCATGCAACTCGACCCCGGCGAACTGGGCAACGTGACCGTGACCCTTTCCGTGCGCAACGGCGAAGTCAACGCCACCATCCGCCCCGACCGCACCGAGACCGCGCAGGCCCTCAACGACCAGTTGCACGTGCTGCGCACCGCGCTGGAACAGCAGGGGCTGAAGGTGGACCGGCTGGAAGTGCAAACCCAGTTGCAGGACAACTCGTTTTCGCAGGCCTGGCAGGATACGGCCCAGCACAACGCCAGCCAGGAGCAGCAGGCCCGCAACGCGGAGCGCGAGCGCTATCGACGCCTGCGCCGCCTGCGTGACGGCGGGACCGACGACACCGCCATGCAGGCCGTTGACACCGCAGCAGCGGCAGCCTCCACCGGACGCTCGGCAACTCTTACCGCCTCCGGGCTCGACATCATCGCATAGGAGGCCACCATGGCAGCCAGCCCCGTCATCGGCCAGGCCGAACAGGATTTCAACAACTACCTTGGCGCCAAGACCAAGAACGACGAACTGGACAAGCAGGCGTTCCTGAACCTGCTGGTGGCCCAGCTGAGCCATCAGGATCCGCTGAACCCCATGGACGACAAGGAATTCGTCGCCCAGCTGGCGCAGTTCACCAGCCTTGAACAGCTCACCAACATCTCCACCGGCATCACCGACCTGAACGCAAGCGCCAAGCAGCAGCAGATGTCCGCCGCCGTGGGCTACATCGGCAAGGAAGTGACCGCCAGCGGCTACGAGATCAGCAAGACCTCGTTGAAGGACAGCACGGGCGCGACGGTGAATTCCGTCAGTACGGTGTACTTCACGGTGCAGGAACAGGTGAACAGCGGCTACATCAACATCTACGACAGCGAAATGAACCTGGTACGCACGGAACTGATGGGCGCGAAGCAGCCCGGCACCTACCAGTACAAGTGGGACGGCAAGGACTACCAGGACACCATCGTGCCCGACGGGGTCTACGCCGTGGCCATGTACGGCGAAGGCGAGGACGGCAAGTCCGTCTACATCACCACCCAGGTTTCCGGCCAGGTGTCGGGCGTGGTCAAGGTGGACGACGAACCCTATCTCAGCCTGGCGGACGGCCGCCACATCGCCTTCAGCAACGTCTCCGAGATCGTGGCGCCCAATACCAGCACCGGCGGCGATGACACGGACGACGACGATTCCGGAGACGACTCCGGAGACGATTCCGACAGCGGCACGGACAGCGACAGCTAACCCCCTGCGGAACGAGAGCACGCACACTACACCCCCACGGGGGTGCATGGACACAGGAGGTCGATCATGAGTGTCACGGCAAGTATGTGGACCGGCGTTTCGGGACTGCTGGCCCACGGCGAGAAGATGAACGTTCTCGGCAACAACATCGCCAACGTCAATACCGTGGGCTTCAAGGGCTCGCGCATGGACTTCCAGGACTTCATCAACCAGGACGTCTACAGCGCGGCCGGGGTGAGCCAGGTTGGCCGGGGCGTGTCCATTGGCGCCATCTTCGGCGACTTCAGCCAGGGTGCCTTTGAAACCACCAACGAGGCCACGGACCTTGCCATCGGCGGCAAGGGCTTCTTCCAGGTGCGGCCCAAGGGGCAGGAAACCTCGTACTACACCCGTGCGGGCAACTTCCGCTTCGACAACGACGGCTACCTGGTCGATCCGCACGGCTACGTGCTGCAAGGCTGGGAAATCGAAAAGGCCCGCCCCTCGCTGTCCACCTCCACCGCGCAGGTGACCACCACCACCTCGCAGATCAAGGGCGCGGGTTCGCCCAAGGACATCAAGCTCGACGGCTTCACGGCCGAGCCGCAGCACACGTCCACCATCACCTCGGCCCACAACCTCGACGCGCGCGACGGCGGCGACAAGTCGGTCAACGCCACCGACCCGTTCTTCTCGGTGTTCAACAACTGGGATGGCTCGGCAGACACGCCGTTGTCGGACAGCCGCTTTGCCTACCAGACCACCATCAAGGTCTACGACGAAGGCGGCACCTCGCACGAACTGACCGTCTACTTCGACCAGGTGGCCACCGACACGGTTGCCAACGCCGCCAGCGGCAAGCGCTACTGGGAATACATGGTCACCATGAATCCCTCGGACGACCTGCGCTCGGTCAACGGCCTGGATTTCGCGGGCACCTCGGCGGCGGGCATCCTGATGACCGGCACGCTGACCTTCGATACCTCGGGCCAGCTCACGGACATGACCGCCTTCACCATCGCCAGCGGCGCCACGGGCAGCCTGAAGGATCTTAACAACTGGCAGCCCACCACGTTCTCGAGCAACGGGTACCCGCTGTTCGTGGCCAACTTCTCGGGTGTCGCCAACGCCAGCTACACCACCCCCACAGCATCCGATGAAGCCGAACCGTACCTGATGGAACTGAACTTCGGCCTCAAGAACCTCAGTAACACCTGGGCCAGCGCACCTGCCAGCGCCGCCGCCATCGGCAGCAACGCCAGCAACCTCGGCGGCCTGGGCGCCCAGGGCGAGCGTCAGTCCACGTCCATGACCAGCTACGGCGGCTCGTCGTCCATGATCTTCCAGAAGCAGGACGGCTACACCTTCGGCTTCCTGCAGAACATCACCGTGGACCAGGACGGCGTGGTGCATGGCCGGTACTCCAACGGGGTCATCCTGGACCTGTACCAGATCACCCTGTACGACTTCACCAGCCCCACCAACCTGCGGCGCGAAGGGGGCAACCTGTTCTCCGAAACGCGCGCCTCGGGCGATGCGCTGGCGGGTCCGGCCAACGCCAACGGGTACGGTTCCATCAACTCCAACTCGCTGGAACAGTCCAACGTGGACCTTGCCCGCGAGTTCGTGCAGATGATCACCACCCAGCGCGGCTTCCAGTCCAACAGCAAGGTCATCACCACGACGGACACCATGCTTGACACCGTCGTGAACATGAAGCGTTAGCGGCGGATCATGATCGACCGGCGGACGCGGGCCCGAACCCGCGTCCGCACCGTGTCGGCGGCGGCGCAACGCGGCGTGCGCAACGCGAAACACCCCGGACCGTTCCCAAGGGAAACGGTCCGGGGTGTTTCGCGTTGCGGACAAACCGGGGCAACCCGCCGCAACAGAACGGTGGCGATGCAGGCACCTGGCCCCCCCGCAGCAAGCAACATGCGCGCCCAAACAGGGCTGCCCACAACAAAATGCAGGTGGCACGGCGATCACGGCTCTGCCCAACCGCACCAGCCCGGCCTCAGTCGGTGGACCGGGCGCAGATGCGCCAGCGCTGCCGCGACCAACGGAGCCAGGGCAAGCGCCACCAGGCACTCCGTAATCCGTGCAAGGACCGTCCCGCCCCGGCCAAACGTGCCATGCCGACGACTGGCGCAGGACCGGCATGGCGCGGCGGAGGGGATGAACCCGCCGCCGTGCCCCTAGAATTGCCGGTTGAGCAGCCCGCCAAGGGTCATGCCCCCGTCCTTGCCGACGCGCAGCACCCCTTCGGGCGGTATGCGCATGAGCACCTTGTTGCTGTTCTTCTCGGAAACCTCGACCTGCACCACGCCCTGGTCGCTCACGATCTCGAACTTCAGCGCGGCACCCTTGGCTTCAAGGGAGCGCGAAAGGTCGTTCAGCGAGCTTTCGAGCTGTTGCATGTCCACGTTGTCCGCTTCCGCGGATCGTTCGTCCCCGGTCGGCTGCCATTCCGCGAGAGATGGAGAAGTAGCGGATGAGGATGCGGCGGCCATGCCGCGTGCCGGGGGGCGCTTGATATCCGATCCCGCGGAAGAACCTGCCGTCACCAACTGGATATCGTCCAGCAGCATCATGGTTCCTCCTCGAGGCGACATTGCCTCCCCCGGAAACATCGTCTCACCCCTCTTATCGGCAAAATACGCCGCCGGATTAGGGCGCGGCCCGGCATGCGCGCAAGGGATGCAAAAAATTCCCCCGTCCGGCTCCCGCCCCCCTCCCGCACTGCCCAGCACCCCGCAAGCCCTGGGAAAATTTTGGCATGGGCGTGTCGGCAACCGGGCACGAGGTGTCTAGAGTTTTGCTAACTCTTTACCTTTCTTTGCAAAAAATGCGTTGGCACCAACATTGCTTAATGTTGGCCAGACAACCCGAAGGAGGTTCACCACATGTCTTTGGTCATCAATCACAACATGATGGCGCTGAACGCCTCTCGTAACCTGAACGAGAGCTACGGTCGCCTGGCTACGTCAACCCGCCGCCTTTCCTCGGGTCTGCGCGTTGGCACTGCGGCCGACGACGCCGCAGGCCTCGCCATTCGCGAACTGATGCGGGCCGATATTTCCACCATGCGTCAGGGCATCCGCAACGCCAACGACGCCATCTCGATGATCCAGACCGCCGACGGCGCGTTGCAGATCATCGACGAAAAGCTCATCCGCATGAAGGAACTGGCCGAACAGGCGGCCACGGGTACCTACAACTCCGACCAGCGCCTGATGATCGAATCCGAATATCAGGCCATGGCTTCGGAAATCACCCGTATCGCCAACGCCACGGACTTCAACGGCATCCACCTGCTGGACGGCACCCTTTCGGGCACGCACAACGGGTCGGGGCTGCGGCAGACAGGCGAACTGAAGATCCACTTCGGTACCGGCAACGACTCGAACGAGGACTACTACTACATCAAGATCGGCGGGGCCACGGCGTCGCAACTGGGCATCGGCAACGCGTCCGCAGCGGGCGTGGCGGCCGGGGGCTACACCATCTCCACCCAGTCGGCTGCCCAGAACGCCCTGACCGCCCTTGACCAGGCGATCATCTCCAAGGACAAGATCCGCGCGGCGCTCGGCGCCCTGCAGAACCGCCTGGAGAACACCATCAGCAACCTCACCATCCAGGCGGAAAACCTGCAGTCCTCCGAGTCGCGCATTTCCGACGTGGACGTGGCCGAGGAAATGACCGAGTTCGTGCGCAACCAGATCCTCACCCAGTCCGCCGTGGCCATGCTTTCGCAGGCCAACTCGCTGCCGCAGATGGCCATGCAGCTCATCGGCGGCGGTTAGCAGACCCCGCCCCCGGCGTAACGCCGCGCATCAGTTGGCGAAGGTTGACCAAAGACAACAGGACCGGGAAGGAACGGCCTTCCCGGTCATTGTCTCCATCTCAGCCCTCGCTGCGTGACTCCAGTGCTTTCAGCGCCAGACCGGCCGCCATCTGTTCGGCCCTTTTGACGCTGGGGCCGATGGCCGTGCACACGGTATCGTCCGGCAGCGTCAGCCGCACCTCGAAGCGCTTTTCGTGTTCCGGCCCGCTGCTGCCCATCAGGGCATATACCGGCCGCTCCCGGAACAGGCTTTGCGTCAGCTCCTGCAAGCGGCTCTTGTAGTCCTTGCTGCGCTTGCCGTCGGCGTCGCTGGGCCAGCGCGCGGCCAGCACATGGCGCACCACGGCCCGCGCCCGTTCGTACCCCCCGTCCAGAAACACCGCCCCCAGCATGGCTTCCAGCGCGTCCGACAGCAACGAACTGCGTTCGCGCCCCCCCTGGCTTTCCTCGCCCCTGCCAAGCCGCAGGTACAATTCCAGTTGCAGGTCGCGCGCAAGCTCGGCCAACGCCGGTTTGCTGACAAGGCGGGCCCGCATGCGGGTCAGGTCGCCCTCTCGGGCGCCGGGAAAGCGGGCGAACAGTTCTTCCGACACGCACAGCTCAAGCACGGCATCGCCCAGGAATTCCAGGCGTTCGTTGTGCTCCACGTGCTCCTGCTGCTCGTTGGCCCACGAACTGTGGGTCATGGCCGTGGCCAGCAGGCCCGCGTCGTTGAAGGCATAATGAATGTCGCTTTGCAGCTTTTGAAACATGGGTCGGTGGTCGCTCCTTCTGGGTGCCGCCCGGCAGCTTTTGCCGCCATGGGCGCTCCGGTCATGGCCGGGAACGATACCGGCACTGCTCCCTTTGCGCAAGGCCGACCGCGCCGCGCATGCCGCTCGCACCCCTTTGTCAAATTTCCGGCACGGCATGGCCCGCCGCCTTTCCACCTGGCCAGCCCCCCCCGTTTGCCCGGCCAGCCCGCCCAATCCGCCCCAACCGCACCGCGCAAACCCGGGCTGAGCGAGCGAACAGCCACGAAATTGCAGTTGTCCCTTGATTTTCGGCTGTTATTCGGGGCAGAATCAGCAAAGCACACGGCATGTCGCACCGTCTCCCGACCCGCCCGGCGGGTCAGGCACGCCCCACATGCCGGACATGCCGGACACGCCGGACGCGCCGCGCCACCGATCAACGGATCAGTGCCCGGCGCCCGGATGGTCCGGCGGGGCATGCGTCCGGATTCAGCAACAGGAGGCTCCTATGGCGGCAGGCATCTACGTGGGTTCCACGGCCGGATATTCCGGCAAGAACATGGTGATCATGGGCCTTGGCCTGCGCCTGCAGAAGGATGGCTACAACGTGGGCTACATGAAGCCCGTGGGCGCCATGCCGCAGGAACGCGGCGGCGTGCTGGGCGACGAGGATGCCTTCTTCGTGCAGGACGTGCTGGGGCTGGAAGAGCCGTCGAACCTGGTCACCCCGGTGCTGGTCACCCAGGACTTCAAGGTGCGCGCCTTCAGCGGCCAGTGCGAGGACTACATGCCCGGCATCGTCGATGCCTACCGCCAGCTTGCCAGCCGCCACGACGTGATGGTGGTGGCCGGGTCCGGCAGCATGTATTCCGGCCGCTACTGCAACGTGGACGGCATCCGCGTGGTCAAGGAACTGGGGCTGAAGGCCATCATCATCGACCGCCTGCACAAGGAACTGAACTACGACTATCTGGTGGTGCTCAAGGATACCCTGGGCGACAACCTGGCCGGCGTGGTGCTGAACGACATCCCCGCCAACTTCATGAACGAGGTGGAGGGGCTGATCAAGCCGTTCCTGGAACGCAACGGCGTGCGCGTGGTGGGCGTCATCCCCAAGGACCCGCTGATGGGGGCCATCAAGGTGGGCGACCTGGCCGAACGGCTGGGCGGCAAGGTCATCTCGGCCCAGAACAAGTCCGACAAGGTGGTGGAAAACTTCCTCATCGGCACCATGCAGGTCGAAAACTTCATGACCCACTTCCGCAAGAACAAGAATTCCGCCGTCATCGTGGGGGGCGACCGGTCCGACGTGCAACTGGTGGCGCTGGAGGGCAACTGCCCGTGCCTGGTGCTGACCGGCAACCTGTACCCCAACGACATCATTCTCACCCGGTCGGAAGTGCTGAACATTCCCATCGTGGTGGTGCGCGACGACACGTACACCGTGGCCAAGAAGATGGAGGTCATCCTCTCGCGCCACAAGCTGCGCGACGTGATCAAGATCAGGCAGGGCGCGCAGCTCGTCAGCTCCTCCATCGACTTCGCCTACGTCAAGGAAGCGGCTGGCCTGTAAGGCCGACGACGACACGCGAAACACAAGGGGGGGCGCCTGCCCCCCCGTTTTTTTTGCGGCCAGCGCATACCGCGCGCCCTTGCCACCCGCAACCCGGCACCACCGTGTCGCCCCGCCATGCCCACGAACATGCCACCGAACACACCGCCGGAGATATCCGGCGACACCGCCCCCGCCTTCGCCGCCGCCTTGCCGTGGGTGGGGCTGGTGGGCCTGCTGTTCTTCGTCAACTACGGCTCGCGCGCCGTGCTGGCCCCGTTGCTGCTGCCCCTGGAGGCGGACCTGGGCCTGAACCATGCCCAGGCCACCCGCCTGCTGTTCCTGATGGCCTGCGGGTTCACCGTCAGCCTTGCGGCCAGCGGATTCCTGCTCAGCCGGATCGCGCCCCGGCGCATGGCGGCCTTTTCGTGCATGGCCACCGGCGCGGTGCTCATGGGCATGTCCTTCGTGCACGATCATGCCACGGCGCGGTACATGTTCGTGCTCATGGGACTGGCGGCGGGATTGTACTTTCCGGCGGGCATGGCCACCCTGGGCTCGCTGGCCCGCCAGCGCGACTGGGGCAAGGCCGTGTCCATCCACGAACTGGGCCCCAACCTCAGCTTCGTGGCCGTGCCGCTGCTGGCCGAGGCGGGCTTGCGCGTCACCGACTGGCGGGGCGTGCTGCTGGCCGTGGGCGTGGTGGGCATGCTGACGGGCATCGTTTTCGCGTGGATAGGGCGCGGCGGGCGCACCATGGCGGAGCCGCCCTCGGTGCGCGGACTCTCCGGGGTGCTGCGCTCGCCGCTGACGTGGCTGTTCGCGTGGCTGCTGGCCGTGGGCGTGGCCGGGGAATACGCCGTGTACAGCGTGCTGCCGCTGCACCTGGTGGACGAAATGGGCCTTGCGCCCGGTTCCGCCAACGGCCTGCTGGCGGCATCACGCGCGGTCACGCCGTTCGCCGCGCTGGCCGGGGGGTGGGTGGCCGACCGCATGGGAGCGCGGCGCACCATTGCCGCAAGCCTGGGCCTGACCGGCCTGTCCCTGCTGGCCATGGCGGTTCCATCATCTCTCGTCGTCACGGCGGGTATGACCGTGCAGGGTGCCATGACCGCGTTCATCTTTCCCGCCATCTTCAAGGAACTGGCCCGCTGCTGGCCTGCCGGGTACCAGCCCACGGTGCTGTGCATCGCCACGCCCGTCTCGTCGCTCATCGGCACGGGCGCGGCGCCCGCACTGTTGGGCATGGCGGGGCAGTCCTGGAGCTTCAGCGGTGGATTCGTCCTGCTGGGACTGCTGGCACTGGCCACCATCATCCCCTTGCGGCTGCTGCCGCCGGAAGCGGGACGCTGATGGAGCCACGGCGCGCCGTTGCTTGACAGCAACAGCCCCAGCCCCTACCTATGCCGGGAACCAATCACCAAGGAGACACCCCCGATGGCCTACGATATCAGACTGGTGAAACTCGTGAATGGCGAACTGGTGCTCGGCAAGTTCGACGAAGCCTCCAACTCGCTCAAGGACGTGGCCGCGTTGCAGACCGTGCCCACCCAGCAGGGTGTGCAGATGATGCTGCTGCCGTACGGCTATCCCTTCGAGCAGGGCTTCGACGGCACCATCAGCCGCGTGCACGTCATCTACGAGTACAAGACCTGCCCCGAGGAACTGAAGACCAAGTACCTCGAAGCCACGTCCAACCTCACCCTGGCCACCGGCGGCCTTGGCGGCGGGCTCGGCAACCTGAACCTCACCAAGGGTCCGGCGGGCGGCAAGATCACCGGCATTTCCGACCTGCTGAAGAAGTAGGCCCGGCACACGGCCTGCGCGACCACGCGGAAAGCCCCACCGGGGCACCGCGCGCGCATCCGGCCTTCGTGTGGCATGTTCCGGCCTGTTTGCGGCATATTCCGGGGGGTGGCGCTGCCGCCCCCCTTTTCATGTCGACTCCGGGCAACGGCGGCCAACGTACGGAATCGGCCCGTGCCTCCAAGCTGCCGGAATGCCCTGCATCCGCGTCTGTCCGTCTTCGGACCGGTCTGCCCCTGTCTGCCCCTGTCTGCCTTTCCGCCTTCACGACTGGCGGTGCCCCCGCACTGCCCTCACCCATCGCACCTTTCATCCCCATCAGGAACCATGCGCGAACTTCTGCCCCTGCTGCCCAAGCCCAGCCGCTACATCGGCATCGAGGAAGGTACCGTCCACAAGACGCCCGACGCCGCAACCCTGCGCGTGGCGCTGGCCTTTCCCGACATGTACGAGGTGGGCATGTCCTACCTTGGGCAGAAGATCCTGTACGCCATCCTGAACGAACGGCCCGACGTGTGGGCCGAGCGGGTGTTCACCCCCTGCCGCGACGCGGGCGCGGTGCTGCGCCAGCGCGGCGTGCCGCTGGCCACGCTGGAGTCGGATACCCCGTTGGCGGCCACGCACCTCGTGGGGTTCAGCATCACGCATGAGCTGTGCTATTCCAACGTGCTGTACATGCTGGACCTGGCGGGCATTCCCCTGCGCGCGGCGGAACGGGCCAAGGCCGATTCGCTGGCCGCGTGGCCGGTGATCATGGCTGGCGGCGGCTGCACCCTGGCGGCGGAACCGCTGGCCCCGTTCATGGACCTGATGGTGCTGGGCGAAGGCGAAGAGGTGATGGCGGAACTGGTGGACCTGCTGTCTGCCGCCCGCGCCGCCGGGCATTCCCGGTCCCGCTTTCTGGACGACGCCCGGCGCATTCCCGGCGTGTACGTGCCGGAGTTCTTCGAAGGCTCCGTGCCGCCGGATACGGCGCGCAACGTGCCCGGCACCCCGCCCCGCCCCTTGCTGGTCCCCCAATCGCCCCCCCCATCGCCAGGCGATGCGGGCTACACCCGCGTGGCCCGGCGCGTGGTGGCCGACATGGACACCGCCCGCTACCCGGCCAGCCAGACCGTGCCCTTCGGCGCGGTGCACAACCGGCTGGCGCTGGAGATAGGCCGTGGCTGCACGCGCGGCTGCCGCTTCTGCCAGGCGGGCATCATCTATCGCCCGGCGCGCGAACGCTCCACCAAAAACCTTCATGCACTGCTTGATGAATGTCTGGGCCAGACCGGCTACGACGACGTGTCCTTTCTGTCCCTGAGCACGGGCGATTTTTCCGCGCTCAAGCAGTTGTTCCTGTCCACCGTGGACCGCTGCGCGCAGGAGCAGGTGGCGGTTTCGCTGCCGTCCTTGCGGGTGGGGTCCATCGACGACGAAATCATGCGCCGCATGGCGGGCATTCGCCGCACCGGGGCCACCCTTGCGCCGGAAGCGGGCAGCCAGCGCCTGCGCGACGTGATCAACAAGGGCGTCACCGAGGAAGGCCTGCTGCTGCACGTGCAGAAGCTGTTCGAGCACGGCTGGCAGCAGGTGAAGCTGTATTTCATGATCGGCCTGCCCACCGAAACGCGCGAAGACGTGGACGCCATCGTGGACCTGTGCCGCAAGGTGCGCGACGCCGCCGGGCCGGGCATCCGCCGCTTGCAGGTGACGGCGGCCATATCACCCTTCGTGCCCAAGCCGCACACCCCGTTCCAGTGGGAACGTCAACTGTCGCTTGAAGAAATCCGCGACCGCATCGGCTACCTGCGCGCGCGCTTCAAGGGCGAGAAATGCCTGAAGATGCGCTGGCACGAGGCCTCCATGAGCGCGCTGGAGGGCATCTTTTCGCGCGGGGACAGGCGCCTGGCCGACGTGGTGGAAAGCGCCTACCGCAAGGGCGCCGTCTTCAGCAGTTGGGTCGAAGGATTCGATCTTGCCCCGTGGCTGGACGCCATGGCCGAACACGGCCTTGCCTCCTCGGACTACACCCGCGAGCGCGGCGAGGACGAGCCGCTGCCCTGGGACCATCTGGATTCCGGTGCCAGCCGCGAATTCCTGCTGCGCGAACGCCACCGAGCGCTGGACATGAAGCTGACGGGCGACTGCCGCTACGGCGCCTGCCACCTGTGCGGGGTGTGCGACACAAAATCGTCCCCATCCCGCCTGGACAAGCTGCCCGGCGTTGCCGCGTACGCCAACCGCACCAACCTGCCCCAGCGCGACCAGCAGGCCCACCAGCCCACCCTGGACGAGCACGGCCGGGTGCGCATGCCGGAAAAGACGGACAAACCGCCGCAGATTTCCGACGACCTGGCGCTGAAGGCGGGCCATTACCGCATCTGGTACACCAAGGAAGACATGGCGGTGTTCCTCAGCCAGCTTGAACTGCAATCGCTGTTCGAGCGCGCCCTGCGCCGGGCCGGACTGCCGCCCGCGTTCTCGCGCGGATTCCACCCCCTGCCGCTGCTCTCGTTCGGGCGCGCCCTGCCCGTGGGCGTGGCCAGCCGGGCGGAATGGCTGGCCGTGTACCTGCGCGAATACCGCACCGCCGACGAGGTGCGCCGCGCACTGGATGGCCGCCTGCCGCGCGGCATGCGGGTGACCTTTGTGGAGGAACTGCCCGTGGGCCGCAACACCGCGCCGCAGCCCGCCGGAGAAACCTTCGAACTGCGCTACGGCGTGGATGCAACGCGCCGGGACGCGTTCATGCTGGTCTGGCGCGACTTTGCCGCCGCGTCCACGCAGGAATGGACGCGCGAAACCAAGAAGGGCGAACGCACCACCGACATCCGCCCCCTGTTCCGTTCCATCGAGGTGCGCGACGACGGCAGCGTACTGCTGGACATGGACTGGACCGCGCTGTACCTGTCGCCCCTTTCGCTGGCCCGCGCCGTGACCCCGCAGGCCGAAATCCACGAGGTGCACCTGCTCAAGCTGTCCCAGCGCTTCGACGGAGTGGCCCGCGCATAACACGCCACAATACCGGAATATTCACGGGGCCGCCTCCATCAGGAGGTGGCCCCGTTGTCGTTCTAAAAAACCGCATGCACACCCGTTCAATCGAAAAAAGCGATTATCTGCTCCATCTTCGCTACCGGCCCCAGAAGAGAGCGCCATTGCAATTCCCGGATTAGGCACTATCGTTTCCTTAGGCGGTCAAATCCGCCGGGAGGATCCCATGAACATCACCGCCACCATTCTCGCGGACAAGATTCGCGAGATACATCCCGCCCTGGACAGGCACGGCATTTCCCTGCGCATCACCTTTGACGACGCCAAGGATGCCTGGATCGTCCGCATGCGCAAGAACGGCAACGAACTGTGGACCCACATCAACGCCACGGATGCGGCCAGGTGTCTGGACGGCATTGAGTGCGTGCATCTGGGCGTGCAGGTCGGCCAGTTCATCAACGACTACTGCGACGGCCCCGTGGCTGCCTGCGCGGCCTGACGGCCCGGCCAGCCGCCACGATCAAGGCAAGCCGTCCTGAAAAACGCTGGTTTCCCCCAGCGGCTCCCCCGGATATCCGCACGCTCTCCGTTTCGCCCCCGCCTGCCCTCCCCCTTGGCCTCCTCCTGATCTCCTTCTGGCCTCCTCCTGCCTCGCCCCAAAACGTCCGCCCAAAAAGCCACGCACAACGCAGCGACGCCACGCCCCCGCCCGCCACGCCACGCCACGCCACGAGAAAACGGCGCGTCCCCCAAGGACGCGCCGTTTCGGATAATACCTCGCGCAACGGATGCAGATGGCGCCGACAGGCTACAGGCACCCGACAAGCAGCAACTTTTCCAGCCCCACGCGGCGGATGCCCGGAACGTCCAGCCCGGTGCGGCGCGCCGCCTCGGCCACGGCTTCGGAAACCGGACCGGTGGCCGCCAGGTCCACCCCGCGCGAGCGCGCGGTGACGGCAGCCGATTGCAGCAGCTGCACCAGGGTCAGGTCCGCCGCCGTAACGCCGGACATGTCGATGCGCACCGCCGCAAAGCTCTCCAGCACATCCAGCAGTGCCTCGCGCAGGTCGGCCCCGCGTTCGATGGTCACCTCGCCGGACAGCACCAGCACCCCCTTTGCGCCGCCCAGGGGGGATGCGTCGCCATCGGCGGCGCGCACGGTGAACCCGGCCACGGTGCGGCTGGGGGTTCCGGCGGAAAGATCCAGGGCCACGCCGCTATCCGGCCGCTCCGCCAGCACGGCGTCCAGATACGAAAGATCCGGCGCGTCGCCGCTGTCGGCGAACAGGTCGGCGTCGGGGTCGGCGAACAGGTCGGCATCGGCGTCATCCATCGCAGGATCATGGCCCGCCACGGCAGCTGCCCCGTCCTCCCCATCCGATCCATCCAATCCATCCGGCAAATGCAGCGAATCAGGCGCGACAGCCATCTCGGGCCCATCGGGCACATCGGGCAGATCGGGGGCATCCGGTTCGGCGTCGTCCCCCACCATGCCGCCGATCAGAGAGGCCAGGGCACGCCGAGAGGCATCGCCCTCCCCGTCATCCCCATCGTCATCAAGCGACAGGGCATCCATGCCAGCGGCCAGTTCCGCTTCCAGTTCGGCCAGTCGACGTTCCTCGGCATCGGGGTCCACCACCAAGCCGGAAAACCTGCTTTCGTCGTCGGTACCGTTGCTCATGGTATCCTCCCGCATTTTCAGCATGGCCGTGTCGTACTGGCGCACCAGATCGTCGATGCTGTCGGCATCGGGCGCCTCGCGCGCGGCCATCACCGCCATGGAGGCGGTACGCGCAGGTGCGCGCAGCCAACCCGACTCGCCGTAGCGCACCCTTTCCACGTCGATGGGGTGCACCCTGGCCGATTCCACCTGAAATACCGTGTTCACAAGGTCCGGCTCCAGGATCGACGCGTACAGCACGTGCAGTCCGCAACCGGGCATTCCCGGCTCCGCACCGTCCGCACCCGGCACAAAGCGCGCGTCGAGCACAAGCCCGCTCTTGCGCAGGAAGGCCAGCAGCCCCAGCGGGCTCAGGTCCTTGCGCAGCAGGTCGTCGGAGCCGCCAAACTCCACCACGTACAGATACAGCCCGTCGCGCCGGGCGCGCAACACGTCAATGCCGTGCAGGTCGAACAGGCAATGCCCGTCGGGATCGCAAACCGGCAGTTGTTCCCGCGCGGGAACCCGCAGCGACTCGGGCAGCGCCTCGTCCAGCAGGGCCCCCAGCCGCAGCCGCGACCGCCCGGCGGGCGAATCCTCCCGGTCCAGCGCGTTGGGGTCGCCGGTAACACATACCGCCGGATACTGCCCGGCAGCGTCGGAGAGTGCATCCTTGGCGAGGGCAATGGGGCCAGTGGCCCCTTCTTCCGTCTCCACCACGCCGGAAAGCCCGGCCAGCGCCCGCATGCACCCTTCCAGCGCGGAAACGGCCTGCGCCGAAAGCGGCAGCGAACCGTCACGCGCCAGTTCAAAGGCCGCTTCCAGCATGCGGGCCATGCGGCAGGCTCCCTCCAACCCCAGCAGCCCGGCCGCGCCGCGCAGCCCGTGCACCAGACGCGACAGACGGCCCAGCAGTTCCGGGTCGGCCCGTTCGCCCGCCACTTCCAGTTCCAGCAGGTGCACGTCGGCCTCGGCCAGCACGTCGCCCACGTCATTGCGGTATTGTTTGAGAAGTCGTTGCATTGCCTTGTAGTCTGTACGCCGGGCGGCGCACCGGAAACATGATTATGCGGGCCGCCTGGCCGGGTTCCGCAGGGCAGCGGCGCGCGTCCGCACCGCTGCACGCGCCCTTTTGCGCGGCTTTCCACTGCGTCAGTAGCAACAAAGCGCCGTTTTGTCTTCCGCCGCCACCTTGCCTTGCGCCGGGAAACGATTACATGTACCTGTCGGCCCCGCCGTACGGAGCCTGCATGCACGGCCCCCTTCGGGCCGTCGGCAGGCCGACGCACCAGACCCCGTGGGCGCACCCTTGCAAGGGCCGCGCCGCCTGACATCCGGCCATCGCCAGCCGCCGTTCCGGCAGCCGGCACGACACAGCGCACGCCGCCCCGCGCGGCACATCGGAGACATTCGCAATGCGCACCCTTCTCACCCTGTTTCTCCTCCTCGGAGCCCTGACGATGCCGACCGCAGCAACGGCCGCCACGCCCACAGCCCCGGCCCCACAGCTGACGCGACTTTCCAACGGCCTGACGGTGCTCATCCAGCCGGACGAGCGTTTTCCGCTGGCCTCGCTGCGCCTGTACGTGCACGCCGGTTCCACCTACGAAACCCCGCGCGAGGCAGGCATAAGCCACGTGCTGGAACACATGGTGTTCAAGGGCACGGAAAACCGCCCCAAGGGCACCGTCGCCCGCGACGTGGAACGCGCTGGCGGCTACCTGAACGCCGCCACCAGCTTCGACTACACCGTGTACCTTACCGACATGCCCGCCGCGCAATGGAAGCTGGGCATGGACGTGCTGAAGGACATGGCCTTCCACCCCACGCTGGACCCCGCCGAGCTGGAATCGGAAAAGGAAGTCATCCTGGCCGAACTGCAACGCGGCGAGGACAGCCCGGACAACCGGCTGTTCCAGCACATGCAGGCCCTGACCCTGAACGGCACGCCCTATGCTTCGCCCATCATCGGCCTGCGCGAGACCATCAAGTCGTTCACGGCGGACGAGATCCGCGACTACATTCGCAGGCACTACCAGCCGCAGTCCATGCTGCTGGCCGTTGTCGGCAACGTGAACCCGGCGGAGGCCCTGGCCGAGGCGCAGCGCCTGTTCGGCGACCTGAAGAACGACGCCACGGTCACCCCGCCCGCGCCCATCGACGCGGAAAAGCTGCTGGCCCAGCCGCTCGCGCTGGCTGATGGCGGCAAGGCGGACGGCGGCAAGGCCGCCACGCCCGCATCCGCCAAATCCGCCAAGGCCGAAAAGCCCGCCAAAACGGAAAAGGTAGCCAAGTCCGCAAGTACCGCCGCCCCCGCGCCCTCTGCGCCCACGGTCAAGATAGAACCCGGCCCGTGGAACAAGGTGTACCTGGGCATTTCCTTCCCGGTACCCGGCTTTGGCGATGCGCAGTCGCCCCAGCTTGACGTGCTGGCCCAACTGCTGGGCGGTGACCGCACCTCGCTGCTGTACCGCACCTACAAGTACGAAAAGCAACTGGTGGATTCCATTTCGGTGTCCAATTACAGCTTCGAGCGCGTGGGCATGCTGTACCTGACGGCAGAACTGGACGCCGACAAGCTGGACGCCTTCTGGACCGCCCTGACGGCGGACCTTGCCTCGCTGTCCGCCAGCCGTTTCACGGCAGAGGACATCGAACGCGCCAAGCTGAACCTTGAGGACGACATGTTCCGGGCCAAGGAAACCCTGCCCGGCCTTGCCTCCAAGCTCGGCTACTTCCAGTTCTTCACCGGCGTGCAGGGCGAAACCAACTACCTGCGCGGCCTGCACGACGTCACCCCCGCCACCCTGCACGACCTGATCACCCGCTGGCTGCGGCCCGAACGGCTTTCCGTGGTGGTCCTGACGCCGGAAACATCGCAGACGCCCGACCTTGCCGCCGCGCTGGCGAAAGCCTGGCCCGCCCCGGCCCGCGCCGGGGACGACGCCGCATCCGCCGCCGTGGCCGACAAGACCGAGGTCATCGACCTTGGCAAGGGCCGCACGCTCATCCTCATGCCCGACGCCACCCTGCCCTACACGGCGGTGGACATGGTGTTCAGCGGCGGCAACGCGCTGCTGCCCGAAGGCAAGCAGGGCCTGGCATCGCTGGCCGCCAGCGCGCTGGTAAAGGGCACCCTGCCCACGCCGCAGTCCGCCGGGGCCAAGGCCGCGGGCATCGCGAACGGGCTGGACGCCCCGTCCATGGAAGCCTACCAGTCCGACCGCGCCGCCAGCCTTGGCGCTGCTGCCGGACGGCAGACCTTCAGCCTGGCGCTGCGCCAGCCTTCGCGCTTCAATGACGATATGTTCGCCCTGCTGGGGCAGGTGCTGAGCGCGCCCGCCTTTGCCGACGCGGAAGTGGGCCGCGAACGGGTAAACCAGGTGGCCGCCATCAAGGCGCGCGAAGACCAGCCCATGGGCCTGGCTTTCCGCCATCTGACACCCTTCCTGTTCCCCGGCCACACCTACGGCTACTACCATCTGGGCATGCCGGAAACGGTGCAGCAGTTCGGCGTGGCCGACGTGCGCGGCTTCTGGGCGCAGCAGGTGCGCCAGCCGTGGGTGATGGCCGTGTGCGGCCAGTACGACCGCGAGGCGGTCATCCGCCACGCAAAAGAGCTGCCCGCGCCCGACGCCAAGCCCGCCAGCCTGTCCGCGCCCAACTGGAGCAAGGACAAGGGGCTGGACCTGCACCTGCCGGGCCGCAACCAGGCCCACCTGATGCTGGTCTTTCCCACCGCGCCGCTGAAAAGCGACGACACCCCCGGCCTTGAACTGATGCAGGCCATCCTGTCCGGCCAGAGCGGCCTGCTGTTCCGCGACCTGCGCGACGAACAGGGCCTTGGCTACACCGTCACCGCCATGAACTGGCAGTCGGAAAAGGCCGGGTTCATGATCTTCTACATCGGCACCGAGCCGGGCAAGCTGGACCAGGCCACGCAGGGCTTCAAGGACGTCATCGCCCGCCTGCACGCCGACACCCTGCCCGACGACGAACTGCGGCGCGGCAAGAACCAGCTGGAAGGCGACTACTACCGCGAACACCAGCGCCTTGGCAGCCGCAGTTCCGAGGCGGCGGTGCTGGCATCGCAGGGCTACCCGCTGGCCTTCAACAAGCAGATGGTGGACAAGGCGGCCAAGCTGGACGCCGATGCCCTGCGCGCGCTGGCCCGCAAGTACCTGAAGGTGGATGGGGCGTACACCGTGCGCGTGCTGCCCTAGCCTGTGTCGCGCAGGGGGCCTTTTGCCCTCTGCCTTCGTCAGAATGCATTTTTATTCCGGTCGAGTACCACAAAAGTACGCTCCCTCCATAAAAAAGCATTCTTCCTCGGCAGAGAACAAAAATCCTCCCTGCGCAAGGCTGCGCGAGGCATGAAACACCCGTAGCAAAATGCCGTTCCCGCGCCGGGGCATCCGCATGGATGTCCCGGCGCCTTCATATCCGCTGCGGGCCGCAGCGGCCCCGCATACTACCGGCCCGCCGCGCCCCCTGCCCACCCCAACGCTTTCCCTTTATCCGCGCTGCCTGTACAACGGCACGACACACTCACCGGAGCATCCCATGGAATTCGCGACCCTGGCCGCCATGAGCACCTATGCCGTCGCCATGAGCGTAACCCCCGGCCCCAACAACACCATGGTCATGTCGTCGGGCCTCACCTTCGGCTTCTGGCGCACCATGCCCCACCTGCTGGGCGTCTCGCTGGGCTTTCCGCTGATGATCATTGCCGTGGGCCTCGGCATGGACCGGATTTTCGCCGCCGTGCCGCAACTGCACGACTGGCTGCGCTGGGTAGGTTCCGCCTACCTGCTGTGGCTGGCATGGCGCATCGCCACCGCCGCCCCGCCGACACCGGGAGAGGCCGCGAAAGGGCGCAACGCCGCACGCCCCATGAACTTCATCGAAGGGGCGCTGTTCCAGTGGGTAAACCCGAAGGCATGGCTGGCTGCCGTGGCCGGGGTGACCACCTACGTTTCCGGGCATGACGGCGCGGAATCTGCCCTTGCCGCCAACGTGCTTGGCCTGCACGGCGTATCCACCGAACTGCTGGCGCTTACCGCCGTGTTCGCGGCCATGGCCTTCCCGTCCCTGGCCCTTTGGTGCGCGGGCGGCACGGCCCTGCGCGGGCTGCTGCATTCGCCGGTGGCGGTGCGCTGGTGCAACGCGGTGATGGGCGCGCTGCTGGCCATTTCGGTGTTCTCGCTGTTCTAGCCTTGGCTGGCAGTCGGGCGCTGCCGCGCAGGCTGTGCTAGGCACGTCCCGTCCTGACAGCGCCCGGCCCCGGCGGCCTTCTATCCCATGCCGACGCCGCGTGCGGGCCATGCGCTGGCCGTGCGTTGACCGTGCGCTGGCCGCGTGCGTTGACCGCGTGCGTTGGCCGCGTGCACCTCGCCCGGCGCGCATACCGCCTTTCGTCGCGCACTGCCGCCCCCGTCGCCCCCCACTGCGCCCCATCCCCCGCGCGCCCTTTCCAAACCGCGCAAAAGACGCTATGAAGCCCCGGCGGCCACGCCGCCCCCCAACCCGCGCCCCGCGCCGCATACGGCGCACGCGCCATCATCGCAATTTCCGGAGACAGACATGGCTCTCAGCATAGGCATCGTCGGGCTGCCCAACGTGGGCAAGTCCACCCTGTTCAACGCGCTGACCAAGGCCCAGAACGCCGAGGCGGCCAACTACCCCTTCTGCACCATAGAGCCCAACAAGGCCACGGTGGCGGTGCCCGATGCGCGCATCGACAAGCTGACCGAAATGGCCAAGCCGCAGAAGACCATCAGCGCCACGGTGGACTTCATCGACATTGCCGGGCTGGTGCGCGGGGCCAGCAAGGGCGAAGGGCTGGGCAACCAGTTTCTGGCCAACATTCGCGAATGCGCCGCCATTCTTGAAGTGGTGCGCTGCTTCGACGACGAGAACATCACCCACGTGGACGGCGCCATCGACCCCATCCGCGACATAGAGACCATAGAGACCGAACTGCTGCTGGCCGACATCCAGTCTGCCGAAAAGCGCTACGACCGCCTGTCCAAGATGTCCAAGTTCGACAAGGAAGCCAAAGCCGCGTCCGACGAACTGGGCCGCCTGCTGGAACACATGAACGCGGGCAACCCGGCATCCACCTTTGAGGGCAAGGACAACGACCTGTTCAAGCAGGCCATGCGCGAAATGGGCCTGATCACCGCCAAGAAGGTCATCTACTGCGCCAACGTGGACGAGGCCAACCTGGACGGCACCAACGACCACGTGCGCCGCGTGCGCGAACTGGCCGAACAGCGCGGCTGCGACATGGTGGTCATCTGCGCCAAGATCGAGGAAGAATTGCAGGGCCTTTCCGACGAGGAACAGGCCGAAATGCTGGCTTCTTACGGCATCAAGGAAAGCGGCCTCGTCAGCATCATCCGCACCGGCTACCACACGCTGGGCCTGGCCAGTTACTTTACCGTGGGTGAAAAGGAAGTGCGCGCCTGGACCATCCAGCAGGGCTGGAAGGCCCCTGCCTGCGCGGGCGTGATCCACACCGACTTCGAACGCGGCTTCATCCGGGCCGAGGTCATCGGCTACGACGACTACGTGAAGCACGGCACCGAGGCGGCCTGCCGTTCCGCCGGGGTGCTGCGCGTGGAAGGCAAGGAATACGTGATGAAGGACGGCGACGTGGTGCACTTCCTGTTCAACGTGTAGCGCATGCATCGCCAGGCCTGACGCCCCGGGGAACAGCCAGCCGGGGCGCGGGCCGTGCCCCGCAGCCCCACCGGACGCAAGCCGCCATCCTTGCAAGATGCCAGTCAGGAGGAGGGATGACCGACCTTCAATCGCCACTGCCGGGTGAATTCCTGATTTACGAAACCGAGGATGGTCACACCCGTGTGGACTGCCGGTTTGCCGAGGATACGCTTTGGCTTTCGCAGGCAATGATGGTCGAGTTGTTCCAGACTTCGTCGCAAAACATCACCCTGCACCTGAAGGCCCTTTACGCAGAGGGCGAAATTACCCCCGAGGCAACCTGTAAGAGTTACTTACAGGTTCGGGCCGAGGGGGCGCGGCAGGTTCGGCGCAGCGTCAAGTTCTACAATCTCGACGCCATACTGGCCGTGGGCTATCGCGTCCGTTCGGCCCGCGGCACCCAGTTCCGCCGCTGGGCTACGGAGCGGCTGCGGGAGTATCTGGTCAAGGGCTTCACTCTGGACGACGAACGGTTGAAGAACCCGCCCGTTGCCGGATCAGCCGTGCCGGACCGCTTTGACGAACTGCTTGATCGCATCCGCGACATTCGGGCCAGCGAACGCCGAATGTACCTGCGCGTGCGCGAGATATTCGCAATGGCGGCGGATTACTCCCCCACGCTGCCGGAAACCACCCAGTTTTTCCGGTTCATCCAGAACAGTTCCAAGTTCTTTTTGTGGGCTAGCGTATTGAACAATTGTGGTTGCGTTGTTCATTTTTTGCCTCAAATATTATTGTACTTCTGATATTTTGAAATATTTTTGCATACTTCGGCGCTATCTGGGAATTCGCACGCTATTTTTATTTTTTCTCGTACTGTGTATATTTCTACAAAAGTGCGCCATACGCTAATGGCGTTAACAACTTTTGTGATGTCTGCTGTGCTGATATCTATTCTTTTGAGCACATTAAAGGTGTCAAAGATGTGTATTTTTTCAGATGTAATAATTAGGAATTGATGCATTTCTGCGTATTGATATCTCATGTATAATAGTGAGCATGTCATAAGTATAGTTAATGGAAGAAGGTGTTTCGTGTTGTTTTCAGCAAATACCATGTATATTGCTAATGTAGATAGGCTTGAAATGCTTATTTGCATTAAGAAATAAAATAAACTGAATTTGTTGTAGTGGGGTGCTGTAAATGTGATATCTTGGCGGTTGATTTTTTCTCTTTCAATAAAATTTTCTATTGATTCATGGTAAAATGTTATTAGGTTTTTTTTCTTGAACATGACTATGTACAATAAGGGAAAGTTGGTGATGAATTGATGGATGGTGAAAAGCAATGCACCGGAGGTTGCTGCAATTACTTGGGATTTCATTCCGTTACCCTTTTGCGTCAGGCGTGTGGCAGTGGTTTGTTGTGGAGGCTATCCCGTCCTGGCTTGTCTCTGGATATACCTGCTAGCACATTCCCTATGTCTGTTTTTAAGCGAACGTAAAGCTTGCCGCATTGGCGCGCGAATCCGCACGACTTGAGGAGAGGCAACGGGTTGTACACAGATAGTATTCACCTGACACTGCCGTGCCTGGCGGGGTGCTGATCAGGCTGCCTGCTGCCCTTCGTTGTCCTCTTCCGGATGGTCCTCGGGAAGGCCATCAAGGAAAGCTTGGTGGGGTGTCCGATCGTTCATGCTTCTGCCTTGATGCGCCCGTTCGTTGTTGTAGTGGTGCAGATAAGCGTCGAGGTCTGTCTGCATTTCGTCCAAGGACTCGTACCAGTTCCTACGACTCTGAATCCTGAAATGTTCGTCGAGCAATGTTCTGTGCAACCGCTCCACAAAACTATTGCTTTTGGGGCGTCTGACGCGGGTTGTCCGGTGCTCGACACCTTCCAGTTACAGGAATATACTGTCAGGTAATAACTAGCTCAGCACACTCCACTCTTTGCAACATTATAATCCCCCCCCACCCTTGCGCTCCCCCAGCCCCGGCGGTATACAAATTCTCCAAACACTTCGGCACACTTCGCGCCGTCAGGACAGGAGCACGCCATGGCAACGCATCCGCAGGCCGGGCAGCGGCCCGAACCTTCGCAACTGGTGGGCATACCGGCGCTGGTCGCCGCCCACCATGCCGGGCACCCGGATGCCACCGCGCCCGAGCGGCGTGTGTCCTTCGGCGCATCCGGCCACCGGGGCGGCGCGCTGTCCTCCTGTCCCAACAAGCCGCACCACTCCGGATGCCCGTGAGGGCATCCGTTTTTTGCTCGTGCGCCAGAGCCTGCACGGCTGCCATGCCGCAGCCCAAAGTCCCCACACACACCGCCCCAGCCCCCTGCCGCAAAAACAAAGTCGGAAAGCCCCCCCTTGGCACAAATGCTGCCGCGCGCTGGCGTATAGTTTGCATGCAAACGCCGCGATTACACGTATTGCGACAACTTTTTGCAATGCACAGCATGCGGCCGCAGCGTCAGCACGCTGGCCATGCCGCGCATTCGCTTTTGCTTTCCAGAGGTTAGACAATGCCCAAAGAGCCCATCCCGACAGCGTCGATCGCGTACATTTTCATGCTCGATCCCCTGGATGCCGACATGAATGCGGACCTTTCCGCATGGGAAGCGATTGCATGCAATGCAGGGATAGAGGCCTTCCTTGCCGTTCCCGCAGGGCTGACGCCCCCCGCCATGGCGGCTCTGGCCGACAGGTTTCCGCAGGCACGCATCATCGCCTATCGGCACAGCCCCTATGAAGCGGTCAACACGGCCGCGCGAGAGGCGCGCGGGCGTCATGCATGCCTGCTCAGGCCCGGCATCAGCCTGCATGAAAACGCCATGGCCGCAATGTGCAGACTGCTTGATGAAAGCCCGGACAGCCACGCGGGCATGGCATGGCTTGCGGATGGCAACAGACAGAAGAACGCCGACAATGCCTTCGTGCCCGTCGGCGCCACGCAGCATACCCATGCCGACGCCCTGTTCAGCCGTCATGAGCCCAGCATGCTGATCTGGAAAAATCTGCCCGCCGAACCGCTGGTTTTCGACGAATCCATGGTGTTCCTTGCGGACGAGGACCTGACCATACGCCTTGCGCGTGCCGGGCGCCTTCTGGCGTTCACGGGGACAGTCGGCGTGCATCATGCCGGTCAAAAGCACGCGGATGTCCAGTACAGGCAGCTCTGCTACGAAGAGGAACTGCGAACAAAGGAAACGCACATCCGCCATTTCCTGTCGGACGCCGTTCCGCAGACAAGCCACCTGCATGCGCGCCTGCTGCTGCACACAAAAACCATCATGCTGTACTACAAGCAGCTTGGCGCAGACAGCACGGGCATAGACGCACGCGAATTCGACAGACAGGGCTTCTTTCACGCGCTGTTGCTGGCCAAGACAGGCCACGTCGACGACGCCATGAATTCCTTGCGCACCCACCTGAAGACCATGGGCGAATCACGCAACGCCGCCCATCTCTACCGGATACTGCTGACGCCCTTTCTCGGCGCGCCGGTGTGCATTCCCCCCAAAAGGCAGGCCGCGCCCCTGGTCAGCATACCCATGGCGCTGTACAACCACGGGCACTACCTTGAAACGGCACTGCAAAGCGTTTTCGCGCAAACGATGCCGGATTGGGAAATCGTCATCATCAACGATGGCTCCACCGACAACTCGCTACGCACCGCCAAGGCCTTGCTCGAAAAGTATGGCGACAGCCGCCTGCGCATCGTCAGCAAGCAGAACGAGGGGCTGCCCAAAACCCGCACGCGCGGCATGCAGGAAACATCCGCGCCCTATGTCTGCCAGTTGGACCCGGACGACCTGATTGCGCCGGACTACCTTGAAAAGGCGCTGGACATTCTGGAATCCGAGCCGGACGTGGGGTGGGTAACGCCGCCCACGCTGGTATTTGGCGGCAGCAATCATATCGCCTGGGACTGGGAATATGACCTGGTGCAGTCCGCGCTGCGGTGTCCTTCACCGGCGCTGGCGCTGTTTCGCCGCAGCATGTGGGAAGGGCTTGGCGGCTACCGCGATGCCATCCCTTGTCGTGAAGACTGGGAATTCTGGATACGAGCAGGCGAGGAAGGCTGGGTTTCGCGCACGATGCCCGACATCAAGTTCATCTACCGCCACGCCTTCAAGCGCTGGGGCACAACAAACAAGAACAATATCAGCAGCAAGAAATTCATCGTGGAACATCACCCATGGTGGTTCAAGCAGATGAATGAGCGCGAAATGTATACCTGCTTCCTGCAAATAGATGTCGGCGCCTTCCCGCATGACATGCTCAATGAAGACACCGTCGAAAGGTACCGCGCCGTGCAGGGCGACAGGGGCGCAGTACAAAACCTCACCCACGAGCTGAGAAAGCGCCATGCGCACGGCATGCCGCGCAAGGCATGACCCTGCCCGGAATGCGATTGCAGCAGCCTTGCCATGCCGCAACGAAAAACAGGACATAAAACCGCCCAAGGGGCAGTTGAAGCGCAGCTTCGAGGTTCATCATGAAGTACAATATAGCCATACTGCATGCGCAAGGGTCGGAATACTGGAAATGCGCGGAAGACATCACGCGCCCCCTGGCATCCGCCCTGACCAACATGGGACACACGGTAGACGTTTCAACCCAGATGCTTTCCCGCAGGGCGACGAACATCATCTTCGGCCTTCAGGACATTCCGGACTTTCCGCAAGACAAGATACCGGAAGACTCCATCATATACAATTTCGAGCAGATAACAAAAGGCAGCAAGGGGCTTCGCCCGCACTACATAGAAGCCTTGCAGAAATTCACGGTGTGGGAATACAGCATCCGCAACCTTGAACTGTTGAAAAGAAATTTCGGCATCAGCAAGATTCACCATGTGCCCTTCGGCTATACCGGGCAAATGTCCTGCATCAACCCGGATTACCCAAAAGACATCGACGTCCTGCTCTACGGATATCTCAACGACAGGCGAAAGCACATCATCAACGAGCTGAACAAGCGGGGAATCAAGGCGGTAGCCCTTGAAAAGGTCTTTGGGCACGAACGCAACTTCCACATTGCCCGATCACGAATCCTGCTCAACGTTCACTTCTACACGCCGGGAATACTCGAAGTAGCACGCATAGGCTTCCTGCTCGCAAACGGAAAGACCGTGGTAAGCGAACGCAACCCGGACACCTTCGTGCCCGCAGAATATGAAGGGACATGCGCCTTCGCCCCGTACGACGCGCTCATCGACACGACGCTCGAACTGCTTGAAAACACTTCGGCATGCGCGCAGCAGGGGCAGATCGGCCACCAAATCTTTGCTCGCCAGCGCTACGAGGACATTCTCGCAAAGGTCACGGACGCACCGCAGACGGGCCTCACGCAGCCCCGGTTGCCGCGCAAGATCAACGCCGGTTCGGGCAAGGATTTCCGCGAAGACTGCCTGAACATCGACATAGACCCCAAATGGCGGCCAGACATCCTGCTGGACCTGTCGACGCCCTTCACGCCGGGCACCACCTACCAGACCCGGCGCTTCGGGGTGCAAGAGCTTCCGGAGGGGTATTTCTCCACCATCGAAACAAACGATGTGCTCGAACACGTTCCCGACGTCGTGGCGACAATGACCAACTTCCTGAACCTGCTGGAACCCGGGGGCACCCTGCAAATCAGCGTGCCGTACGACCTGTCCCTTGGCGCCTGGCAGGACCCCACGCACGTCAGGGCCTTCAACGAGATGAGCTTTCGCTACTATACGGACTGGTCATGGTACATCGGCTGGAAAGACTACCGCTTTGAAATGGTCGACCTGAAGTATACGCTGAGCAACATCGGGATGGCCCTGAACGCCCAGGGAATACAGGCCGACAATATCACACGGACCCCACGGGCCGTGGACAACATGGAAGTCACCCTGCGAAAGCGCGCGACGACAGCAGAAGAAAAGCTGGAATACGACCTTCGGCACCATGCGTTCTATGCGGAATAGTGACGGAGCCGAGCAGGATTTGGCAGCCGTTCAAGACGCCGCGCCGGAAACCACCGCGTCATGCTGCGGGGAAATCCGCGCAACTTGCCCGCAGTGCGCATGAGGAACAACACCATGTCAAAAACGATAGACATTCTCTATATTACATACAATCGCATTGCGTACACCCGCAAGACGCTTCCCTCCATGATCGAGAATGCGGGTATCGATTTCAACCTGACAATTTTCGACAACGGCTCAACGGATGGCACGGTTGAGTATATCAACCTCATGCAGAAGAAATATGGCGCAACCATACGCCACATCTTCTTCAACCACGAAAACATAGGCATCGCCCTCCCCACCAATCTGTTCTGGAAGAAATCCACGGCGGATTACGTCGGCAAGGTGGACAACGACACCCTGCTTCCGAACGACTGGCTCAAGACCCTTGTGGCCGCCCAGGAAAAATCCCCCCGCATCGGGGTGATCGGCGGCTTCCATTTCAACCCCGGCTACTTCCGGGATGGCGATCTGGAAAACAGGGTCCTGGACATTGACGGTGTTTCAATGATCCCGGACGCATTCATTGGCGGCTGCTGCTACATCATGCCCCGGCACATCCAGCAGGCGCACGGATACATGCATGTGACCCCCGGCAAGAAGACATACGGATGGACTGAATACCAGATCAGCATCTACAAAAGCGGATATGTCAACGGCTACATATGGCCGCTGCTTTATGTCGAACATTTCGACGACCCCCTGAGCCAGTACAACCTGACGTTTTCAGAGCATGCAAAATCTTCTGCGGTATCGCTGTCGGACAAAGGCATAAGGGATCATCAGGACATGCTGCGCTGGTATGCCAGGGACGCCCTGCGTGTTGTCCGGGGCGACTCGTTGTCGTTGAACAACGCATAGCCGCACGCTGCACGGGCGAACAGGGGCTGGCGAAAGCCCGGAGCGGGCATTGGCCCGATGCTGCCCTGCGGCGTGGCCACCGCGCCGCGTGCTGCCACCCGCCACCCGCCAACAGCCCCCCTTCATTATAACTCCTTCCCCACCCTTGCGCTTGCCCTGCCCCGGCGGTATACAAATTTCCCAAACACTTCGGCACACTTCGCGCCGTCAGGGCAGGAGAACGCATGGCAACGCATCCGCAGGCCGGGCAGCGGCCCGAACCTTCGCAACTGGTGGACATTCCGGCGCTGGTCGCCGCCTACTATACCGAGCACCCGGATACCGCCGCGCCCGAGCGGCGCGTGTCCTTCGGCACCTCCGGCCACCGGGGCGGCGCGCTGTCCGGCAGCTTCAACGAGGAACACATCCTCGCCGTCACCCAGGCGGTGTGCGAATACCGCGCGCAGGCAGGCATAACCGGCCCGCTGTTCCTCGGCATGGACACCCACGCCCTGTCTGAACCCGCCCACCGCACCGCGCTGGAAGTGCTGGCCGCCAACGGCGTGTCCACGGTCATCCAGCAGGGCGGCGGCTACACCCCCACCCCGGTCATTTCGCACGCCATCCTCACCTGGAACGCGGGCCGCGCGCAGGGCCTTGGTGACGGCATCGTCATCACCCCCTCGCACAACCCCCCGGAAGACGGCGGCTTCAAGTACAACCCGCCCCACGGCGGCCCGGCGGATACAGACGCCACCAGGTGGATTCAGCGCCGCGCCAACGAACTGCTGGACAGCGGGACCGGGGGCAACCGCGCCGTGCGCCGCATGCACCTGCGCAATGCGCTGGCCGCCCCGTGCGTGAGCCAGCGCGACTTTGTGCGCAACTACGTGGCCGACCTTGCCTCCGTGGTGGACATGCCCGCCATCAAGGCCGCCGGGCTGAAGCTGGGGGCAGACCCGCTGGGCGGCTCGTCGCTGGCCTACTGGCGCCCCATTGCCGAAGCCTACGGCCTCGACATCACCGTGGTGAACGACGCGGTGGACCCCACCTTCCGGTTCATGCCGCTGGACAAGGACGGCAAGATCCGCATGGACTGCTCGTCCCCGTGGGCCATGGCCGGGCTGATCAATCTCCGCGACAGGTTCGACGTGGCCTTCGGCAACGACGCCGACGCAGACCGCCACGGCATCGTCACCGCATCGGGCCTCATGAACCCCAACCACTACCTGGCCGTGGCCGTGTGGTACCTGTTCCGCCACCGCCCGCAGTGGGCGCCGCAATGCGCCGTGGGCAAGACGGTGGTCACCAGTTCCATGGTGGACCGGGTGGCGGCATCGCTGGGCCGCAAGGTGGTGGAGGTGCCCGTGGGCTTCAAGTGGTTCGTGCAGCCGCTGCTGGAGGGCAGTTGCGGGTTCGGTGGGGAAGAAAGCGCCGGGGCGTCCTTTCTGCGGCGCGACGGCACGGTGTGGACCACCGACAAGGACGGCCTGCTGCTGAACCTGCTGGCGGCGGAAATCATGGCCGTGGAAGGCCGCGACCCGGCGGAACTGTACACCAGGCTCACCGAACAGTTCGGCGCGCCGCTGTACGAACGCCTGCAATCGCCCGCCGGGGCGGAGCGGCGGGCCGTGCTGGCCAACCTTTCGCCCGACGTGCTGACCGCCACCGAACTTGCGGGCGCGCCCATCACCGCAATGCTGACCAAGGCCCCCGGCAACGGGGCGTCGATCGGAGGCTTGAAAGTCATTACGGATGACGGCTGGTTTGCCGCGCGGCCCTCCGGCACCGAGGACATGTACAAGATCTACACCGAAAGCTTCAAGGGACCGGACCACCTGAAGCGCATCCAGCAAGAGGCCGTGGACATAGTGGACCGGGCCTTTGCGGCGGCCGGGGTATAGACGGCAGGCGGCACTGCAACGCCGCCTTATAGAAAGATATGCGGGGCGTTAACGCTCATTGACCCCGCCACCGCTGGCGGCTATGTTCGTCAGCAATTCCGAAGGCAGACGCCAGAGGCGCCAGCCCCGACCACATTGAGGTCCGCATCGCGCTTACCGGGCATCCATCAAGCCGCCGCCCCACGCAGGCGCGGCGGCGAAACCACGGCGCACCACGCGCGCAGGCAGAAGGACGTTCCGATGAAATTCCTGGTCGTTGACGACGACTTCGACAGCCGCAGACTGGTCCAGAAAATCCTTCACCCCTACGGGTATGTCGACATCGCCACCGATGGTGAGGAAGGCGTGCAAGCCTTCAGTTCCGCCCTCAGGGACGGCGAACCCTACGACGTGGTCACCCTCGACATCCTCATGCCCAACGCAGACGGGCAGCAGGCCCTGCGCGAAATCCGCGAAATCGAGAAGGAAGAGGGCATTGCCCCCGAAAAGGCCGTGAAGGTCATCATGATTTCCGGCCTGGACGATTCGCAGGAAGTGCACGACGCCTTCTTTCTGGGCGATGCCGTCAGCTTCATCGTAAAGCCCATCCGCCGCCAGCTGCTGCTGGACGAAATCGAAAAGCTCGGCGTGCATCTGGAAAAGACCGAAAAGTAGGCGCGCCTACTCCCCTTTTCTCCGTGTCGCGGCACTTGCGGGTCGCGCCGTGTCCGGCTATTACCGGTGCACCGGCGCGCTTGCCGTGTTTCCGGTGCGTCCGGCGTGCCCTTGTTACCACAGCAAGGGCAAGCCGCGTTCCGTGCCGTTCGAACAGGGCCGCGCCCCGCATCGTTCGCGACAGCGCCACACACCGCAGCCGGGCCGTGACCGCCGTGCCCGCGCCGCGCATCCCACTCACCCCCCACAGGCCACCACCACAGGCCGAACCCTTCCAGGAGGCACACATGTCCATTCCCGCCGACCTGCTCTACACCGATACCCACGAATGGGTGCGCATCGAAGGTGACGAGGCCGTCATCGGCATCACCCAGTTTGCCCAGGAACAGCTGGGCGACCTGACCTTCGTCGATCTGCCCGCCGTGGGCGACACCCTGGCCACCGGCCAGGAAATGGGTTCGGTGGAATCGGTGAAGGCCGCCAGCGAACTGTACTCGCCCCTTGCCGGCACCGTCAGCGCCGTCAACGACGCCCTGTCCGGCGCGCCGGAACTGGTGAACCAGTCGCCCTACACCGACGGCTGGATGGTACGCGTGAAGCTTTCCGCCACGCCCGAAGGCCTGCTCTCCGCCGCCGACTACGAAGCCGTCGTCGCGCGCGAAGCCCACTAGCGGCAAGGAGCAAACCATGCCGTTCATCCCGCACTCCCCAGAGGAGGTCCGGGAAATGCTCTCCGTCATCGGCGTGCAGAGCATCGAGGACCTTTTCGGCGATATTCCGGCAGAGATGCGCCCGCGCAGCTTCGAGCTGCCCCTGGGCCTCAGCGAAATGCAGGTGCTGGCCAAGATGGAAGAAATGGCCGCCCGCAACCGCACCGATGTAGTCAGCTTTCTGGGTGGCGGTTTCTACAACCACCACATCCCGGCCGCCGTCGATGCGCTGGTTTCGCGCGGTGAATTCTACACCGCCTACACCCCCTACCAGCCGGAAGCCTCGCAGGGCACCCTGCAGGCCATCTTCGAATACCAGACGGCGGTGTGCCGCCTGCTGGACATGGATTGCGCCAATGCCTCGGTGTACGATGGCGGTTCGGCCATCTTCGAAGCCATGATGATGGCCGTGCGCGCCACCAAGCGCCGCAAGCTGGTCATCGACGAGGCCGTCAGCCCCATCTGGCGCACCATGCTGGCCTCGTACACGTCCAACCTTTCGCTTGATCTCGTCACCGTGCCGCAGGTGGACGGCACGTCGGACATGGCCGCCCTGAAGGCCGCCGTGGATACCGGTTGCGCCGCCGTGGTGGTGCAGAACCCCAACTTCTTCGGGGTGGTGGAAGACTTCACCGACCTGTTCGCGCATGCCAGAAGCCAGAAGGCCGCGTCGGTCATTTCGGTGTACCCGGTCATGCAGTCGGTGCTGAAGACGCCCGGCGAAATGGGCGCGGACATCGCCGTGGCAGAAGGCCAGTCGCTGGGCCAGCCGCTGAGCTTCGGCGGGCCGTACCTTGGCGTCATGACCTGCACCAAGGACATGGTGCGCCAGATGCCGGGCCGCATCGTGGGCCGCACCAACGACACGGAAGGCCGCACCGGCTACGTGCTGACGTTGCAGGCGCGCGAACAGCACATCCGCCGCGCGAAAGCCACGTCCAACATCTGCTCCAACCAGGCCCTGTGCGCCCTGCGCACCCTGGTGCACCTGTGCCTGCTGGGACCGGAAGGCCTGACCCGCACGGCGGAACTTTCCATGGAACGCGCCCGCTACGCCATGGAACGGCTGACCGCCATCGCCGGGGTGCGCCCGCTGAACACCGCCCCCTTCGGCAACGAATTCGCCGTGCGGCTGCCCATTCCCGCCTTCGAGGCGGTGGACAGGCTTACCGCGCGCGGCTACGTGCCCGGCTTTCCCGTGGGGCGCTACTACGCAGGCATGGACGACGTGCTGCTGGTGGCCTGCACCGAAAAGAACAGCTTCGAACAGGTCGGCATTCTGGCCGAAATGCTGGGAGGTATCCTGTGAAGACCGCCTTCGCCGCATCCGTCCCAGGCCGCACCGCCTGTCTGCCCGCGCAGCCCAAGAAGCACGCGGCGGACATGCTGCCCGCAAACCTGCTGCGCGCCACCCCCCCCGCCCTGCCGGAACTCGGCGAGCTGGACGTGGTGCGCCACTTCACGCGGCTGTCGCGCCTGAACTTCGGGGTGGATTCCAATTTCTACCCCCTCGGCTCGTGCACCATGAAGTACAACCCCAAGTTCACCGAACAGGTGGCCGCCCTGCCCGGCTTTACCCGGCTGCACCCGCTGATGGCCCAGTTGAAGGGCGCGGGCCAGTACGCCCAGGGCGCACTTGAGGTGATGTGGGAAACGGAACGCCTGCTGTGCGAAATCACCGGCATGCGCGCGTTCACCCTGCACCCCATGGCGGGCGCGCACGGCGAGCTTACCGGCGCCATGCTCATCGCCGCCTACCACAAGGACAAGGGCAACCGTAAGACCAAGGTCATCTGCCCCGATTCCGCCCACGGCACCAACCCCGCATCCGCCGCGCTGGCCGGGTACGAGGTGGTGAACATCGAATCCAAGGACGGCATGGTCGACCCGGACGCGCTGGAAGCCGCCCTGGATGACGACGTGGCCGCCCTGATGATGACCTGCCCCAACACCCTGGGGCTGTTCGAAAACCACCTGCCGCGCATTGTCGAAAAGCTGCGCGCCGTGGACGCCCTGCTCTACTACGACGGCGCCAACCTCAACGCCATCCTCGGCAAGATGCGCGTGGGCGACGTGGGCTTCGACGTGGTGCACCTGAACCTGCACAAGACCTTCGCCACCCCGCACGGCGGCGGCGGCCCCGGTGCCGGTCCGGTGGGCGTCAGCGAACGACTGGTGCCGTACCTGCCCATCTCGCGGGTGGAAAAGCTGCACGACGGCCGCTACTACCTGAACTACGACCATCCGAAGTCCATCGGCTTCATGGCCCCGTTCTACGGCAACTTCGGCGTGCTGCTCAAAGCGTATGCCTACATCCTGCGCCTGGGCGGCGAAGGGCTGGAACGCGTGTCCGAATACGCGGTGCTCAACGCCAACTACCTGCGCAAACGGCTGGAAAAGGTGCTGGAAATCCCCCACGACCGCATCTGCATGCACGAGTTCGTGGCGTCCGCCTGCAACCACGCCGAGTGCGGCATCCGCGCGCTGGACGTGGCAAAGGCCCTGCTGGACAAGGGCTACCACGCCCCCACCATCTACTTCCCGCTCATCGTCAAGGAATGCATGATGTTCGAGCCCACGGAAACCGAGAGCAGGCAGACGCTCGACGAATTCGCGGACGACCTCATCGCCATTCTGGAATCGGCGGCGCAAAACCCCGACGCCCTGCACGCGGCCCCGGTGACCACGCCGGTGCGCAGGCTGGACGAGACGGCGGCGGCCCGCAACATGGTGCTGACGGATGACGCCTAGCACCCGTTACGACATGATCATACTCGGAGGAGGGCCCGGCGGAAGCCGGGCCGCCTTCGATGCGGCGGCGCGCGGGCTTTCCGTGGCGCTGGTGGACCGCGACGGCCTGGGCGGCACCTGCCTGAACCGGGGGTGCATCCCCACCAAGCTGCTGCTGGGAGCCACCGCCGCCCAGCCGCTGCTGGAAACGCAAAAGAAGCTGAAGGGCGCCGAAGGGCACATCGCCTTCGACCTGCCCGCCTTGCAACAGCGCAAGGACCGCTACGTCAAGGGCACCCGCCAGGCGCTGGAAAAGCGCCTGAAGGCGGCGGGCATCGCCGTCTACGCGGGTGAAGGCCGGGTGACCAGCGGACGGCAGGGCGATGGTGACGGCGAACTGGCCGTTGTCTCGGCTCAGCCCGACGGCACCACGCAGGAAACCCGGCTTGGCTGGGGTACCCTGATCGTGGCCACCGGCTCCACCCCGGCCAGCTTTCCCGGCCTTGCCGCCGACGGCGCGGCGGTGCTCGATTCCACTGCGCTGCTCGACGTGACCGAGGCCCCGGAAAGCCTGATGGTGGTGGGCGGCGGGGCCATCGGCCTGGAAATGGCCGACTTCTTCTCGCGCCTTGGCACGCGCATCACCATCGTGGAAGGCATGGGCCGCCTGGCCCCCACCGAGGACCCGGAAGTGGGCGACACCCTGCGCAAGGTCTACGCGCGCGAAGGGTGGACCATCCATACCGGGCGCAAGGTGGCTTCGCTGGCCACGGTTGACGGTCACGCCGTGCTGCGCTTCGAGGACGGCGAGGAACTGACCGCCGACAAGGCCTTGCTGGCCGTGGGGCGCCGTCCCGCATCCGCCGGAATCGGGCTGGAGGCGCTGGGCGCAACCCTGCGCGGCCCCGGCTGGGTGCAGACCGACGAGTGGCTGCGTGCGGCGCCGCACGTGTACGCTATCGGCGATGTGAATGGCCGCACCCTGCTGGCACACGCGGCGGACCATCAGGCCCGCCACGCGGTGCGCCACGCCTGCGGCGACACGGAAGCGCCCTATGACGCAGGCGTGATGCCCGCGTGCATCTATGGCCATCTGGAAGCCATGCGGGTTGGCCCTACCGCGGAAGAATTGAAGAATGCGGGCTTTTCCCCCCGTGTTTCGCGCTCTATGCTCATTGCTAATCCCATTGTGCAGGCGTATGGAACGACGCAAGGTTTCATCAAGATCGTCTGGGTTGACGGGCGCATCCGGGGCGTGACCGCCGTGGGCCACGGCGTTTCGCACCTGGTGACGCTGGCGGCCGTGCTTGCGGGAGGGAGCGGCACGGCGCCTGGCTGGACCGCGCATGACGCGGGTTCTGTCATTTTCGCCCACCCGACGCTGGATGAAGCACTGGAAGCCGCCATGGAGGCTCCGCAAGAGCTCGCATGACGGCATGCCGCCCGTAAAAAATCGGAAAGTTGTGCATAAAACGCGGAATGGTCTTGTCATGACCATGTTTTGCCGGTAACTTGCACAATATGAAGATAATTCCGGGCTGGAGTATTTTCCCTGCGTCAACATCAGCTATTCTTTGGAGGCTCCCATGAAATTTTCGAAAATCCTGACTCTGGTCGCGGCGCTGATGCTTGTCTGCGCTGCCCCGGCCTTCGCCGCCGGTCAATCCACCCTTGTTCCCAAGATCGCCAGCTTCGACTTCTTCGTGGACTACTCCGGGTCCATGATGCTGAAGCATGAAAAGGTCGGCAAGAACAAGATGGAACTGACCAAGAAGCTGCTTTCAGCCATCAACGCCAAGATCCCGGCGCTGGGCTACGAAGGCGGCCTGCACACCTTCGCCCCGGTTTCCGAAATTCAGCCCGTGGGCGTGTGGGACAAGGCGTCCTATGACAAGTCCATCAGGAAGCTGAACGAAAACGAAGACACCTTCGCCCGCCTGACCCCCATGGGTCCCGGCTTCGACAAGGCCACCTACACCAAGTCCATGAAGCGCAAGGCCGCCATGATCATGATCAGCGACGGCGAATCGAACGTCGGCGGCGACCCCGTGGCCGAAGCCAAGCTGCTGCTGGCCACCAACCCCGGCCTGTGCCTGCACGTCATCTCCATGGCCGACAAGCCCGCTGGCCAGGCCACCCTTGACGCCATCGCCAAGCTGAACGGCTGCACCGTCTCCGCCAACGCCGTCGAGTTGCTGGCCAACGAAGCCGCCCTCGACAAGTTCGTGCGCGACGTGTTCTACGAAGAAAAGGCTGCTCCCGCCGCCGCTGCCGTCGCCCCCATGGACGAAGTGATCGTGCTGCGCAGCATCCAGTTCGCCTTGAACTCCGCCAAGCTGGACGCCACCGCCACCAGCATCCTGGTGGAAACCGCCGCCATCCTGAAGTCCAAGAAGGGCTCGGTTGAAGTTGCCGGTCATACGTGCAGCCTCGGCACCGACGAATACAACCAGAAGCTGTCCGAAGCCCGCGCCAAGTCGGTCAAGGACTTCCTGGTCAAGCAGGGCGTCGAGTCCTCGCGCCTGATCACCAAGGGCTACGGCGAAGCCAAGCCCAAGTACGACAACAGCACCGAAGACACCCGCAAGCTGAACCGCCGGGTCGAACTCTCCTTCATCAAGTAGCACAACGGACCATGCAGGCCCGGTGGGGAAACCCGCCGGGCCTTTCCGCAAACGGAGACGAAGTCGATGAAGCAAGGCCGCATCGCGATGGCCGCAAAGGCCCTGACGCTGCCCGTTACCCTGGCCCTGTCCCTGACGCTGCCCCTGACCGGGGCTGTCTGCGTTTCTCCGGCTGGCGCGGCGGATACCGCCGCCACACCGCAGCCGCAACAGACGAAGAAGGCCGCTGACAAGACCGCCAAGGCCGCCCAGGCCACGAAATCCGCGAAGCCAGCCGCCAAGCCCACGCAGGTGGCCAAAGTGGTTCCCGCCAAGAAGCCCGTGGGCGACACCATCGAGGACGTGCACAACAAGCTCGATACCCTGGCCCGCGCCAAGCTGCGCCACATGAACGAAAGCCTGCGCCCCTGCCAGAGCCGCAAGGACGTGGTACAGAACGGCAACGAATTCGTGGCCCGCTACATGGCCGTGGACCCCGACTCGCTCTCCACCGACGTGCACGACGCCCAGGGCCCCGGCGCCAAGTACGTGGGGCTCATCGTCTATCACGAGCAGGAATTCGAAAGCCGCGCCGCCACCAAGGAAGCCGCCCTCACCGGCGACTTCACCGTGGTCAAGGCTCGCCGCGTCACCGAAATCATCCGCTACGACAAGGGGAAGTGGATCGACTGACGGTCATCCATCCCCCGCCTGCCTTCAGCAGACGCCGTACGCCGCATGGATTCCGCATCCGTGCGGCGTTTGTGTTTGTACCGTTCTCTTGGGCACAGGAAGCGCATGCGCAGTGCGCTGACGGCGCTGGCCGCGTCAGCCTTCACGCATGCCAGCCACGCCCACCTTCCGCACCTTTCGGGCGTCGCGCTCTCCCGGCATGTGTCGCCAGACCCACCCGGCGATGGACGCGCACGTGCGAATTCCTCACACGTCCCACTTGCGGCATCACTTTTTTTACCACCCCCCTTGACGAATCGGGGAGGCGATGCCATAAGTGATACCAGCAATCATTACTAACAACTCTTTCAAAGGAGTCATCGAACATGAGCTGCCCCACCCAACAGGAATACCCCGCCCTTGCCACCGTTGGTCGTGCCGTAAAGCCCTTCACCCTTGAAACCTACGACCCCACCGAAGGTTCCTTCGGCCAGATTTCCCTCGAAAAGTTGCAGCAGGACCGCAAGTGGACCGTGCTGGTGTTCTACCCCGCCGACTTCACCTTCGTGTGCCCCACCGAACTTGCCGACCTTGCTGAGCGCCATGCGGCGCTGAAGGACATGGGCGTGGAAGTGATCTCGGTGTCCACCGACACCAAGTTCGCCCACCTTGCCTGGCGCAATTCCGAACGCCTGCTGGAAAACGTGCGCTACCAGATGGCCGCCGACCCCACCGGAACCGTTGCGCGCTACTTCGGCGTGTACGATGAAGGCGCGGGCATCGCCCTGCGCGGCACTTTCATCATCAACCCGGAAGGCACCCTGGTCAGCTCCGAGGTGAATTTCTACAACGTGGGCCGCAACGCCGCCGAACTGGTGCGCAAGATGCAGGCCAACAAGCACCTGCGCGACCATCCGGCAGAAGCCTGCCCCGCCCGCTGGGAACCCGGCGCCCGTACCCTGACCCCCTCCGAAAAGCTGGTGGGCAAGGTGTACGAGGACCTCATCCCCTAGCTCTTCGGCACGCCTGAAGCGTATCTGGCGCCATGCATGCGACGGGGCACGACAGATGTCGTGCCCCTTTTTTCGTTCCACCGCCCGCGTCGGGCCCCGGTAGGCTGCATGACGCCTCCGCCTGCCCTTGCCATGCCCCCGGACCGACCATAGTTCCCTGATGCAGGCCATGGTTCCCTGATACCGGCCATGGTTGCCTGATGACTCCCATGGCTGCCTGATGACTGCCATGGTTCCTGTATCGGGCATAGTTGCCTGTATCGGCCATATCGAAGGATGGGCGCGCCATCGCGCCTGGGGAGGCCACATGATCAATCGTCAGGATTCGACTGCGGCAACGCACGCGCAACAGGACACGGCCACCGCGCCGAGCGGTTTCAGGGAGGTGCTGCTTTCGCCGGGTGATTGCAGCGGGTGTGGGGCATGCACGGAACTGGCCCCCGACATTGTCGGGTGGCGCGAAGGGGACGAACGGCCATTTCTGGTCAGCGACGTGGCCCCGGACGGGGTGCTTACCGAACTGATGGCCTTTTGCCCGGAAGGATGCTTCGAGGACGGCAACGCATCCTGATGCGGTCCGGTTTCGGTCGGATCACCGGGTCGCCGTTGCCGCCCGCTCCCTCCGAACCCCGCCGGACCCCGCCGCGCGGTCAGGTTCTGTTGGCCGCCAGCCACGCCGTTATGCTGGCACGCGTGGCTTCTGCATCTTCCAGCAGGCCCAGCCATTCCAGCCGGGCGGTCGCCATGTCCTCGTTGCGGCAGGCCTGATCCAGGGCTGCGGCCCGATGGTGCAGGCGTGATGCGCCGATGGTGGCCGACGCCCCTTTCAGACTGTGGGCAAGGCGCGCAAGATCGTCCAACCGCCCTTCACCCAGGGCGGCCTGCATCTTGGCCAGCCGGTCGGTGAAATCGGGCAGGAAGGTGTCGAGCAACAGCGCAAGGAATTCGCGGTCGCCCTGCAGGCGGTGCAGTACTCCGTCGATGTCGAATACGAGAGGGAGGGGGGACTGGCTCATGGGACACTCGTGACGGCTTGCCGGGCCACGCCGCAGGAGAACATCCCGACCGGGATGCGGACGTGGTGCCGAGGTTCGTCTGCCAGCGTACGGCAACACGCCCCACGTACGCAAGTGGATAGCCTTCCCGGTGGCTTCGTCATCGGCGTGCGAAATGAAAAACCACCCTTTCCGGGTGGTTTTTCATACTGCCATGCGTTTTTGCGCTTCGTCCGTTATGGCGTCGGATCCGGCTCACGCCCCAATCCCATCCCGATCGCCAGCCGACAGCAACCGGGGTGCCCCTACGGCAGGTATTCCACGGGAGAAGGCGGCTGCGCCGGATCGGGCACGTCGCCCTTGTCCATGCCACGGCGGAACATGTCGCGCGAACGCTTCATCTCTTCCAGGGCGTTGGCCTGGGCGGCCTCGCGCGCGTACATGTCCGCCGCCTGTGGTCCCAGGGCCAATTCGTCGCTGCGCAGCAGCGCGACGCGCGGGCGCACCGCCCGCAGCACCTCCAGCCTGTCCGTGCTCCAGCCGCCCCACGCCGCGCGGGCCGCATCGCCGTCGCGCGCGGCAATGGCCGCTATGCCCGACCAGAACCGCGCATATTCCGCCGGGCGCCAGTCGTCCATCAACGGCGCCAGCACGGCGCGGGCGGCGGTGTAGTCGCCCAGCCGGTACAGGGCGTACCCATGGCGCACCCCGGCCCGCCAGTCGGACGGATTTTCCGCACTCACCTGGGCATACGCCGTGGCCGCCTCTGCGTACCGCCCCTGCTCCAGCAGGGACGAGGCCCGCATGCTTGCGCCGGAACACCCGGACATGATGCCCGCCGCGACAGCAAGCACCGCAACAACGAAAACTCGCCGCAACCCGCTCATGACGCCTCCTGGCGGGCTACATGCCGCGCCGGATCAACCCGAACTTCTTCAGCTTGTATTGCAGGGTACGCCGACTGATACCCAGCGCATCGGCCGTGCGTTCCCGATGTCCGCCGTGCACTTCCAGCGCGCGCAGCAGGGCGTCGCGCTCCGCGTCGTCCAACGAGCCGGGGTATGCCCCCGGCACCCCGCCACCGTAGCCCCCTGACATGGGGCCGTCGCCCTCTCCGGGCCAGCCCGCATCGCCGCGTTGCGCACCGGGCATTGTGTCCGGTCCCCACCCCCTGCCCTGCCGCTCGAAGGGACGGTCAACCGCGCCTGATCTGTCAGACATGTCTGGCCTGTCGGACCGCTGGCGTTCCTGTGCCCTGTCCTGTGCCCTGTCCCAACGTTCCGCCCGGTCCGATCTGTCCGGCCTGTCCAACCTGTCCGGCCTGTCCAACCTGTCCGGCCTGTCCAACCGATCCGGCCTGTCCAAACGATCCGGCCGGTCCAACCGATCTGGGCGTTCCGCCAGCACCTGCGCGGGCAGCGAGTCCGGCCCCAGGGTGTCCGAGCGACTGAGAATCAACGCCCGCTCCAGCACGTTTTCCAGTTCGCGCACGTTGCCGGGCCAGGAATAGCGCATCAGTGCGTCGAGAAATTCCGGACTCACGCTGCGGATGCCCTTCTTGTTCTTGCGGCACAGCCGTTCCAGCAGCCGCCCGGCCAGCATGGGCAGGTCCTCCAGCCGGTCGCGCAGGGGTGGGGAAACCACCTCCAGCACGTTGAGCCGGAAAAAGAGGTCCTCGCGGAATTCGCCCGCTTCCGCCGCGCGCCTGAGGTCGCGGTTGGTGGCGGCGATGATGCGCACGTCCACGGGCACCGGGCGTACCGCCCCCAGGGGTTCCACCACGCGCTCCTGCAGGGCGCGCAGCAGCTTGGACTGCAATTCCAGGGGCAGTTCGCCTATTTCGTCAAGAAACAGCGTGCCGCCGCGCGCCAGTTGGAAGCGCCCCGGCTTGTCGCGCACGGCCCCGGTGAACGCCCCCTTCATGTACCCGAAAAGTTCGCTTTCCAGCAGATGGCCGGGCAGGGCCGCGCAGTTCACCTTCACCAGCGGCTGGTCGGCACGGTTGCTGGCATCGTGCAGGCCCTGGGCGATGAGCTCCTTGCCGGTGCCCGATTCGCCCATGACCAGGATGGTGGCCTCGCTGGGGCCAGCCTGGCGGATGAAGTCGCGCACCCGGCACATGGCCTGGCTGGCCCCCACGATGGGCGCCGTGGGGTCGTCGTCGCTCAGGCGGCGGCGCAGGTTCTCGTTTTCTTCCAGCAGCCTGCCGAAGTCCCAGGCCTTCTCAAGCACGGCGGTCAGTTCCTCGTTGTCGGCAGGCTTGGTCAGGTAGTCGAAGGCGCCCTTTTTCATGGCCACCACGGCGGAACCCACGGTGCCGAAGGCGGTCAGCATGACCACGGGCAGACCGGGATACATCTCCTGAATGCGGGCCAGGGTCTCCTGCCCGTCCATGCCGGGCATGCGCATGTCCAGCAGCACCACGTTCACGCGGTCCTGGGCCAGCAGTTCCAGGCCTTCCTCGCCGGAACCGGCCTCTTCCACGTTCCAGCCGCTGTCCTCCATGACAGCGCGGACCATCAGGCGGTGACCGGGTTCGTCGTCGATGACCAGAAGTCGCTTCATCTCGTTTCCTCGGTGCTGGCAGCACGGTTGCCCGCGCCCGGCATGACAGCGCGGACCATCAGGCGGTGGCCGGGTTCGTCGTCGATGACCAGAAGTCGCTTCATCTCGTTTCCTCGGTGCTGGCAGCACGGTTGCCCGCGCCCGGCATGACAGCGCGGACCATCAGGCGGTGGCCGGGTTCGTCGTCGATGACCAGAAGTCGCTTCATCATTTGTCCTCGGTTATGTCGATGACCGTATCCGTGGCGGCCTGGCCTGCCGGGGATTGTTCCGCCGGAGACTTCGCGGAGTGTCCGTGGCCGTCCTCGTTCCGGGCGTCCTTGCCCGGCGTGGTGCCGTCGGGTCCTCCCTCATGGGTCTTGGCCATGTCGAAGGCCGCCGCGCCGGGGCAATTGCCCGCCGGAATGTCCGCGCCATGGTCCAGCGGGTCACCGCCTCGTTGGGCGTCCCTTGCGTCCTGGGCATCGGCGCCGTTCTGCTCACCGTGCCTGCCGGGCCGGGCGGCAGATGCCGCCCCCGGAAAGAACAGCGCCACCGTGGTGCCGCGCCCCACCTCGGAATCTATCTGCGCCCGGCCGCCGTGGTCGCGCATGGTCTTGTGCACCAGGGCAAGGCCAAGGCCGGTGCCCTTCTTCTTGGTGGTGTAGAACGGCTCAAAGGCCTGCTCGCGCTGCTCGCGGCTCATGCCCGGCCCGGTGTCGCGCACGAACACCCACACACCGCCGTCAGCAGCCATGGACGAGATGTGGACCTCGCGCCCGCCGCCACCGACGGGTTGCGGGCACTGCGCCAGCGCGTCCAGGCTGTTCAGGACCAGGTTCAGCAGGGCCTGCTTCAGGGCGTCCTCGTCGGCCATGACCAGGTCGGGTCCCAGGCTGGTGCGCATGTGCACCCCCAGCTTGCCCGCATCGAAGCGGACCAGGCTTTCCAGTTCCGCCGCCAGTTGGCCCAGGCTGACCTCGCGCGGCTCAATGGCGCGCGGCCTGGCCAGGTACAGCAGGTCGGTGATGACCCGGTTCAGGCGATCGGCCTCGCGCACCATGGTCTGGGCGTAGTTTTCGTCCGGCTGCTTGCCCGCCAGCTTCTTGGCGAAATACTGGGCAAACCCCCGCAAGGCGGAAAGCGGGTTGCGTATCTCGTGCGCGACCCCGGCGGCCAGGGTGCCCACGGCGGCCAGTTTTTCCGCCTCGCTCAGGCTCTTTTCCAGTTCGCGGATCTGGGTGCGGTCGCGAATGATCACGAGGCGGTCGTGTTCCTCGTCGCTTTCGCGAATGGGCAGGGTAAGGATTTCCAGGTGCGCGCCGTCCACGGTGCGGTTGGCCCAGCCGGGCGTGGCACCGCTGTCCGGTCCCGCGATGCATCCGGCGATTTCGGGAGGCAGGTCGGCCACGTCGGTGCCCGCCAGACTGCCGTCGCGGGCCTTCAGGATGTCATGGGCCGCCGGGTTGGCCGCGCGCACCACGTTGTCCTGGGTGATGGTCAGCAGGCCGTCGGGCAGGTTGTCCACCAGCCGGGCCTGGAATCGCTCCAGCACGGCGGCACGGCCCGCCTGCTCGCGGCGCTTCAGGAAGCTCATGGTCAGCACCCAGATGAACACCGCCGCCGCCAGGATGTACGCCGCCTGGAACAGCGCGTTCTGGCGAAAGCCCCGATACACGGCGAGGTGCTTGGCCATGTCCAGCCCCACCACCAGAAAGGTGGGCAACTGGTCGGGATCGTCCGAGGCAAAGTCGCCCTGACCGAAAGAACCGGGCGAACCGGGCGAACCAGACAGGCCAGACGGGCCAGACGAGTTGGGACCATGCGGCCCCCCTCCGTCGCCCCCCGCCTCCGGGCGAACCTGCTCGCCGTCATCCAGTTCCGGGTCGTGCAGCAGGGTATGGCTGCGCGGCAGGATGCGCTTGCCGTACACGTAGGCACTCAGCTTGCCGAAGGTGGCGCGGCCATGCCATTCGCCCTTCTGGGCCAGATCCTGCAATGCCTCGGGCGGAAAGACCAGTGTGCCGCCCGACTCCTGCGTGGGGCGCGAGGTCAGCACCCGCCCCCCCTGCCGGTCGATGATGCCCACGAACAGCACGTCGCCACTCTGCTCCAGTTCGCGGAACAGCTCCGCCGTGCCTGGGCTGAACAGGCCGGGGCCGTTGGGCCGCATGAACAGCCCGCGCCGCAGTGAGGTTTCCACCGCCTGCAACACCGAGCGGGCGGTAAGGATGAGGTGTTGTGTGCCCGCCTCTTCCTGGCGGTTCAGGGTCTGCCCGGTGGAAACGATGAGCGAGAGCCCGATGGTCACCAGCGCCATCACCGCGATGATCAGGGTGCTGCGCTCGGTGTTCTTGTCGGCAATGTCCATGGAATGTCCTTGGGGATATGCGAGCCCGGCTGCACAAGACGCCGGGCGTGGGGACTGGCATGAAAACCTCGTGCCAACTCGTGCACAACGTGTTTCCGGGTAGTTACGAAAAACACCTTGCACAAACGGCACAACTCACCGCCCTGGTGTGCATAAAATTGCACACACAGGAAAAACGCGCAACCCGGCTGCACGTGTGCAACGGCGGAAGAAAGAGGGAAGAGCGCAGGGAAATACGGAGGTGCAAGGGAGGGGGGAACAAGGGAGAGGAAACGGGAAGGCGAAGGGCATCCGGCCCCGGCAGCGCAGGTTACCCGGCTGGTGAACCCACGGGTTCCTGCCGGCGGCCGTCCGCAGGACCGTCGCCCCGCCGGGTGTCCCCCGGTCTATTGCTCGGACTGCTGCCCGGACTGCTGGCCGGACTGCTGCCCGGACTGTTGCCCGTTGGGCGTCGTGCCGTTGCCGCGCGCAGCGTCCTGCAAGCCTTCCAGCACCCGCAACGGCATGCCGATGACCCCGCCCAACAGGTCGAACACGGTGCTGCCGAGATTCCCCAGGGTGCCGGTGACGATGCCGGTCTGGCGCACGCTGGTTTCCGGCTTGCGCAGGTCGCCGTGAAAGCGGATGGGAAAGGTGGGCACCCGCACCAGCGAAACGTCGGTGGTGTAGTCGATGCGCTTCTTCGCAAGGTCCACCCAACCCCGCCCCACCATGGTCAGCAACAGGCTGTTCAGGGTGAAATCCTCGTTGTGCAGCACCCCGGTGCGCATGTAACCGCTGGCTCGCGCCTCTGAGAACGGGGTCTTGGACTTTTCCGGCGTGCTCGACTTGCCGCGCGTGCTGTAGAAGCCGTCGTGCACCTCGAAGGCCCAGGTGCCGGAAAGGGCGGCGGGCATGTCCAGTTCGGTGCGCAGGGGCCCCTGCACGTCCAGCACCAGCAGGGCCTTGCCGCCCACGTAGTCCTTGCCCGCAAAGCGCAGCCCCACCGGTTCCAGGTCGAAGTCGCGCGCATCCAGCACAAGACGGGTGACCAGCGCGTCGCCCGCCGTGGCGCGAATGCTGCCGCCCAGTGTGCCGCCATAGAAGCCGGAGGCGATGGGACCAATCTCCAGCTGCCCGTCACGCAGCAGAATGGGCGCGGTAAACCCGTTGAAGTGCAGTTGCTTGAACGTGCCGCGTCCCACTGACACGCGTCCATCGGCATCGAAGGCACGCAACCACGCATAGTGCAGCGGATCGTTGGAAGGCACGGGTTCCGGCTCGCCGGGCACAGGGTCTGCCTGGCGGGGGGCCAGATAGCGGTCCGCGTCGAAGGCATCGGCGTGCAGGCTGAACCGCCACAGGGGGCGCTGGCCCGAAATGCGCGAAACGTTGCCCGATACGGATTGCCCGTCCAGCACCAGCCGGGCGTCGGAAAGGTCGAAGGTATTGCCGGACTGGCGGAAACCGGCGGACAGTTCCGCAGTACGCAACGCGCCGTCACCCATCGGCCACGGCGCAATGCCCAGACCGAGCAGGGTGGCGCGCGGGTCCGCGAAGCGGGCGGACAGGGTGCCCGCCCATGTGGCGGCCTTGTTCATGCCCGTGGCGGTGAGGGACAGGGAACCCCGCGCACCGAGTGAATCCAGCTCCAGGCGGTCCGAGCTCAGGGTGCCCGCGTCGAAGTCGAAGCGGACCGGACCGGCAAACCGCGCCTCCACCGTGCGGTCAAGGTCGGTCAGCGCGGGCGGCAGCGAAAGGTGCAGCGTTGCGGGCAGCCGGTCGGCAGCCACGGGCAGGCCGGTGGCCGTGTCGAACAGCAACGGCCCGTTGGCCGTGGCCTCCCATTCCGTGCCGGTGGGGGTGCGCATGGCCGCCCGCCAGGCCCCGGTCCACGGCAGGCGCGCCGGGGGATTGGGGGGCACCCTGCCGCCCGGCAGACCCTGCCCGGTGGCCTCGGCCCGCAGGTCGAACCGGGAGAACGGCTGCCGTTCCAGCACGCCGTTGCGCCACACCAGCAGAAAGCCGTCGTCGATGCGCGCCTCCAGCGTGCCGCGCATGGCGGCGGCCACGGCGCCCAGGCTGTGGCCCTGCCCGCGCAATGCGGCCTTCAGCGCAAACTTTCCGGCGGCGGATTCGCGCCCGCTCACGATGACCGCCGGGCGCGCCAGGGCCACGTCGGCTGCGGTGAATTGCAGGCGATAGTCGTCCACGATGTCCAGCAGGGCCTTTGCCGTGCCGCCGTAGAACGAGGCGGCGGAGAATTCCAGCAGCGTGCCCTCGCGCGAGGGAGAGCAGCGGAAGGCCAGTCCGCCCATGTCGAACTTCCAGCCGCGCGCCTTTTCCGCGCGCACGCGGATGTCATAGCCCACGTCCGGGATGTCGTCCGCCGCAATGGCCCCGCCCTGCGGGGCCGCTCGATGCCTCCCGGTGGACGCTTCCACGGCGGGCGGCCCGGAATGGACCAGCGGGTGCGGATCGGCCCCGGCCAGTTCGGGCATCACCCTGTTCACGTCGATGTCCGCCCCGGCCACGTCGATGGCGATGACCGGCGCGGCGAAATCGGCCACCCCGCCCGAACCGCGCAGGGGCATGCCCAGCACCTCGGCCTGCAACACCGGCACGCTCAGCCCGTGCCGGTCCAGCGAAAATTCCAGATGCCCGGAAAGGGAGTCCAAAGCGTGCTGCAAGCCCACGGGCAGGTTGCGCGCAAAGCCGAACCAGCGCGGCAGGCTGAGCCGCCGCACCTCCGCCGTGCCCCGCACCGCCGCTTCGGCAGAGCCAAGCCCGCCCAGACTGGCGGTCACCTCCAGGGCGTCCTGCTCCAGTTGCAGACGCGCGCCGGTAACGCGCGGGTCTGCGCCGCGCTGCACGTCGAACGGCACCACAAGCTCGAAGGGCACGGCCTGACCGCCCAGCGGCATGTGGCCGCGCGCATGCGCCGTACCATGGACCTCTGCGGGCAGCAGCCCGGCCATGCCCGATGACGCATGGATTGGGGGCGCAGCACCCGGTGCCGCATGGGACACGCCCGCCTCCAAACCCAACGATCCGGTGACGCCCGGTGCCACGTCATACACGCAGGACATGCGCAACACCCCCGCCCTGCTCCCTGCGCCCCGGCCCACGGCGTTGCCCAGCCCCGTGGAAAAGCCCGCCCCGGTGCCATTCCCCGGACCGGTGCCATTCCCCGTCCCGGTGACATTCCCCGGACCAGTGACATTCCCCGGACCAGCGGAGTTTCCCTGTCCGGCTCCCTCGCGGTGGGGCATCACCTCCAGCGCTCCCTGCAACAGGTCGCGCAACGCCCTCCATCCCCCGCCGGACGTGGTGAACGACACGTCCAGGTCGCGCAGCATGGCGGGCCGGGCCTGGGGTTCGGCGATCCATTCCAGGCTGCCGCGGCGCAGCGCCGCCTCTGCCAGACGGCCGTTTTTGGCCACCAGGTCGACAGCAACGCCCCGGGCGCGCAATTGCGCGCCAGTGGCCGTATTGCGCCATTGCAGGTCGGCACCGTCGATGCGCAGGGCAGCGGTGCCGGTCAGCACCACTTCCGGGGTGAACCAGGATATGGATGGGGCAGGAGGCGGAGCTTCGATGCGTGGCTCGTCCTCTGCCGCACGGGACGCCGGTGCGGCGTCTTGCATCGCAGGGGACGCCGGTGCGGCGTCTTGTATCGCACGGGACGCCGGTGCGGCGTCTTGCACCTCTACTGGCGTGCCGGGCGTACCGGACATGCCGGAAGGTACGGAGGGTGCGGCGGGCGCGCTGGCCAAGGCTCCACCGGTGCGGGCCTGCCCGGCATCGATGGCGGGGGTACCGCCATCCGCCTGCGGCACGGGGGGCGGGGTGGATGCGCTTCCGCCAAGGCGGTCAAGCAGTCCGTCCCAGCCGTTGCGGCCTTCACCGTCGGCCAGCAGCACCAGTTGCGGGCGGGCCAGTTCCACGCCGTGCACTTCCACCCGACCGGAAAACAGCGGCGCAAGGCGCAGGTTGAAGCGTGCCTCGTCCACCCGAAACAGCGGCTCCTGCCCGGTGAATGGCGCGGCCTGGTCCATGACCACGTCGCGGGCCACCACCGTGGGATCGGGGTCGAAGATCACCCGCACTCCGCCCAGCACCCGGCTTTCGTGCCCGGTGAGGGCGGTGAGCGATTCACCCAGTTGGCGTGCCGCCGCCTCGGAATCGATCAGGCGGCGCAAGGCCACGTAGCCGCCGCCAGCGGCAAGCAGCACGATGCACAGGAGGATCGGCAGGGGGCGCAAACGCATGAGGGTTCCGGTTCGACGAAGTGAAGCACGCACGACGTGACACGCGCCCCGCCACCCCAAACGGGCGGCGCGGGCAAGTGCGGCGTGTCATGCTATACCGAACCACCCGCGAAAACACCACCCCCGGCGGGTGGAAACGGTGCCGCGCCCAGCATGGCGGCCAGATCGCCCGCCGAAACCGGCGGCGCGTACAGAAAGCCCTGGGCGTACCGGCACCCCAGCGAGGCCAGGATGTCCGCCTGGGTGGGCGTTTCCACCCCTTCGGCCACGATCTCCAGCCCCAGGTGCAGCCCCAGCGAGACGATGGACCGCACGATGGCCTGGCCGTCGCGGTCATGTTCCAGACCGGACACGAAGCTGCGGTCGATCTTGATGGAATCCACCGGCAGCCGCTTCAGGTAGCCCAGCGAGGAGTACCCGGTGCCGAAGTCGTCCAGGCACAGCCGGATGCCGAGGTCGCGCAGTTGGGCCATGACCGTGATGGCCTGGCTGCCGTGGCGCATCAGCACGCTTTCGGTCACCTCGAAGCGCAGCGCGCGCGGGTCGGTACCGGTGCGATCCAGCAGCATTTCCACGGCGTGGGGCAGGCCCGGCTGCATGAACTGACGACCGGAAATGTTCACGTGCACCACGCCCGGCGGCGGCAGGCCCGCATCGTTCCAGCGGCGCAGTTGCAGGCACACCTCTTCCAGCGCGAAGGCCCCGATGGAGGTGATGAGCCCGGTGTCCTCGGCCACGGGCACGAACTCGGAGGGCGAAATGTCACCCCCTTCGGTGCGCGTCCAGCGCAGCAGCGCTTCCACCCCGTGCAGGGCGCCGTCTTCCAGCGCCACCACGGGCTGGTAGTGCAGGCGCATTTCCTGCCGTTCCACGGCGCGGCGCAGATCGGTTTCTATGGTCAGCAGACGTAGCGCCTCTTCGCGCATGCGCTTGTTGAACACCTTGAAGCGCGACTGGCCCTGCTCCTTGGCGCGGTACATGGCGGTGTCCGCGTCGCGCACCAGTTCTTCCGGCGTGGTGTACTGGTCGGTGCGCAGCACGATGCCGATGCTGGCCGTGGTGAACACCTCGTGCGGGCCGATGCGCACCGGTTCCGCCAGATGCGCCCGGATGCGCCGGGCCACACGCACCGCCGTGCCCCGGGTGGGGGTTTCCTCCAGCAGCACGCCGAACTCGTCACCGCCGAAGCGGGCCACGGTATCCACGTCGCGCACGCATTCGCGCAGTTTCTGGGCCACCACCTTCAGCAGCGCGTCGCCCACGTCGTGGCCCAGGCTGTCGTTGATGACCTTGAACCGGTCAAGGTCCAGGTACAGCATGGCGAAGGTGTAGTTGCGGCGGCGCGCCGCACGCTTGAGGGCCATTTGCAGCCGGTCGTGGAACAGCACGCGGTTGGGCAGCCCGGTGAGCGGGTCGTGGAAGGCCTGGTGCTCCAGCCGTTCGCGGCTTTCGTGGCCCATGGTGACGTCTTCGAGAAAGCCTTCGTAGTACATGGTGGCCCCATCGGCCCCCGGCACCCGCCGGGCATTGACCGACAGCCAGATGAGTTCGCCCCCCTTGCGCCGCCCCCGGAACTCGAAGGCGTTGACCTGTCCGTGTTCCTCCATGCGGGCCACGAATTCGTCGCGCCGGGCCGGGTCCACGTACACCCCGTCACCGATGGATTCCACGCCCTCCAGCATATCCTGTATCCCGTCGTACCCCAGGATGCGGGCCATGGCCGGATTGACGCTCAGGAAACGTCCTTCGGGCGTACTCTGGAAGATGCCTTCCAGGGCATGCTCGAAAATGCCCCGGAAGCGCGCCTCCGCCCGGCGCAGGGCCTGCTCCACGGTGCGGCGCTCGGCGTTTTCCAGCATCAGCTGGGCGTTGGCCCGGCTCAGTTCGCGGGTACGCTCGCGCACCTTGCGTTCCAGCATGCCGTGGGCGCGGTGCAGGGCGTCCTGCGCGCGGCGGCGCTCGGTCACGTCGCGCACCAGGCAGATGCCGTAGGTGGTGCCCATCACCTGCCGCCGCACCAGCGAAAGTTCCACCCAGCAGGGGGTGCCGTCGCGCCGCACGGCGGCCACCTCGCCCGAGCGCAGGGCCATGCCCGTGCCGGATGGGGATGACATGCCTGCACCGCTGGCGTATCCCGCTGACGGGCCGGGCAGCGTGCAGGACACGCCGGGCATGGGCTGTCCGGGCACGTCGGCCCCGTCCAGGAAGGCCAGCAGCGCCGCGTTGTCCTGCACCACGGCCTCGGGCACGATGTCCTCGCCGTCTTCCGTCTCGAAGGCGAATTCGTGGATGCCGTCCCCTGGCACTGGCGGCACCGGCATGTCGGGCGCCACGAAGCCGAACACCTCGCGTACCGGCCTGCCGTCCGGGTCGGCATCCAGGCCGAACATCTCGCACAGGGCCGCGTTGCTGCGCAGCACCCTGCCCTGCGGGTCGGTAACCAGCAGGCCGTCGGCCATGCCCGCCACGATGGTGGAAAGCTGTTCCAGCGCGCCGCCCAGTTCCGCCGTGGCCTGGCGCACCGAATCCTCCAGCCCCTCCACCAGCCCGGCCAAGTCGCCGGACATGGTGTGCATGGCGCGGGAAAGATCGCCGATCTCGTCGTCTGCCTTCATGGCGGGCAGGTCGGGCGAAGCCGAAAAATCATGCGCGGCCACCCGGCGGGCCTGATCGGTCAGGCGCATGAGCGGCCGCGAGATGGAATGCAGCAGCACCCATGCCCCCACGGCGCACGCGGCGAAAAAGGCCAGCCCCAACCCCTGCTGGCGCAGGATGGCGCCGTCGATGTAGTCGCTGATGCGCCCCCGGTCCATGCCGATGTGCACGAAGCCGCCCACGCCGGAAAAGACCGGCATGGTCACGTGCATCACCTCGCGCCCGCCCCCATGCCCATCGGCACCCGCAAGTCCTTCCAGATACAGCCGGTCGCGCAGCACGGTGACCTCGTTCATGCGCGCGCCTGCCAGCGAGGCCACCAGTTCGCGTACCGGTTCCGGCACCACGGGCACGAAGGTGTGGGCCACGGTTTCGCCCCGACCATCCACCACCAGCACGTAGGACACCCCGTCGATGCCCAGGAACTGGTCGATGCGCGACTGCACGGTGGTCACGTCGCGCCCGATCAGGCTTTCCAGGTCCGCCCCGGCAATGGCGCGGGCGATGGCCAGCGCCTTGCTTTCGTATTCGCGGGTCAGCAGGGTGTGCAGGGTCCAGCCGGAGTATATGGACGTGACGGCGGCATACACCCCGAACAGCACGATGAGCCCCCGCAGGGTGCGCCCGAACAGGCGCGAGCGCCTCACCGCCGCCACTCCGAAAAATCGCGCAGGTCCACCGGCACGCCGCCGCGCAGGGTGGAGAAGCGCACCAGCCCCAACCCCTGTTCCGTGGGGGTGTACCGATACGGCTTGCCAACGCCCAGGTCGTACCCGTCAAGCCCGGCCAGGGCCATGCGCAGCCCGGCGGGCGACGGATGCGGCCCCATGCGTTCCAGCGCCCGCACCAGCAGCCGCGCGGCCAGATACCCCTCGAAGCTCACCTCGCCGGGGCTGTGGGAAGGCCCCGCCTGCCCCTCGCCTGGTACGGACGGCGGAACCACATCGTCACCGGGCACGGTCGGCACATCGATGGCATCCGCCATCTCCTCGAAATCACGGCGGTAGTCGATGGCTGCGGGCAGGTTGCCGGTCCACGGGGGCACCACCTCCGCCAGCACGAGGTCGCGCGTGTAGTCGCGCCGCGCGGTGCGCCCCATCTCACCCAGCAATTCCACCAGGTGGTCGCTGTCCACGAACGACGGCATGGCCACGGGGATGACGGGCCTGCCCGTCCGGGGTGGTTTGGGGGTGGATTGGGGGGAAGGCTGTTGCCCGGCGGGGTGGCCAGACGGCTGACCGGCCAGTTGATCCGCACCCTGCGCGGCCAGAAGGTCGCGCAGGTCGCGGATGAAAGCCGCGCACGCGGCATCGGTACCCACGCAGACCACGGCGTCGGGCATGCCTTGCAGGATCAGGCCCGCCTGTTCGGTGAAGTTGGCGTCGCTTCCCGCACCGCGCGGGTAGGACGCCTCCGAGGCCAGGGACAGGCGGCGGCGGGCCAGGGCATCGCGCAGGTCGGCCCAGCCTTCGCGGCCATAGGCATCGGCCTGGTAGAACACGGCGACGCGGGTGCACCCCGCCCCGTGCAAGCGTTCCACCAGTTCGAAAAACTCTGTCTCGTACGAGGCGCGCAGGCGAAACACCAGCCCCTCGTGGCGCGGCAGGGACAGGGGGCGCGCCCCGGTGAAGGGAAACAGCAGCGGCACCGTGCGGTCGGGATGGCCGCCCAGCAGCGGCAGCACCCGCGTGACCGTGGGCGTGCCCACCAGGCCGAACAGCGCGAAAACCCGTTTTTCCTCGATGAGTCGGATGACGTTCCACACGGTGCGCTCGGGGTCGTAGCCATCGTCCATGGCCACGATTTCCACCCGCCTGCCGTGTACCCCCCCCGCTGCATTGACCCGCGCCAGGCAACTGGCCGCGCCGCGATGAAATTCGCGTCCCAGCGAAGCGCCAGGCCCGCTGAAGGGGGCGGACATGCCAAGGCGCACCGGCTCGCCGGGGGCCAGTTCGTCCTCTGCCAAACCGGCCTGACCGGAACGGGAGAATGCAACGGACGCCTCCCCAGGGACCGGGGGTGCCGCATCGGGGGCGGGCGCCCCGGCGATTCGGGAATCCTGGGCCCACAGGAGCCCGGTGGGAAACCCCGGCGTTCGGGTTGCGTCAATGTGGAAAGAACCGCCGGAGGTGGCGGAAATGGTGGCTGCGTTGGCGGCTGCCGTGGCATGCGTGGTGCCGGGGGATACCGGGGAAGCTGCGGGATCACCGAACGGGATGCCGGATGTACTGCCCGTTGTGCCGCCCGGTGTGTTACAGGCCGGGCCGCTGCCGACAGCGTCCTGCGCCGCCCGCCCTCCCGGCATCGCCCACGGGGACAACAGCAGAAGAACCGTGCAGACCACGGCCACACAGAACTGCTGATAGGTCATCCCGGCTTGCGCCTTGCACATGGTCCCCGGTCCCGTATGCGGCTGGTGCCCCCGGATGCGGCGCCGGGCTTTACCCCGGCTGCGGACTCACGTAGAATTCCGAAGGTTACGTTTCGGTTTACTGGACACAACGCCCCGTGGCAACAGAAAAACCTTTTCGGAGTACTGCCATGCGTATCGTCGTACTGGACGGCTACACCCTGAACCCCGGTGACAACCCGTGGGATGCCGTTGCCGCGCTTGGCGAACTGACCGTGCACGATCGCACCCCGCGAGAGGCCATCCGCGAACGTGCCGCGGGCGCCCACATGGTGCTGACCAACAAGACCCCGCTGGATGCCGACACCATCGCCGCGCTGCCCGACCTTGCCTACATCGGCGTGCTGGCCACGGGGTACGATGTGGTGGACATCCGCGCGGCGGCCGCGCGCTCCATCCCGGTGTGCAACGTGCCCGGCTACGGCACCGAGGCCGTGGCCCAGCACGTCTTCGCCTTTCTGCTGGAACTGTGCCGCCGCATTGCCCGGCACGACGCCAGCGTGAAGGTGGGCAACTGGAGCGCCAACAAGGACTGGTGCTTCTGGGAAACCACCCAGATAGAACTGACCGGCAAGACCATGGGCATCGTGGGCTTCGGCAACATGGGCAAGCGCGTGGGGCAAATCGCCAACGCCTTCGGCATGAAGGTGCTGGCCTATTCGCCGAACACCCGCACCATGCCGGGGTACGAGCCGTTCGCCTACGTCTCCCTTGACGAGCTGTTCGCCCGGTCCGACGTGGTCACCCTGCACTGCCCGCTCACCGACGCCACGCGCGGCATGGTCAACCGGGTGCGCCTGGCTTCCATGAAGCAGGGCGCCATCCTCATCAACACCGCGCGCGGTCCCCTGCTGGACGAGGCCGCCGTGGCCGCCGCCCTCAACGACAACCATCTGGGCGGCCTTGGCGTGGATGTGGTGGCGGTGGAACCCATCCGGCCGGACAACCCACTGCTGACGGCCAAGAACTGCCTGATCACCCCGCACCTTGCCTGGGCCACCCTGACCGCGCGCCAGACCATGATGCGCATCACGGCGGACAACATCCGCGCCTTCCTGGCCGGTTCGCCCGCCAACGTGGTGAATGCGCCCAAGGCGTAACGCGGTCCGCCGCATCCCCCAGGAGACCGCATGAAGGCGGGCACCGCCGAAGAAACCGTTCCGCCGTCCACGGGCGGGGAACGGACCACGGGTGACGTGGCCGCCCACAACGCGGCCCGCCGTGTTGCCCCGTGGTGGCGGCCACTGGCGGTGGTCTTTACCGACGTCACCGAGCGCGTGGCCGACCAGCCCGTAATCATCGCGGTGCAGCGCGCACTGGCCCTGGTGCTGCCGCTGGTCACGGTGGGCGCCTTCGCGCTGATGGTGCGGCACACGCCCTTCCCCATGCTGCGCCGGGCGCTGGACGCGCTGTTCGGCACGGCGTGGATCACCATGGGCGACGCCCTGATTTCCGGCACCTTCGGCATCGCCGCGCTGGCCGTGCTGTGCGCCTTCAGCGGCACCATGGCCATGGTATACAACCAGCGGCGCGGCGGGCAGTTCGTCAGCCCGGTCATGTCCGCCATCGTCGTGGTGGCCTGTTTTTTCGTGGTCACCAACCCGGCCAGCGACATGCCCTGGCGCGACATGTTCTCCATGGACCGGGGCCTGCTGCTGGCGTTCCTCGTTTCCGTGAGCGGGTCGGGGCTGTTCCTGCGCCTGTCGGACGTGAAACGCCTGCAACTGCCGCTGGAGGCCGTGGGGCACGACCCGGTGGTGCGCGACATCCTGACCGTCATGCCCGCAGGCATGCTGACCATCGTCATCTTCAGCCTGTTGCGCGTGGGCCTGGTGGATACCGGCATCACCGACCTGCACGGCGCCTTGCGCACCGCCATGAGCCAGCCCTTCATCGAGGGGGGCAACACCCTGGGCCTCGGCCTGCTGTACACGAGCCTGTCGCAGGTGCTGTGGTTCTTCGGGGCGCACGGCCCCAACCTGCTGTTTCCCATAGAGGACGCCATCTTCGCCCCCGCCGGTGTGGCCAACGCCGCAGCATTGGCGGCAGGCCAGGCGCCGCCGTTCGTGCTGACCAAGACCTTCTTCGACGTGTTCACCCGCATGGGCGGCTCCGGCAGCACGCTGTGCCTCATCGCCGCCATCCTGTACGCCAGCCGCGACAGCGGCACCCGCAGGCTGGCCCTGGTGTCCCTGCTGCCCGCGCTGTGCAACGTCAACGAACCGCTGCTGTTCGGCCTGCCCATGGTCATGAACCCGGTGTACCTGATACCCTTCCTGCTGGTGCCGCTGGCACAGACCGTCGCCGCGCATGCCGCCACCCTGCTGCATCTTGTGCCATACACCGTGGCCGACGTGGTCTGGACCACCCCGCCCCTGCTCAACGGCTATGCGGCCACGGGCTCCGTGGCCGGTTCGCTGATGCAGGCGTTCAACCTGGGCCTCGGCATGGCCCTGTACCTGCCTTTCGTGCGGGCATCCGACGCCTTGCGCGAACGGCACGGCAGGCACATCCTGGCCGCGCTGCTGCGCACCGCCAACGGCAACGAGGTGGGACCGGGCGGGCGCAAGTGCATCGACCAGCCGGGCGAACAGGGCCGTCTGGCCGCCTCGCTGGCCAACGATCTGGCCGCCGCCCTTGCCCGCGAGGGCGAACTGTTCATGGAATACCAGCCCCAGACAGGGGTGGATGGGCACCCGCACGGGGCCGAGGCGCTGCTGCGCTGGCGCCATCCGGCCTACGGGCGCATTGCGCCGCCCATCACCGTGGCCCTGGCCGAAGACATCGGCATCATCGACCGGCTGGGCATGTTCGTGCTGCATCGCGCCTGTGCCCGGCGCGTGGCGTGGACAGGGCTGGTGCCCGACGGCTTCGTCATGTCGGTCAACGTGGCCCCGCGCCAGTTGCAGAACCCGCGCTTCGACCGTGACGTGCTGGCCGTGCTGGCGCGCACCGGCCTTGCCCCGCACCTGCTGGAACTGGAGCTGACCGAATCCACCGTGCTGCTGCCGGACGCGCGCACCATCGAAGCGTTGCACCGCCTGCGCGCGGCGGGCGTGCGCGTGGCCATCGACGACTTCGGCATGGGCCATGCCTCGCTGCGCTACCTGCGCGAGTTTCCGGTGGACACGGTGAAGATCGACCGTTCGCTGACCGAGGCCAGCCACGGCGACATCAACGAACACATCGTGCGCAGCATCGTGGACCTGGCCCGCAGCCTGGACATCACCACCGTGGTGGAAGGGGTGGAACGGCACGAGCAGTTCGTGCGCTTCGTGGAACTGGGGTGCCAGGTCTTCCAGGGCTACCTGTTCAGCCGTCCGGTCGACGCCGCCCAATGCCTGGCGGTGGTGGCCGGATGGGGCAACGGCGCAGGCCGCACTCTTTTCACCGCTCCGTAGGCAGCGGCATACGCGCCGACACTACCTGCTCACCCCCCCGTCAACGCTTCCGGCAGGCATGCGCCCGTGCGCATGCCTGCCATTCCTTCGTCTGCCGCATGGCCCGGCTGGCTCACCGGTGCCATGCCCCTCGGGCCAGCAAGACGCCCCAAAGAGAATTAGGCAACGTTTCGCCAGAAAAATGCAAAGACATGCAGTCACGAATAGGCGAAAAAGGATGGCAGAATCAGGTGCCGTCTCCCCCCGCCATGGCCGGGAGAACCTGCAGGCACGGGCGGCGGACATTCCGGCCACCGCCTGATGGCGGCCCGCAGGCCTTGCGCCAGCCCCACCGGCGCACCGCGGCCCTACAACTGTCCGGCTCCGCCGGGACACCATACGGAGTTGCGATGTGCGATCATGATGCGGTCATGTCGCGCCCGGCGGGCATGACCAGGCGGCAGTTCATCAGAAGCGTCATAGCCACCGGCGTGGTTTCCTTTTCCGTGCCGCTGCTTCCCGCGCGCGGCGGCGCGGCGGCACGAACCGCCCCGGGCACGGTGGAACGGCTGGTCACGCTGACCGTCAACGGAATGCGGCGCCGCGTGGACGTGCTGCCCAACGAAACCCTGGCCCAGACCCTGCGCGGCAAGCTGGGACTGACCGGGGTCAAGGTCGGCTGCGACAGGGCCGAATGCGGGGCCTGTACCGTGCTGGTGGACGATGTACCGGTCTATTCCTGCTCCACCCTCACCCACAGCGTCCTGGGCAAGGCCATTCTCACGGTGGAGGGCCTCGCCAGCCCCGGCGGTGAGTTGCATCCGCTCCAGCAGGGCGTCCTGGACGAACAGGGCTTTCAGTGCGGCTACTGCGCGCCGGGCTTTCTCATGACCGCCCTCGGCTACCTGAAGACCAACCCCGACCCCACCCGGCAACAGCTGGCCCACGGCGTTTCAGGCAACCTCTGTCGTTGCCAGGATTACGACAAGATCCTCACCGGCCTCCTGCGCGGGGCCGAATACATGCGAAGGGGGTAGCCATGCCGACGGACGCCGCCCTGTTCACCCCGAACCTGACCGGACGCGACTACACAACGCCCGATCTGCGCGCCAAGCTCACCGGCGCGGCCCGCTACGCCGAGGACTTCCGGGCCGAAGGCATGCTTGCGTGCCGACTGCTGACCAGCCCCATGCCCCATGCGCGGGTCGCCCGCCTGGACACGCGCGCCGCCCAGGGCATGCCTGGTGTGCGCGCCATTCTCACCGCCGACGAACTGCCGCCCCCGGCGGATTCGGTGGCCGACAGCGGCGCCACCATCAAGGCCAGCCCGTGGGCAGAGCCCGCCCTGAGCATGGAACCACTGCACCAGGGCGCTCCCGTGCTGGCCGTGGCGGCCGTTGACGACGCCACCGCCGTCGCCGCCATCGAGGCCATCGAGATCGAATTCGCTCCCCTGCCCTTCGTCACGGACCCGCTGGACAGCCTGCGCCCCGGCGGCCCCGACGCCCGTACCGGGGGCAACGTCTGGCTCCCCCCCGCCAAGGCGGGCGAACAGGCCGCGGTGGGACGGCTGAAATGGACGGACGAGGACTTCCGCGCCGCCGGTCCGGGCAGGTTGCCCATGGGCAAGGCCGCCGCGGAATGGAGCTACGGCGACGTGGAGGCCGGCTTCCGGCAGTCCGCGCTGGTGCTGGACGAAAGCTTCGTCACCCCCAACGTCAGCCATCAGGCCCTGGAGACGCGCTCCACCCTGGCCTGGTGGGAAAACGGCAAGCTGTTCCTGGCTGCGGGCACCCAGAGCACCATCCAGACCGTACCGGCCATCGCCCGCTGGCTGAACATGGACCCCAAGGACATCGTGTTCCTCAGCGAGTACACGGGCGGCGGCTTCGGCGGCAAGATCACCGCCTCGGTGTCGGTGATCATCCCCGCCCTGCTGTCGCGCAAGGCCAATGCCCCGGTCATGCTGCGCGTCACCCGCGAGGAGGAACAGTACATCGGCCGGGCCAGGCCCAGTCTCGCCGGGCGCATGAAGGCCGGCTTCTCCCCGGAAGGCCGCCTTCTGGCGCTGGACCTGTTCGTGGTGCAGGACAACGGCCCCTACGAGCAGCAGCACGACGCCGCCATTGCCGGGCGCATGGGATCGCTGCTCTACCAGCCCCAAGCCATGCGCTGGCGGGGGGTGCCGGTACTCACCAACACGCCCGTGCGCGGCGCGCAGACGGCCCCCGGCGGGTTGCAGGTCAGCGCCTTCATGGGGCCGCTGCTGGCCAAGGCCGCGCGGCGGCTCAACCTCGACCCGCTGGACGTGTGCCACATCAACGCGCCCGCGGGCCGCGCCCCCGTCGGGCCTCCCAGGCCGGACGGCACGCTCAACGCCGCCACCAGCGCCTTCGTGCGCGAAGCGCTGGACAAGGGGGCCCAGGCATTTCGCTGGGGCGAACGGCGCGCCCGCCCGGCGGACGCGGGCACGGTGCGGCGCGGCATCGGAGTGGCCACGGGGTGCTTCGTGGCCGGAACCGTGGGATTCGACGGATTGTTCATCATCACCCCCGAGGGACGGCTGCGCATCCACTGCGGGGTCGGCAACCTGGGCACCGAATCGTTCAGCGACGTGCAGCGCGTGCTGGCCGACGCCATGGATGTACCTTGGGAAGCCTGCGAAATTCTGTGGGGCAACACGGCCCGGCATCTGCCGTGGAGTTGCATTTCCGGCGGCAGCCAGACCATCCATTCCATGTCGCGCGCCGCCCTTGCGGCGGCCCTTGACGCCCGGCGCAAGCTTGTCGGTATCGCCGCAGCCACCCTGGGCGGCGCGCCGGAGGACTACGACGTCGGCGGCGGACGGGTATTCCGGCGCGGCGACGGGCGCGGCCTGAGCCTGGGAGAGGCGGCGCGGCGGGCCATCGAACTCGGCGGCGCCTACGACGGCCACGAATGTCCGGCCGACGTGCACGGGATGACCAGGACGGCCGTTGCGGCCCTGGCCGGGCAGGGACTCGTGGCCGTGGCCCGCGACGCCTTTCCCAGGGACGGACAGAGTTACTCGTACGTCGCCGCCTTCGCCGAGGTGGAACTGGACACCGAAACCGGCATGTACCGCATCACCGACTTCCATGCCGAGGCCGACGCCGGCCGCGTCGTCCATCCCCGCGCCTTCGGCGGACAAATGGTGGGCCGCTCCATGCTCGGCATCGGTCATGCCACCACCCAGAAATGGTTCTATGACACCCGCTACGGCCTGCCCGTGGCCAAGCGTTTCCACCAGACCCGCCCGCCGACCATCCTCAGCATGCCCGAGCGGTTCACCTGGGGGGCCGTGGGCATCCCCGACCCGCAAACCCCAGTGGGGGCGCGGGGCATCGGCGAGCCGCCCACCGGCGCCGCCTGCGCCGCAGTGCTGTGCGCGCTGGCCCACGCCATGGGCGACGACGCGTTCATCCGCGCGCCGGTCATGGTCGACGCCGTGCTGGCCGCAATGGAACCGGAAAACGGAAAGAACCGCGCGAACCGCCCGCGCAGCCTTTCGGCCAACGTCTGACCCGCACAGGAGCCCGACATGGCAACAGTACGCGACGGCATGCCGCACTTCGACCTGTACCAGCCGGACAGCGTGGAGGACGCCCTTGCCCTGCTGGACCGGCTGGGACGGGGCGCCCATATGGACGGCGGCACGGACGGGCCTCTCCG